>NZ_JBHZCI010000016.1:0-158790 GCF_042755185.1 Streptomyces sp. NPDC059166 | reverse complement strand
CCGTTTCACCGGGGCCCTCCGGGCGCTTCCCTTCGTTCTTGCGTTTCCGACTCTATCAGACTCTTTCGTGTCCGATTCCCGGCCGAAGCGGGTTCCTGCTAGGCAGTTAAATTACCGCCCCGCTTTCCAGTTCTTCGCTTTCGCGTTTCCCTTTCGGCGTGGTCACTACTTTAGCTGATTTCCTCTGCGACTCATAATCGAGCCGGTTGCGGAGAATTTCGGCATGCCGAAATTGCACCCGCCAGGGGTGAATCGTAGGTAGTGGTTGGCCCTCTCACGGTGCTTCGGCCCGGTCCGATGGACCACGCCAGCAACTGCTTCCGTTCAAGCGGCTCGGACTACGTTAGGGAAACGGCGGGGACGAGTCAAGTTGCGTCGGGGCGAGGCGCCGGCGCTCTCCGTCACCGACCGAGAGGGCCGGAACCAGCGGAGGGCCGGGAAGGCCGGCGGCGCATCCGCCCCCCGCGCCGGTGTACCCGTCGGCCCGTTCCTGGTGGGACGGGGTGATGGCACCTCGCAAGGGGTGCGAGCGATCGGTTTCCCCCATCGGAGGGGACACCCCGTTCCGCCTCGGCCGGCATCAGCGGTGGGGCGCGGCGAAACCGTTCGTTTGGCTGATTCGATCTCTTGCCTGGCTGGAAAACAAGAGGGCCGGGTTGCGGTCGTCCGTCTCGCGGAGGCGTCCTCCCGGGCCGGGGTGTACGTGTGTCCTCCGTGCACCGCATCTCATGGGCGCCTCGCCAGGAGAACGAACTCCTTCCCCGGGCGATCGGGAGCGTCCCGGACGTCGTTTCGCGCGGCGACGTCGAGCGAAGCCCTCGCGGGAACCGGAGGCGTCCTCCTCCGGGCAAGACCTGTGGACGGCCCTCGGCGAGGACTCAGGTCTCCTTGTGCGGCCTGGCTCTCGGGCTGAGCCGGTAGGCCGAGACCGTCGGGTCGTTCACGAGGTAGAAGCGGTGCTGCCAGTCGTGTGCTCTGCTGACGCCCACCCGGGGCCCGGAGCGGACGTGTGCGGGATCCGGCGGCCGGCCCTCGGACAGCTTGACCCGGGTGCCCGTCAGTACGTCCACGCCGTTCTGTTCGGCGGTGATACCGAGAGCGCGGCACAGGTTGCCCGGGCCCCGTGCGAGACGCGGGCCGTCGGCGCGGTCCCCTCGCCGTTCGCGTGCCAGTTCCTCCCCTTCGACGACTCTGCCCGCCCTGATGAGGACGGCTGACGCGATGCCGTCCGTACCGGTGACGATGTTGGCGCACCAGTGCAGCCCGTGGGACCGGTAGACGTACAGGTGTCCGGCGGGACCGAACATGACGGCGTTGCGTTCCGTCTTCCCCCGGTAGGCGTGGGAGGCCGGGTCCGCGGCGCCTGAGTACGCCTCGGTCTCCGTGATGGCGATGCTCACCGTTCCTTCGGCGGTCTCGTGGGTGAGGGTGGCACCGAGCAGCCTGGGGGCGACTTCTTCAGCGAGGTCAGTGAGATTCACATCGTCCATGCTCGCCGAACCGGCCCCTCGTGCACGAGTTCAGGCTTCCGAGAGCCCGGTGGGACCGGGACGGACGGCCGTACGGGGAACCGGTTACGGTCGTGGCGCGTATGTAGGGGTCAGGACCTAGGAGGAAAACATGGGCTTCAAGCGGCTGCTCGCGAGCATGGGTGCCGGCGGTGCTTCGGTCGAGACCGAGCTGACCGAACTCAACGTCGTCCCCGGTGGGGTCGTCCAGGGCGAGGTGCGGATCCAGGGCGGATCCGTGTCCCAGCAGATCGAGGGTCTCTCGGTCGGCCTGCAGGCGCGGGTCGAGGTCGAAGGCGGGGACCAGGAGACCAAGCAGGACATCGAGTTCACCAAGATGCGTCTCGGCGGGGCGTTCCAGGTGGAGGCGGGCGCGGTGCACGTCGTGCCGTTCGGCCTGGAGATTCCGTGGGAGACGCCGATCACGATGTTCGCGGGGCAGCACCTGCGCGGCATGAACATCGGGGTGACGACGGAGCTGGAGATCGCCCGGGCCCTGGACTCCGGTGACCTGGACCCGATCAACGTGCATCCGCTCCCCGCCCAGCAGGCCATCCTTGACGCCTTCGGGCAGCTCGGCTTCGGTTTCCGCAGCGCGGACATGGAGCGTGGCCACATCCGCGGGACCCGGCAGCGGCTGCCGTTCTACCAGGAGATCGAGTTCTTCCCGCCGCAGCAGTACCGGGGACTCAACCAGGTCGAGCTGACCTTCGTCGCGGACGACCGGGAGATGGACGTCGTCCTGGAGATGGACAAGAAGCCGGGGCTCTTCAGCGAGGGCAGCGATTCCTACCGGGCGTTCAAGGTCGGTCTCAACGACTACCAGGGCACCGACTGGGCCGCCTACCTGAATCAGTGGCTCGCGCAGGTCGGCGGCCAGCGCAACTGGCTCTGACAGCCCTTAGGGTCGGTGGGAGAAACATGCCGACCGACAAGGAGAGGTGCGAGACGTGACCGAGCCGAAGAGGGCGCCGCTTCCTCATGACTTCCATCCCGAGGTTCCCGCGTTCACCGTGGTGAGCGAGGACCTCTCTCCGGGAGCGGTGCTGTCGGACGACCAGGTCTACGCCGCCGGGAACACCTCACCGCAGCTGCGGTGGGAGAGCTTCCCCGCGGAGACGAAGAGCTTCGCCGTGACGTGCTTCGACCCGGATGCCCCGACGGGCAGCGGATTCTGGCACTGGGTGCTGTTCGACATCCCGGCATCCGTGACGGAACTTCCGGCCGGCGCGGGCAGCGGGGCGTTCGAAGGGCTCCCCGCGGGCTCGGTCCAGGCCCGCAACGACTACGGGGCGAAGGAGTTCGGAGGCGCCGCGCCGCCGGCCGGTGAGAACCACCGCTATGTCTTCACCGTGTACGCGGTCGACACCGAGAAGCTCGGACCGGACAGCGACACCCCGCCCGCGGCCGTCGGGTTCAACCTGCGTTTCCACACGCTGGGACGCGCCCAGCTGATCGGGGAGTACGCGGCCCCCGAAAGCTGAAGGTTCGCCTCCTGTTTGCCCTGCCCTGGTCTTGGAGAGATCAGGGCAGGGCACTTTTTATTGCGTTGTCCGTCACGGCACTCCCGGACAGAGTTGATCCCGGGCCCGCCGACCGACGGGCGGCACACGGGAGGTGGACAGGATGCGCGACACACTTGTACTCAACGCGAGCTTCGAGCCGCTGTCGACGGTGACGCTCAACCGTGCGGTCGTTCTGATCCTGCAGGACAAGGCCGTCGTCGAGCAGTCGCATCCCGCCCTTCGTATGCGCGGTGCCGCGGTGGATCTGCCGGTACCCCAGGTGATCAGACTCTGCAGGTACGTGCGGGTTCCGTTCCGAAGACACGCTCCGTGGTCCAGAAGGGGTGTACTCATACGGGACCAGCACCGGTGCGCGTACTGCGGGCGCAGGGCCAGCACCGTCGACCACGTGGTGCCGCGCGCCCAGGGGGGCCAGGACACCTGGCTGAACACCGTGGCCTCGTGTGCCGAGGACAACCACCGCAAGGCGGCGCGGACTCCGGAGGAGGCGGGCATGCCGCTGCTGCGTCAGCCGTTCGTGCCCTCGCCGGCCGACGCGATGCTGCTGGCGCTCGGTGCCGGTGACCGGTCCGCGCTGCCCGAGTGGCTGGCGCGCACGGCTGCGTGAGGTCGGCCCGTACGAGCCCGTCCCCCGGGGGGCGGGCTCACGTCGTTCAGCGCAGCAGCAGCTGGACGATGGCCGCGGTGCCGACGGCCACGATCAGGCCGCGCAGGAGCCGCGGGCTCAGGCGGCGGCCGACCTTCGCGCCGATCTGGCCGCCGATCGCGGACCCGACCGCGATGAGTACGACCGCCGTCCAGTCGAAGTCGGCGACGAAGAGGAAGAAGAGCGCGGCGACGCTGTTGACGACCGCGGCGAGGACGTTCTTGACGGCGTTGAGGCGCTGCATGGTGTCGTCGAGCAGCATGCCCATCAGGGAGAGGTAGATGATCCCCTGGGCTGCTGTGAAGTAGCCGCCGTAGACGCTGGCGAGCATCAGGCCGGTGAAGAGGAGGGGTCCGCCGTCGGCTCGGGCGGGGGTGCCGGTGCGTTCACGCCGGCGCTGGACGGCTCTGCTGATCCGGGGCTGCAGGACGACGAGCACGAGGGCGAGTGCCACCAGTACGGGGACGATCGTCTCGAAGGCTGTCGAGGGCAGGGCCAGCAGGAGGGTGGCGCCGGTGAGTCCGCCGATCAGCGCTCCGGTGCCGAGGTTCAGGATCCGGCGGCGCTGGCCGGTCAGTTCCTCGCGGTAGCCGATGGCTCCGCTGACGGACCCGGGGATGAGGCCGAGGGCGTTGGAGACGGTGGCGGTGACCGGGGGCAGGCCGGTGGCCAGGAGCACGGGGAAGGTGATCAACGTGCCTGACCCGACGATGGTGTTGATCGTGCCGGCACCGATCCCTGCCGCGAACACCGCGAGCATTTCCCAGATGGACAAGGCCATCTCCTTCGATGGTCAGTGACGCCTCCCCGCCATGAAGGTCGAGGGGCCTCACTGATCATGCACGAAGGTGTTCTCCGGTCATTCGACGGGGGGTGCCTCCCTGCGTTGCACGGGGGGCGCCTCCCTGCGTTGTTCCGAGCCCGTGTTGAAGCCGGGTGCCCCGCCGCCGAGGTTGCCGAACGCGCCGCTGAGTCCCTTGAGGGCGTCGCCGATCTCGCTGGGCACGATCCAGAGCTTGTTGGCGTCGCCCTCGGCGATCTTGGGGAGCATCTGGAGGTACTGGTACGAGAGGAGCTTCTGGTCGGGGTCCCCCGCGTGGATGGACTCGAAGACCGTCCTGATGGCCTGGGCCTCGCCCTCGGCGCGCAGGGCGGATGCCTTGGCCTCACCTTCGGCCCTGAGGATCGCGGACTGCTTCTCGCCCTCCGCGGTGAGGATCGCGGACTGGCGGATGCCCTCCGCGGTGAGGATCGCGGCGCGCTTGTCCCGGTCGGCGCGCATCTGCTTCTCCATCGAGTCCTGGATGGAGGTGGGCGGTTCGATGGCCTTGAGCTCGACCCGGTTGACGCGGATGCCCCACTTGCCGGTGGCCTCGTCGAGCACTCCGCGCAGCGCGGCGTTGATCTCCTCGCGGGAGGTCAGGGTCCTCTCGAGGTCCATGCCGCCGATGATGTTGCGGAGGGTGGTGACGGTGAGCTGCTCGATCGCCTGGATGTAGCTGGCGACCTCGTAGGTGGCGGCCCTGGCGTCGGTCACCTGGTAGTAGATGACGGTGTCGATGTTGACGACGAGGTTGTCCTGGGTGATCACCGGCTGGGGCGGGAAGGGGACGACCTGTTCGCGGAGGTCGATCCTGTTGCGGATCGAGTCGATGAACGGGACGACGATGTTCAGTCCGGCGTTCAGCGTGCGGGTGTAGCGGCCGAAGCGCTCGACGATGGCGGCACTGGCCTGCGGGATGACCTGGATCGTCTTGATCAGGGCGATGAAGACGAGCACCACCAGAATGATCAGGACGATGATGATCGGTTGCATCGTGTGCCTCGTGCCCTTCGGTTGCCGACGGATCGCGGTGATCGAGGTCGAACCGTCATGGGTTCCGCGTCATCCACGACGGTTGCGGTCTCATGATGATCGACTTCGAGTTTGGCAGACCGGGGCCCGCCGTGTGACCGGTTCGCTACATGACGACGGCCGTTGCACCGTCGATGTCCACGACGTCCACCTGCCGGCCTGGTTCGAAGATCTGGTCGGCGTCCAGCGAGCGGGCCGACCACACCTCTCCGGCGAGCTTGATACGTCCGCCGCCGCCGTCCACCCTTTCCAGGACGACGGCCTGACGGCCTTTCAGTGCGTCGATGCCGCTGGCGTGCGTCGCCCGGCCGGCCCGTTGCCGGGCCGCGATCGGGCGTACGACGGCGATCAGGGCGACCGACACCGCGACGAACACCAGGACCTGGGCCACGATGCCGCCTCCGAGGGCCGCGACGACGGCCGCCGCCACCGCCCCGACGGCGAACATCCCGAACTCGGGCATCGCGGTCAGGACGAGGGGGATGCCCAGCCCCACCGCGACGATCAGCCACCACACCCACGCGTCGATGTCCACATGGTCATCGTAGGACCGCGGGTGCCCTCCCCGACAGGGCGCAGGGGAGGTTGGCTGTGGTGCGACTACTGGCCGAGGGGCAGTCCCCGGGCGGTGTAGCGGTCACCGTGGTGTTCGACCACGAGGGGCAGGCCGAAGCAGAGGGAGAGGTTCCGGGAGCTGAGCTCGGTCTCCATGGGTCCCGCGGCGAGCACCTTGCCCTGACGGATCATCAGGACGTGGGTGAAGCCGGGTGCGATCTCCTCGACGTGGTGGGTGACCATGACCATGGAGGGGGCGTACGGGTCGCGCGCCAGCCGGCCGAGGCGACGGACCAGGTCCTCGCGCCCTCCGAGGTCGAGACCGGCGGCCGGCTCGTCGAGGAGGAGGAGCTCGGGGTCGGTCATCATGGCGCGGGCGATGAGGGTGCGCTTGCGTTCGCCCTCGGAGAGCGTGCCGAACTTCCGGTCGAGGTAGTCGGTCATGCCGAGGCGGTCGAGGAAGGCGCGGGCGCGCTCCTCGTCGACGGCTTCGTAGTCCTCGTTCCAGGTGGCGGTCATGCCGTACGCGGCGGTGAGGACCGTCTGCAGCACGGTCTGGCGCCGGGGCAGCTTTTCGGCCATGGCCACGCCTGCGATGCCGATGCGGGGGCGGAGCTCGAAGACGTCGGTGCCGACTCCGCCGAGCCGCTCACCGAGGACCTTGGCCGTGCCGGTGCTCGGGAAGAGGTAGCTGGAGGCGATGTTGAGGAGGGTGGTCTTGCCGGCGCCGTTCGGGCCGAGGATGACCCAGCGCTCCCCCTCCTTGACCGACCAGGAGACGTCGTCCACCAGAGCGCGTCCGTCGCGGACCACGGATACGTCCACCAGCTCCAGTACATCGCTCATGGCGCGTTGTCTCCCCATACAGTGTCGAGATCGTCGCGTGCCTGTGGGCACAGCTCCCAGGGAAAACCTACGCCACCCGGGGAGTGCTCAGGCCCTGGGGCTGTTCCCTAGGCTGTCCCCATGCTTTCGGAACCACGCTCAGGGCGGCTCGCCGCATGGGGAAACGCACTTTTGGCCGGACTTGTGTCTCCGGACGACGCGGCGCTCGCGATCGTCGGCGAGGACGCGGTGCACCGGGTCGGGGGGCTGCCGGGTGAGGAGGGGCCGGTCGGGCTCACGTTCGCGCTCGGTCGGCTGAGGGGCCTGGGTGCCGGCGGTTTCCGGGTCGCGCTGCCCGCGCCGGGGCATCCGCTGGGGCTCAGCGGTCCGCCTGACTTCAACGCCAGGGCCCTGGAGGCGGAGGAGGCGGTGGTCACATCCGGGGCTCCGTACGGGCTGGTGCCGGAGGTGACCGAGGTGGGACCCGTCGGGGATCTCCACGTGGAGGTCCTCTGGCACTGTCTGCCGGTGCGCGAGGCGCCGCCGGCCGATGTGCCCTCGCTGGGCGAGGCCGAGCGGGAGCTCGCCGAGGCACTGCGGGACGCGACCGCCGTGCTGTCCCGGCTGGACGTCGCCGGTTCGGGCCCGGTGGCCGAGGCCGCGGTGGACGCCTACCGGGCACGGGTGGAACGCGGGCGCGAGGTGCTGGCTCCCGGGTACCCCCCGCGCGCGGTCCGGGTGCTGGAACTGGCTCAGCGGGTGGGGCTGCTGGTGTCGGTGGCCCATGAGAACGGCCACGGCGGCGCGGTGAGTGCCTCCGAGATCGCGGCCCGGGGAGAGGCGCTGCGCCCGGTGGAGCGGGTTGCCCGCCGGGCCCAGGTCGCGGCGTACAACGCCTATGTGGAGCAGCAGGGGCGTTAGGGCGTGCGGCGGGCAGCCGCCGAGCGGGCGGGACTTCCGGTACGTGCCCCGGGGCCTGTCCGGCGGACGTACCGCTGGGCGGGCCCGGCCGGACCCGCCCAGCGGCCGGACGTGTGGCGTCGGCTCAGTGGTTCACGCCGTGGTTGCCGAAGGCGGGGTTGAGCAGACCGATCACGTCGACCGTGTTGCCCACCACGTTCACCGGAACGCTCACCGGCACCTGGACGAGGTTCCCCGAGACGACGCCCGGGGAGCCGGCCGCCTGGCCGTGGGCCCCGGCACCGCCGTGGCCTGCGGCGGAGGCGGCTCCCGCACCGGCGGCGACGAGCCCGCCCGCGATCATGGTGACGGCGGCGGCCTTCTTCAGCTTCTTCACTTCCGGATCCTCCTGGTGTGGCCGCGGCCGACCGCCGCAGCACGCCTGGAGAACGCGGCCCGGGGACAGAGGATGCGCCGTTCGGGTGACATCCACCCGACGGTATGAATCTCGTACCGGAGTGGAACCGCTCCGACCGGCGCACGGGCGGCGCAGGGCCTCTACGTCCCGCCGCGGTCAGCCCGCCGCGCCGTGCCGTACCGCCCACAGCGCGGCCTGGGTCCGGTCCGACAGGTCCAGCTTCATCAGGATGTTCGAGACGTGCGTCTTGACCGTCTTCTCCGACAGGACGAGCGCACGGGCGATCTCACGGTTGGAGCGGCCGTCGGCGATGAGCCCCAGAACCTCGCGCTCCCGCTCGGTCAGGGTGCTCCCGCGTCCCGTGCCGGTCCCGTTGTCCTCCTGGGCGAGCAGCGCTCCGGCGACTTCCGGCTGGAGCAGCACGTGGCCGGCGTGGACCGACCTGATGGCGCCGGCCAGCGCGTCCGGGTCCACGTCCTTGTACACGTAACCGGAGGCGCCGGCCCGGAGCGCGGGGACGACCGTGCGCTGTTCGGTGAAGCTCGTGACGATCAGCACCCTGGCGGGGTTCTCCAGCTGCCTCAGGAGGCGCAGCGCCTCGATGCCGTCGGTGCCGGGCATCTTGATGTCCATCAGCACGACGTCGGGCCTCAGCTCCTCGGCCCTGGCGACCCCCTCGGCCCCGTCCGACGCCTCCCCGACGACCTCTATGTCGTCCTGGATCTCCAGGAAGGTGCGCAGCCCTCGTCTGACCACCTGGTGATCGTCGACCAGCAGCACCTTGATGATCTTGTCAGCCACAGGAGACCTCCATCCTGACGGTGGTGCCCTTGCCGGGCTCCGAGTCGACGGTGAGCCGGCCTCCGACGCTGCCGGCCCGGTGCCGCATCGAGACGAGGCCCAGGTGGCGGCCCGCGCGCCGGACGGAGTGGGTGTCGAAACCGCTTCCGTCGTCGGTGATCCGCAGCACCGTGGTGGCGGCGTCCCTGCCGAGCGTGACGGCGACCCGTCCGGCTCCGGAGTGGCGCAGCGCGTTGTGCAGGGCTTCCTGGGCGACCCGGAGCATCGCCTCCTCCTGGGCCGAGGGCAGAGCGCGTACGCCTGTGCTCTCGAAGGTCACCCTGGCGCTGTGGGCACGGTCCAGGACCTGGATCTGGGTGCGCAGCGTGGCGACCAGGCCGTCCTCGTCCAGGGCGGCCGGGCGGAGCTCGACGACGGCGGCGCGCAGCTCGTCCACGGCCTCCCCGGCCAGGGCGGCCACCTGCTGGAGTTCGCCCTTGGCGCGGACCGGGTCGCGGTCCACCAGGGCGGCGGCCGCCTGGGCGGTCAGCCGGAGCGAGAACAGCTTCTGGCTGACGGCGTCGTGCAGCTCATGGGCGAGCCGTGAGCGCTCCTCGGCGATCGTGAGCTCGCGGCTGCGCTCGTAGAGCCGGGCGTTGGTGAGGGCGATCGCCGCGTGCTGGGCGAGGATCCCGAGGAGTTCCTCGTCCTCCTGCGTGAAGCCGCAGCCGCCCGTGGGGCGGGGGCAGCGTTTGTTGGCGAGGAAGAGCGCGCCGATGGTCTCGTCGCCGTCCTGGACGGGCAGGCCGAGGAAGTCGGACATGTCGGGGTGGGCGTCGGGCCAGCCCTCGAAGCGGGGGTCCTCACGGACGTCGTCGAGTCTCTGCGGCTTCGCCTCGTGGAGCATCGCCGCGAGGATGCCGTGCTGGCGGGGCAGCGGCCCGATGGCCTTCCACTGTTCGTCGCTGACACCGTCCACGACGAACTGCGCGAAGCCGCCGTGGTCGTCCGGTACCCCGAGTGCCGCGTACTCGGCGTCCAGCAGTTCGCGGGCCGAGGCGACGATCGTCTTGAGGACGTCCCTCATCTCCAGGTGCCGGCTCATGGCGAGCAGCGCGGCGCTGACCGCGGCGAGGCCCGACGGTGGGCGATGGCTCATGTGCTCACCGTACCGGCGGGGGGATCGGCTCCGTATCGGACCTCGGACGGCTCCGGGGTCGGGCGCCGGGCCTAGGCCGAAGTGCCTCGTACCGCTGCGGCCGACGGCCGAGGCGCGCGGAAGGGGCGCGTTCCTACGTTGGCGGCGTCGGAACAGTTCGAGAACCGAGGGGATGACGGTCGATGCCGGTAGCTGTGATCACGGGCGGATCGAAGGGACTGGGGCGCGCGCTGGGCGCCGCCCTGGCCGGACGGGGCTGGGATCTGGTGCTGGGCGCCAGATCGGCGGGGGTGCTGGAGGCGACGGCCGGGGAGCTGGGCCGCCGGTACGGGGGCCGGGTCGTCGCCGTGTCCGGTGACGTCAGGGACCATGCGCACCGGCGTGCGCTGGTGGCCGCGGCCGCGGGGCTGGGCGGGCTGGACCTCCTGGTGAGCAACGCCAGCGCCCTCGGCGCCGCACCGCTGGTGCGGCTGGAAGCCCTGTCCGCGGCGGGACTGAGGGAGGCGCTCGAGACGAACGTCGTCGCGCCGCTCGCTCTGGTGCAGGAGGCGCTGCCGCTGCTGCGGGCCTCGGCGTCCGGAGCGGTGGCGGTGGTCAGCTCGGACGCGGCCGTCGAGCCGTATCCGACGTGGGGAGGTTACGGGGCGTCCAAGGCGGCGCTGGACCAGCTGGCCGCCGTCCTCGGGCAGGAGGAGCCGGGGTTGCGGGTGTGGTCCGTGGATCCCGGCGACATGGCGACGGACCTCTACACGGCGGCGGTCCCCGACGACCCCGCCCCCCGGCCGGATCCGGAGGATGTGGCCCCCGCCTTCGTACGGCTGCTGGAGCAGCGCCCGGCCGGCGGCAGGTACACCGCCGCGGCTCTGCTGGACGCGGGCCGGAGGGCGGAGCGGTGACCGCGCTGGAGGCGCTGCGGGTCCCTGCGGAGTTGTCGGCTCGGGTGCCCGCGGAGCAGAGGGGGCGCTCCGGACGTGACGACGTGCGGCTGCTGGTGTCCCGGGGCACGGAGGTCTCGCACCGGAGGTTCTGGGATCTGCCCGGGGAGCTGCGGGCCGGGGACGTCCTGGTGGTGAACACGTCGACGACGCTGGCGGCCGCGGTGGACGGGCGTCTGGGAGGTGAGCCGGTGGTCGTCCACTTCTCGACGCGGGGTGAGGACGGCCGCTGGGCGGTGGAGCTGCGACGGCCTGACGGCAGGGGTACCACCGGGCCGCGTCCCGGCGGTCCGGCGGGTGCGGTGGTCCGGCTCCCGGGCGGCGAGTCGGTGGTCCTGGAGGAGCCGCTCGGGCCGGAGGCGGGCGCCCGCCTCTGGTGGGCGCGGGCACCCCGTGACGTCCCGGGTCTGCTGGGCGGGTACGGGCGTCCGATCCGGTACGCCTACACCGAGCGGGACCAGCCGACGTCGGCGTACCGGACGGTGTTCGCGGTGCCGTCGCCCGACGGGAGCGGTTCCGCCGAGATGCCGAGCGCGGCGAGGCCGTTCACCGCGGACCTGGTGACGGCGCTGGTGAGCCGCGGGGTGCTGTTCGCCCCGCTGACCCTGCACACGGGGGTGTCGTCACCCGAGGCGCACGAGCCCCCGTACGCGGAGCGATTCGAGGTGCCGCCCGCCACGGCTTCGCTGATCCGGGCGGCACGGGCCGACGGCGGCAGGGTGATCGCCGTGGGCACGACCGCGGTCCGGGCCCTTGAGTCGTCGGCGCGCGCCGACGGGGTGGTGCGCGCCGCGGCGGGCTGGACGGATCTGGTGGTGACGCCCCGGCGGGGCGTACGGGTGGTGGACGGTCTGCTGACCGGGCTGCACGAGCCCGAGGCCTCGCACCTGCTGATGCTGGAGGCGATCGCCGGCCGCGAGGCGCTGCGGCGGGGGTACGCCGAGGCCTTGCGGGGCGGGTACCTGTGGCACGAGTTCGGGGACTCCCACCTGCTACTGCCCTGATGCCCGGAATGTCGCTTACGCTACGCGTAGCGAAAGCAACTATTCGTCATCGTAAAGGCGGCGCGATGTGAGGCCAGGCATAGGATCCACGTCACTTACGAAGGAGGATAGTTTGACCAAAACGGGCATCACGCCTGGGTTCAAAACGGACAAGGAGGCATGAACGAGACCCGCACAAACTAAACAGCTTCGTACGTCACACCTTTGCCATGGCCTTTTGCGGTAGCTAAGAATCGTGTTGTCCCCGACGGAGATGCGCCCCGGCGCTTCCGTCCGCGTCCTCGCCGAGGACACCACGATTCGAAGAGGTACGACTGAATGTCTTTCTCCCGCATCACCAGCCGTGGCCGTCGTCTGAACAAGGTCCAGAAGCTCTCCGTCGCGGGGGTTTCGACCCTGGCAGCGGCCGGCGTCGCCTTCTCGCTCGTCCCGCACGACGGGTCGGCGACGACCGAGCCGCAGGCCGCTTCGGCCGCCGCGCCGGTGGCCTACACCGGCAAGAAGGCCGAGAACATCCAGGCCGGCGCGATCGAGCAGAACGCCACCGCCAAGCAGCTGGTCAAGGCCGCTGACGAGGCGAAGGCCAAGGACTCCGCCGCGGAGAAGAAGGCCGCCGCCAAGGCCGAGGCGAAGGCCAAGGCCGTCGCCGAGGCGAAGAGCGAGAAGGCCGCCGCCAAGAAGAAGGCCAAGGCCGAGGCGAAGAAGCGTGCTGCCAAGAAGGCCAGCCGCGCCGCCGACCGCAAGCCGGTCTACGCGAACAACCTGGACGGCTGGATCCGCGAGTCCCTCGCGATCATGCACAAGAAGAACATCCCCGGCACCTACGAGGGTCTCCACCGCAACATCATGCGTGAGTCCAGCGGCAACCCGCGTGCCATCAACAACTGGGACATCAACGCCATCAACGGCGTGCCGTCCAAGGGCCTGCTGCAGGTCATCAAGCCGACCTTCGACTTCTACCACGTCAAGGGCACCAAGCACGACCAGTACGACCCGGTCGCCAACATCACCGCTGCCGCGAACTACGCCGCGGACAAGTACGGCTCCATCGACAACGTCGACAGCGCGTACTGAGCCGACGCACACGGAGCCACGCTCCGGGCAAGGCCTGGGCAGAGCAGCCGGCCGCCGGTCCGCAGCGTCGCGTGACCGGCCGGCACATGCCGAAGGGCGGCACCCCACGGGGTGCCGCCCTCGGGCGTTTCCGGAGCCGGTCCGCGGACGGCGCTACTTCCGCATCACCTCGGGCTCGTGGCGGCGCAGCATCCGGGAGACCGCCCAGAAGAGGACGATCCCCATGAGGAGCAGGACGGCGATGTCCATCCCCCACTGCCCGGCCGAGCTCTCCCAGAGCGGGTCGAGGTCGGTGGGCTTCTCCGGGTCCCACGGCGGCATGAGGTGGGCGAGGTCCAGGGTGGTGCCGGCCGCCGCGACCGCCCAGCGCGAGGGCATCAGCCAGGCGAACTGCTCCAGGCCCGGCGACCCGTAGACCTGGAAGAGCACGCCGGTGAAGACCACCTGGACGATGGCGAACATGACCAGCAGCGGCATGGTCTTCTCGGCTGTCTTCACCAGGGCCGAGATGAGCAGGCCGACCATCATGGACGTGAAGCCGAGCACGATGATCGAGACGCAGATCTCCGCGGCGGGGGGCATGAACAGCCCCTCCTCCGGCAGCTCGCGGGTGGAGAAGCCGATCCCGCAGATGATCACACCCTGGAAAGCGGTGATCACGCCGAGGACGATCACCTTCGACAGGAGGTAGGCGGAACGTGAGAGCCCTGTGGCCCGTTCCCGTTCGTAGATCACCCTCTCCTTGATCAGTTCGCGTACGGAGTTGGCCGCGGCGGCGAAGCACATACCGACCGCGATGATCAGCATGATCGTTCCGGCCTTGCCGTTGAACCGGGAGGGCGGGTCCGGCTCCGCGAGCCCGAACTCCGCGGGGATCACCACGCTGACGACCCCGAGCACCGCGGGCAGGATGACCATCAGCGCGAGGAAGCCCTTGTCGGACACGATCACCGAGATGTAGCGGCGCATCAGCGTGAACAGCTGTGCCGTCCAGCCGGACGGCTTGGGCGGGCGCATCTGCTGCGGCGAGGGCATGTGGACGGACTGCGGGGCCACGGCGTCGATGTCCGCGGCGTACATCTGGTAGTGCTGCGAGCCGCGCCAGCGTCCCGCCCAGTCGTAGTCGCGGTAGTTCTCGAAGGCGGAGAACACGTCGGCCCAGCTGGTGTAGCCGAAGAAGTTCAGCGCCTCCTCCGGCGGACCGAAGTAGGCCACCGACCCGCCGGGAGCCATCACCAGCAGCTTGTCGCAGATGGCCAGCTCGGCCACGGAGTGCGTGACCACCAGGACCGTGCGGCCGTCGTCGGCGAGGCCGCGCAGCAGCTGCATCACATCGCGGTCCATGCCCGGGTCGAGGCCCGAGGTCGGCTCGTCCAGGAAGATCAGCGACGGCTTGGTCAGCAGCTCCAGGGCCACCGAGACCCGCTTGCGCTGGCCCCCCGACAGCGAGGTGACCTTCTTGTCCTTGTGGATGTCGAGCTTCAGCTCGGCGAGGACCTCGTGGATCCGCGCGGTGCGCTCGGCCTCGGTGGTGTCCGCGGGGAAGCGGAGCTTGGCCGCGTACTTGAGGGCCTTGGTGACCGTGAGTTCCTTGTGCAGGATGTCGTCCTGCGGCACCAGGCCGATGCGCTGCCGGAGCTCGGCGAACTGCTTGTACAGATTGCGGTTGTCGTAGAGGACGTCGCCCTGGTTGGCGGGCCGGTAGCCGGTGAGCGCCTTGAGCAGGGTGGACTTGCCGGAGCCCGACGGGCCGATGACCGCGATCAGCGACTTCTCGGGGACCCCGAAGGAGACGTCCTTGAGGATGTCCTTGCCACCGTCGACCGTCACCGTGAGGTGGCGGGCGGAGAAGGAGACCTCGCCGGTGTCGACGAACTCCTCCAGCCGGTCGCCGACCAGCCGGAACGTCGAGTGGCCGACACCGACGATGTCGTTCGGGCCGATGAGCGCCGAGCCCGACTTGTGCAGGGGCTGGCCGTTGACGTACGTGCCGTTGTGCGAGCCGAGGTCACGGATCTCGAAGCGGCCGTCGGGCGTGGCCCGGAACTCTGCGTGCAGACGCGAGACCTGGAGGTCGGAGACCACCAGCTCGTTCTCGAGCGCACGGCCGATGCGCATGACACGGCCGAGGTCGAGCTGGTGGAACGTCGTGGGGCTGCGGTCACCGTAGACCGGCGGCGCGCCCGCGGCTCCGCCCGCTCCCGGCGGGTTCCCGTGGCCCTGCTGGTGCGGCACCGGGGGCTGCCCGCCCTGCGGCGCCTGCTGCCAGGGGGCCTGCTGCGGGGGTGCCTGCTGCTGGGCGGGGCCCCCGGGCCAGCCGGCTCCCTGCTGCTGCGCGGGAGGTACGGGCGCCTGCTGCCCGCCCGGAGCCTGCGCGCCGACGACGCCGGCGCCCGCCGCGGCGGTGAGGTTCAGCCTCGGTCCGTCGTCGGCGTTGCCCAGGCGGACCGAGGCCCCGGGGCCGATCTCGGCCTGCTGGACCCGCCGCCCCTGCACGTACGTGCCGTTCGTGCTGCCGTGGTCCTCGATGGACCAGCCCCGGCCGTTCCAGCTGATCGTGGCATGCCGCCACGACACCCTGGCGTCGTCGATCGTCACGTCGCCCTGCGGATCACGTCCGAGGGTGTACGGCCTGGACGGATCGAGCGCCCAGGTCCTGCCATTCAATTCCAGTACGAGTTCCGGCACTCCGCGCCCCACTAGTCGTCCCCCGAGTCGCTCCCGTCGCAGGGAGCCTAGGGATGCTGAACATCGTGGGGAACTATTCCAGGAGCGGTCCGGTAACGGAAAGCCGGGCGGCGTGAAGACCGCGCGCAGGCTCCACGTTGCTCCCCCGGACTCGGGAGGAATGCTGCCGGACCGCCCCAACCGAGGCGCCCGCTCGCGGGTCGCACCCCACCCCGTGGAGCCCGGCCCCCTGGTGTCCGCCACTCGGGACGGGCTTCGGAGCTCAGCACCCGGCCCTATACGGTGGGACCCACCATGAGCGCATCCCAGCCACCTCGGTCACCCCTGTCCCCTGAGCCCCATGAGCCCGCTCGGGACACGGACACCCCCACGATTCTCGTCAAGATCTTCGGGAAGGACCGTCCGGGCATCACCGCAGGGCTCTTCGACACCCTGGCCGCCTACGCCGTCGACGTCGTGGACATCGAGCAGGTCGTCACCCGTGGCCGCATCGTCCTGTGCGCCCTGGTGACGTCACCGGCCCAGGGCGGCACGACCGAGGGAGACCTGCGGGCGACGGTGCACAGCTGGGCGGACTCGCTCAAACTGCAGGCCGAGATCATCTCGGGGACGGGCGACAACCGCCCGCGCGGCTGCGGACGTTCGCACGTGACCGTGCTGGGGCACCCGCTGACGGCCGAGTCCACCGCCGCCATAGCGGCCATGATCACGTCCACCGGCGGCAACATCGACCGCATCTTCAGGCTCGCGAAGTACCCCGTGACCGCCGTCGAGTTCGCGGTCTCCGGCGCCGCCACCGAGGAGCTGCGGACCGTGCTGGCGACCGAGGCCGCGGGCATCGGCGTCGACATCGCCGTGGTGTCCGCCGGGCTCAGCCGCCGGGCCCAGCGCCTGGTCGTGATGGACGTGGACTCCACGCTGATCCAGGACGAGGTCATCGAGCTGTTCGCGGCCCACGCCGGCTGCGAGGCCGAGGTGGCCGCGGTGACCGAGCAGGCGATGCGCGGCGAGCTCGACTTCGAGCAGTCCCTGCACGCGCGGGTGGCGCTGCTGGCCGGGCTCGACGTCTCGGTGGTGGAGAAGGTGCGCGCCGAGGTCAGGCTGACCCCCGGTGCGCGCACCCTGATCCGGACGCTGAAGCGGCTCGGCTACCAAGTGGGCGTGGTCTCGGGTGGGTTCACCCAGGTCACGGACGACCTCAAGGAGCGCCTGGGGCTGGACTTCGCCTCCGCCAACACCCTGGAGGTCGTCGACGGCCGTCTCACCGGCCGGGTGGTCGGGGACATCGTGGACCGGGCGGGCAAGGCCCGGCTGCTGCGCCGCTTCGCGGAGGAGGCCGGGGTGCCGCTGGCGCAGACGGTCGCCATCGGAGACGGAGCCAATGACCTGGACATGCTGAACACCGCCGGGCTGGGTGTCGCCTTCAACGCGAAGCCCGTGGTCCGGCAGGCGGCGCACACGGCGGTGAACGTGCCGTTCCTGGACACCGTGCTGTACCTGCTCGGCATCACCCGGGAAGAGGTCGAGGCCGCGGACGGTCTCGAGGGCTGACCTGCTCCCGGCTCGTTCGAGGGGCGCCCGCACACGTGGTGTGCGGGCGCCCCTCGTGCGTCACGGGTACGTCGGGCTCAGTCGTTCGGCGTCCAGTATTCGACCAGTTTGCCGACCCCGTGCTCAAGGGTCTTCCAGGATCCGCTGAACTCGACGACCGCGAAGGCGGCGGTGGGGAAGCCGTCCCTGGTCATCCGGGCGAGCGCGTCACCCTCGACTCCGCCGCAGAGCGCGTCCGCGGCCGCGTGCATACCGGGGTTGTGCCCGATGACCAGCAGATTCGTCACGTCGTCGGGGGTCTCGTCGAACAGGGCGATCAGCTCGCCCAGGGAGGCTTCGTACAGCCTCTCCTCGTACACGGTCCTGGGGCGCTGCGTGAACTCGTGGACCGCGAGCTTCCAGGTCTCGCGGGTCCTGGTGGCCGTCGAGCACAGAGCCAGGTCGAAGACGATTCCCGAATCGGCCAGCTTGCGGCCCGCGACGGGGGCGTCCTTCCTGCCCCGTTCCGCGAGGGGCCGCGCATGGTCGGACTCCTGCGACCATTCCGCCTTTGCGTGCCTGAGAAGGACGATCCTGCGAGGTGTATCGGCGCTCATACCTCTCAGCTTCGCACGAATGACGCCCCCGGGCGCAGGGAGTTGAGGTGCTCGCCCGCCACGGGTGAACGACGGCCCGGAGTGCGCGGGAACTCAGGCGGGAAGCAGTCCCACCAGGCGCTCGAACAGCCGACCGAGCACGGGGTCGGCGGTTGCCGCGTGCGCCTGACCCGGTTCGACGACCAGCAGGAGGAGCGCGGCGAAGGCGAGTGCGGGCAGGACCACCGCCCACCAGGGCAGCCGGATCTCCAGACCGGGCACGGCCGGGCTGTGGTTCCGGGTCTTCGTACGGGCCGCCATGTCCGCCTCCGGGGTTCTCGGCTCTGTCACACCGAACCTACGGGCCGGCGGACGGCGGTCCCATCCGGTGAGCCACCCACCGGACCCTGAACCCCGCCCCCTAGGGGACGGGGGGTTGTCCCCACCGCGCGGGGGGCCGGGAGGCGGTGTCAGGGGGAGGCGAGCGTGGCGATCACACCGATGACCACCGAGATGAGAAGCATGGTCCCGAAGACGAGGAGGAGCTTCTTCTGGCCGTTCTGGGGATTCGGATCGAGCACTGGCATGTGGACAGTGTCGCACCTCAGCATTCGTCCTCGATCGTCCGGGCCCGTCCGGCGAGCACCCCCGCGATCGTCTGGGGCACGAGGAGACCGGCCATCAGCGCGATCGGCATGCCCCAGCCCCCGCTGTGCTGGTAGAGCACGCCGACCAGCAGCGGACCGGGGATCGAGAGGAGGTAGCCGGTGGACTGCGCGAAGGCGGAGAGCCTGACCACGCCCGCGCCGGTGCGCGAACGCATGCCGATCATGGTGAGGGCGAGCGGGAAGGCGCAGTTGGCGACCCCCAGCAGGACCGCCCAGAGCCACGCGCCACCCGCGGGTGCCACGTAGAGACCGGCGTAGCCGAGCAGCCCGCACCCGCTGAGCACGAGGACGATCGGGCCCTGGTTGCGCAGGCGTGAGGCGGCCCGGGGGATGACGAAGGCGAGCGGCACTCCCATCGCCATCGTGACGGCCAGCAGCACGCCCGCGGTGCCCGCCGGGATACCGGCGTCACGGAAGATCTGGGGCATCCAGCCCATGGTGATGTAGGCGGCCGTGGCCTGGAGGCCGAAGAAGCAGGCGAGCGCCCAGGCCGTACGGCTCCGGGTGATCCGGAGAGCGGGCGGGGCGGGGGTGCCCGCGGCGGACGGCGTCGCCTCCCGGCGGTCCCTGACGAACGGGATCCAGGGCACGACGGCGGCGACGGCCAGGACCGCCCAGACGGCCAGACCCGTCCGCCAGCTCCCGCCCAGCGCGTTCGTCACCGGCACGGTGAGCGCGGCGGCGAGGGCGGTGCCGAGGGCCAGGGCCATGGAGTAGAGGCCCGTCACGGTGCCGACCCGGTCGGGGAACCAGCGCTTGACGATGACGGGCATCAGGACGTTGCTGACGGCGATGCCCATCAGCGCGAGGGCGCTGGCGGCGAGGAACCCCGCGGTGCCGCCCACGAAGGGACGGAGCAGCAGCCCGGCCGCGATGGCCACCATGCCCGCGCAGACCACGGCGGCGGGGCCGAAACGGCGGGCGAGCCGGGGTGCCGCGAACCCGAACAGCGCGAAGCAGAGCGGCGGGACGGAGGTCAGCACGCCGGCGACGCTGCCGCTCATGTGCAGCCCGTCCCGGACCTCTTCGAGGAGGGGCCCGAGGCTGGTGATGGCGGGGCGGAGGTTGAGCGCGGCAAGGACCAGACCGAGGGTGACGATCCGCAGCACCCAGGGGGAAGGGCCCTCCCCCGCGCGGGCGGTGGCTTCGGCTCCGGGGGCGGCGGGCGGGCTCAGGGTCGGGGTCTCGTCATGACGCATGGGACCCATCATAGAATCATGGGATGATTGACTGTCCACTCCGTCCCGGGACTTCCCCCGGGACGGTCCGCCACTGAGACAATCGGAGACGATCCGACGGGCCCGCACCTCCCGGACCGATCCCCTTCCGGACATCGAGCAAGGAGCACCATGGCGCTGACGTCCACGCGGCGTTCGGCTCTCGCCGACCAGGTGATTGCCCAGCTGAGGAACCAGATCACCGCGGGCGAGTGGCCGGTCGGCTCACGGATCCCGACCGAGCCCGAGCTCGTCGAGCAGCTCGGGGTGGCCCGGAACACGGTGCGCGAGGCGGTGCGCGCACTGGCGCACAACGGGTTGCTGGACATCCGCCAGGGCTCCGGCACCTACGTGGTCGCGACGAGCGAGCTCGCCGGGGTGATGCACCGCCGGTTCGCGGACGCCGACCCGCGGCACGTGGCCGAGCTGCGTTCGACCCTGGAGTCCTCGGCCGCCCGGCTGGCGGCCCTGCGGCGCACCGACCGGGACCTGCGGCAGCTGGACACACTCATGGCGCGGCGGGAGGCCGTGTGGGCCTCGGGGGACGCCGAGGCCTTCGTGGCCGCTGACGCGACCCTGCACCTCGCGGTGGTCGCGGCCTCGCACAACGACGTGCTGACCGAGCTCTACGCCGATCTGAACGACCTGCTCCGCGAGTACCTCCGGGACGACGTGGGCCCGGAGCTGGGGCCGGAGGGACTCATGGACCACGCGCGGCTCGTCGAGGCGATCCGGGCGGGTGACGCGGACACGGCGGCGACCGAGGCGGCGGCGCACGCGCTGACCTGCCTGCGGGAGAAGGTCTGACCGTCCCGTGCCCGGGCCGCCGCCGGGTCACGTGCCGCCCCCGGTGAGCCCGGGCAGGTCCTGGCCGCCGCCTAAGGCCCCGGGCGGGCGGCCTCACCGCGCCCGGGCCGCCTGCGGCACTCCACGCCCAGGGGCCCTGACCGGCTTCGGACTGTCCGGGCCGCTCAGGCCGCCGTGGAGTGGCTGATCCAGGCCCTGCCGACCTCTTTCCAGCAGCGGTCCTCCAGCTTCACGGTGCGGCCCGGCTGCACGGCGACGGCGGCGCCGTCCGCGTCCACGTCCCACCAGCGGGCGCACTCGGTGTGGAGCCGGACGACGTCGGTGGCGGGATACGGGTTGTGGCAGTACGCGATCACCGTGGATCCCTCGATCGACGTACGGCATTCGGCGCCCGAGGGTTCGGGTTCCGGGGTGCGGGGAGCCGTCGGCCCGCTGCGGGCCCGGTCGGCCGCGCTGACGGCCACCGGGGCCAGGAGCCCCGCGACGACGGCCGCCGCTGCGAGCAGCGCCCAGGTTCGGCGACGTGTGGAGCGCACAACGATCTCCTCCCCACAGCCTGACCAAAAGTCCGGTTCCACCACATTCTGCGGTGGAACCGCCGCCTTTTCGACTCGAGCGGCCGCACACCCGGAGACGCACGCCGGCCGCGCACCCTCCCGGTGGGGGTACGCGGCCGGTTGCCGTGGTGCGGGCGGTCAGGCGCCCATCATGTGCACGCCGCTGTCGACGTGGATGATCTCGCCCGTGGTGCGGGGGAAGAAGTCCGAGAGCAGCGCGACGATGCCGCGACCGGCGGGCTCCGGGTCCGTCATGTCCCACTTCATGGGGGCGCGCGTGTTCCACACCTCGGCGAGTCCGTCGAAGCCCGGGATGGACTTGGCGGCCATGGAACCGAGCGGCCCCGCGGAGATCAGGTTGCAGCGGATGCCGTCCTGGCCGAGGTCGCGGGCGAGGTAACGGGAGGTGGCCTCCAGCGCCGCCTTGGCCGGGCCCATCCAGTCGTACTGCGGCCAGGCGAACTGCGCGTCGAAGGTGAGGCCGACGATCGAGCCGCCCTCGCTCATCAGCGGCTTGCAGGCCATCGCCAGCGACTTCAGCGAGAACGCCGAGACGTGCATCGCGGTGGACACCGACTCGAACGGGGTGTTGAGGAAGTTGCCGCCGAGCGCGTCCTGCGGGGCGAAGCCGATGGAGTGGACGACTCCGTCGAGCGACCCGAGTTCGTCACGCACCAGGCCGGCGAGCCGGTCGAGGTGCTCGGTGTTGGTGACGTCGAGCTCGATGACCTTGGCCGGCTTCGGGAGCTTCCTCGCGATCCGCTCGGTCAGGGTCGGCCGGGGAAAGGCCGTCAGGATGACTTCGGCGCCCTGCTCCTGGGCCACCTTCGCGGCGTGGAAAGCGATGGAGGACTCCATCAGCACACCCGTGACGAGGATGCGCTTGCCGTCGAGAATTCCGCTCATGGTGATCAGTGACCCATGCCCAATCCGCCGTCAACGGGGATGACGGCTCCAGTGATGTACGACGCGTCGTCCGACGCGAGGAAGCGCACCGCGGCCGCGATCTCGGCGGGCTGCGCGTAACGGCCGAGCGGCACCTGCGACACGATGTCCTTGCGCTGCTCATCGGTGAGCACCTGGGTCATGTCGGTGTCGACGAAGCCGGGGGCGACGACGTTGAAAGTGATGTTCCGCGAGCCGAGCTCGCGGGCGAGCGACCGGGCGAAGCCGACCAGGCCCGCCTTGGACGCCGCGTAGTTGGCCTGGCCGGCGGAGCCGAGGAGGCCGACGACGGAGGAGATCAGGACGACGCGGCCCTTCTTGGCGCGCAGCATCGCGCGGTTGGCGCGCTTGACGACGCGGAAGGTGCCGGTGAGGTTGGTGTCGATCACGGACGTGAAGTCCTCCTCGGACATCCGCATCAGCAACTGGTCCTTGGTGATACCGGCGTTGGCGACCAGCACCTCGACGGGACCGTGCTTCTCCTCGATCTCCTTGTAGGCCTGCTCCACCTGCTCGGCGTCGGTGATGTCGCACCGGACCGCGAGCACACCCGCCTCGGTGAGTGCCTGGGGCGGCTCACCGGACCGGTAGGTGATGGCGACCTGGTCGCCGTTGTCGGCGAAGGCGCGGGCGATGGCGAGGCCGATGCCCCGGTTTCCTCCGGTGACGAGAACCGAGCGGCTCAACGGATCACCCTTTCCTTGGCGGGCTGGTACAGCGAAAACCTATCGGTACCAGACCTGATCCAGAGAATCGGCCATCGACAGCGCCGCCGGGCCGCGTCTGTCGGGTTCCCACAGAAGGGCCCCGTACGGATCGGGGGTCGTAAAACCGGAGCACGGACCGGCCCGAGCCCCCATGATTCACTGCGGAGACATTTTCGTCAGTGGAGTAGGGGAGGCCCGCGTGGCCCACGAGGTAGATCAGTCGTTCCTGGCCCTGCCGCTGCGTGCCCTCGCCGACGCGGCGCTCGCGCGCGCCCGCGCGCTCGGTGCCACGCACGCGGACTTCCGGTTCGAGCGGGTGCGGAGCGCCTCCTGGCGGCTGCGGGACGCCCGCCCCTCCGGCAGCTCGGACACCACCGACACCGGGTACGCGGTCCGGGTGGTGCACGGCGGGGCGTGGGGCTTCGCCTCCGGGGTCGATCTGACGATGGACGCCGCGGCCAGGGTGGCCTCGCAGGCGGTCGCCATGGCGAAGCTGTCCGCGAAGGTGATCGCGGCGGCCGGGTCGCGGGAGAGGGTGGAGCTGGCGGACGAGCCGGTCCACGGCGAGCGGACCTGGGTGTCGTCCTACGGGACCGACCCCTTCTCGGTGCCCGCGGAGGAGAAGTCGGCGCTGCTGGCCGACTGGAGCTCGCGGCTGCTGGCGGCCGACGGGGTGGCGCATGTGGACGCCTCGCTGATGACGGTCCACGAGAACAAGTTCTACGCCGACACGGCGGGCACCGTCACCACCCAGCAGCGCGTCCGGGTGCATCCCCAGCTGACCGCGGTGGCCGTGGACGGCACCACCGGGGAGTTCGACTCGATGCGGACGATCGCCCCGCCGGTAGGCCGGGGCTGGGAGTACCTCACCGGCACGGGCTGGGACTGGGACGCCGAGCTGGAGCGCATTCCGGGCCTGCTGTCCGAGAAGATGCGGGCGCCGAGCGTCGAGGCGGGGACGTACGACCTGGTCGTCGACCCGTCGAACCTCTGGCTGACGATCCATGAGTCGATCGGCCACGCGACCGAGCTGGACCGGGCGCTGGGCTACGAGGCCGCCTACGCGGGGACCTCGTTCGCCACCTTCGACCAGCTGGGCAAGCTCGCGTACGGCTCCCCCGTGATGAACGTGACCGGTGACCGCACCACCGAGCACGGCCTGGCGACCGTCGGGTACGACGACGAGGGCGTCGAGGCGCAGTCCTGGGACCTGGTGAAGGACGGGACGCTGGTCGGCTACCAGACGGACCGCCGGATCGCGAAGCTGACGGGCCTGGGCCGGTCCAACGGGTGTGCGTACGCCGACTCCCCGGAGCACGTGCCCGTCCAGCGGATGGCGAACGTGTCGCTGGAACCGGATCCCGGCGGGCTGTCGACGGAGGATCTGATCGGCGGGGTGGAGCGCGGGATCTACGTGGTCGGCGACCGGTCCTGGTCGATCGACATGCAGCGGTACAACTTCCAGTTCACGGGTCAGCGGTTCTTCCGGATCGAGAACGGCAGGCTGGCCGGTCAGCTGCGGGACGTGGCCTACCAGGCGACCACCACGGACTTCTGGGGCTCGATGGAGAAGGTCGGCGGCCCCCAGACCTACGTCCTCGGTGGCGCGTTCAACTGCGGCAAGGCCCAGCCCGGCCAGGTCGCGGCGGTCTCGCACGGCTGCCCCTCCGCCCTCTTCCGGGGCGTGAACATCCTCAACACGACGCAGGAGGCCGGGCGATGAGCCGCACCAGCAAGCCGTACGAGATCGTCGAGCGGGCTCTGGAGCTCTCCACCGCCGACGGCTGTGTGGTCGTCGCGGACGAGAACTCCTCCGCCAATCTGCGGTGGGCCGGCAACGCTCTGACCACGAACGGCGTGACGCGGGGACGGACCCTGACCGTGATCGCGACCGTGGACGGCTCCGAGGGGACGGCGTCCGGCGTCGTCTCCCGCTCGGCCGTCACCGCCGACGACCTGGAGCCGCTGGTGCGGGCCGCCGAGGCCGCCGCTCGCGCCGCCGGCCCGGCGGAGGACGCCCAGCCGCCGGTCTCCGGGGTCCCGGTCTCCCCCGGCTTCACCGAGGCACCCGCCGAGACGGGCTCCGACGTCTTCGCCGCCTTCGCCCCGGCGCTCGGCGACGCCTTCGCCCGTGCCCGCGCGGGCGGCCGCGAACTGTACGGCTTCGCCCACCACCAGATGACGTCCACGTACCTGGGCACGTCGGCGGGGCTCCGGCTGCGCCACGACCAGCCGAACGGGACGCTGGAGCTGAACGCCAAGTCCCCCGACCGGTCGCGTTCGGCATGGGCGGGAAGGGCCACCCGCGACTTCGAGGACGTCGACCCCGCCGCGATGGACGCGGAACTGGCGCGGCGCCTGGGCTGGGCCGAGCGCCGCATCGAGCTGCCGGCCGGGCGCTACGAGACGCTGCTGCCGCCGACGGCGGTGGCGGACCTGCTGATCTACCAGTACTGGTCGGCGGGGGCCCGGGACGCCTCGGAGGGCCGTACGGTCTTCTCCCGGCCGGGCGGGGGCACCCGGATCGGCGAGAAGCTCTCCGAGCTGCCGCTGACCCTGCGCAGCGATCCCCACGCCCCGGGGCTGGAGTCGGCGCCCTTCGTCGTCGCGCACGCGTCGGGGGACGACTCGTCGGTCTTCGACAACGGGCTTCCGCTGACCCCGACCGAGTGGATCAAGGACGGCCGGCTGGAGCGGCTGACGACGACCCGGCACTCCGCGGGTCTGACGGGCCTGCCGGTGTCTCCCGCGACGGACAATCTTCTGCTGGAGGGCGGGGGTGAGCGGTCCCTGGAGGAGATGGTGGCAGCGACGACCGGCCGCGCCCTCCTGCTGACGTGCCTCTGGTACATCCGGGAGGTGGACCCCGCCACCCTGCTGCTCACCGGTCTCACCCGGGACGGGGTGTATCTGGTGGAGGACGGGGAGGTGCTCGGGGAGGTGAACAACTTCCGCTTCAACGAGTCTCCGGTCGGCCTGCTGTCCCGTGCCACGGAGGCGGGGCGCACCGAGCGGACGCTGCCGCGCGAGTGGGGTGACTGGTTCACCCGTGCCGCGATGCCCGCGCTGCGCATCCCGGACTTCCACATGAGCTCGGTCAGCCGAGGCGTCTGACCCCCATAGACTGGCCGCACAACCCATCGAATCCGCAGAGGAGAGAAACGACCGTGACGGACATCGTCGACGAGCTGAAGTGGCGCGGGCTGTTCGCCCAGTCCACCGACGAGGACGCACTGCGCAAGGCTCTCGCGGACGGCCCGGTCACCTTCTATTGCGGGTTCGACCCGACCGCGGCGAGTCTTCATGTGGGCCATCTGGTGCAGGTGCTCACCATGCGCAGGCTCCAGCAGGCCGGGTTGAGGCCCCTCGCCCTGGTGGGCGGGGCCACCGGCCAGATCGGCGACCCCCGGCCGACCGCCGAGCGCACGCTGAACGACCCGGAGACCGTCGCCGCCTGGGTGCAGCGCCTGCGCGCGCAGATCGAGCCCTTCCTCACCTTCGAGGGCCCGAACGCCGCCACCATGGTGAACAACCTGGACTGGACGGCCGGCCTGTCCGCGATCGAGTTCCTCCGGGACATCGGCAAGCACTTCCGGGTCAACAAGATGCTCACCAAGGACTCGGTCGCCCGCAGGCTGGAGTCGCAGGAGGGCATCAGCTACACCGAGTTCAGCTACCAGCTCCTGCAGGGCATGGACTTCCTGGAGCTCTACCGGCGCCACGGCTGCACCCTCCAGCAGGGCGGCAGCGACCAGTGGGGCAACCTCACGGCGGGGATCGACCTGATCCACCGCCTGGAGCCGGGGGCGGTCGTGCACGCGCTGGCGACACCGCTGATGGTGAAGGCCGACGGGACCAAGTTCGGCAAGACCGAGGGCGGGGCCGTCTGGCTCGACCCGGAGATGACGACGCCGTACGCGTTCTACCAGTTCTGGCTGAACGTGGACGACCGGGACATCTCGACGTACATGCGCATCCTGAGCTTCAAGAGCCGCGTGGAGCTGGAGGAGCTGGAGAAGCTCACGGAGGAGCGCCCTCAGGCGCGCTCCGCGCAGCGTTCCCTGGCCGAGGAGCTGACGACGCTCGTGCACGGGGGCGCGCAGTGCGCGGCGGTCATCGCGGCGTCCAAGGCGCTGTTCGGCCAGGGTGAGCTCGGCGAGCTGGACGAGGCGACGCTGAGCGCGGCCCTGTCCGAGGTTCCGCACGCCCGGGTGACCGAGCCGGCCCCGGTCGTGGACCTGCTGGTCGAGGTCGGCCTGTCGGCCAGCAAGTCGGCGGCCCGCCGCACGGTCAAGGAGGGCGGCGCCTACGTGAACAACGTGAAGGTCGCGGACGGGGAGGCCGCTCCGGCCCGCGAGGAACTCCTGCACGGCCGCTGGCTCGTCCTGCGCCGCGGGAAGAAGAACCTGGCGGCCGTCGAGGTCGTCGCCGGCTGACGCCCGCGGAACGCGACAGCGAAGGGGCCGGTCACCTGTGTGACCGGCCCCTTCGTCGCTGTTCGCGCTCAGGTTCGCTGCTGCTTCTTCCGGCTGCCCTTGAAGGACTGCCAGAGCATGTCACCGACGCCGACGACCACCACGGCGCCGATCAGCTGGAGGATGTGCCGCATCCAGTCGATGCCGTCGGTGTCCCTGACCCCGATCCAGCCCGCGACGGCGTTGCCCAGGATGCTGCCGAGGATGCCGAATACCACCGTCAGCCAGAGGGGGATGTCCTGCTTGCCCGGCAGGATCGCGCGGGCGATCACGCCCAGCACCAGACCCACGATGATTGCCCACAACCAGCTCATATCGCCTCCTCGTGCGGCGCGGTGTGCGCACGTCGGTGCCAGTCTGGGCCTGCCGGGCACACGCCGCCCGCCGGGCGGGGCCGTTCGTGGCACGGCGCCCGGACCGGTACGAACCGGGCGCGCCCCGGTCTCGAACCGCGTGGGCGCCCGGCGTACCGTAGGAGCGGCGCGGTCCGGGTGGGTCCGGCACAGAGATCTGGCGGTGGAATTCACGATGCGCAAGCAGAGCGGCACGGAGGTCTTCCGGATCACCGGGGCCCGGCAGGGTCTCTCCGACGACGTACGCGGCAGGCAGCGGCGCTACATCATCTCGATGTCCGTGCGCACCCTGTCGGTGGTCCTGGCGGCGACCTTGTGGAACGTCGAGCGGCATGTGGCGATGGTGGCGCTCGCGCTCGGCCTCCTGCTCCCCTATGTCGCGGTGGTCATCGCCAACGCAGGCCGTGAGAACGCCCCTTCGCTCCCCACGACGTTCGTCCCGGCCCCGGTGCGGCCCGCGCTCGACGCGGCCCCGGCGGGGCGTGCGGGGGACGCGGCCCCAGAGCCGGGGCCCGCCGGGCGCACGGGCGACGCCGGCTCCGCGGGCTGACGGCGAGCCTTCCCGCCAAGCTCAGGAAAAGCTCAGATCAATCATGCCGTTCCGGTGCCCCGGGGCCTGGGCGCCGTGCCATACTTCCGTGAACGCTCCGCATCCCCCGTCGGAGCGACGGACCGACGCCGGGCAGCTCCCCCCGTGGCTGCTCGGCGTCGCCGTTCTCCGGCGGGGCGGCATGGCGGGAGCCCTTAGGGTTGAGTCGTGAACTTCCCCGACACCTCCGCCGAGAGCGCCTCGGGCGCACCGGTCTGTTCCGCCAAGGGCTGCCGCGCCGACGCCGTGTGGGTCCTCGCCTGGAACAACCCGAAGCTGCACACCCCCGAGCGCCGCAAGACCTGGCTGGCCTGCGAGGAGCACCGCGAGCACCTGTCGTCGTTCCTCGGTGTGCGCGGCTTCCTCAAGGACGTCGTGGCGCTCGAGGAGTGGGACTCCTCAGCCGCCGATCGCTGACATCGGGCGGTCGGGCTGGAGGAAGGTGGGGTCGTCGAGTCCGGACCCGGCCTTCTTGCCCCACATCGCGAGCTTCCAGATCCTCGCGATCTCTTCGTCCGGTGCGTCGGAGCGGAGCGCGCCGCGCAGATCGGTCTCCTCGCGGGCGAAGAGGCAGGTGCGGACCTGGCCGTCGGCGGTGAGCCGGGTGCGGTCGCATGCGCGGCAGAAGGGCCTGGTGACCGAGGCGATGACGCCGACGCGGTGCGGGCCGCCGTCCACCGTCCATCGCTCGGCGGGAGCGGAGCCGCGTTCCTCGTCGCCTTCGGGGGTGAGGGTGAAGCGCGTGCGCAGGGAGGCCAGGATGTCACCGGCCGTGATCATGCCCTCGCGCTTCCATCCGTGCTGGGCGTCGAGCGGCATCTGCTCGATGAAGCGGAGTTCGTAGGCGTTCTCCACGGCCCAGGCGAGGAGGTCGGGGGCTTCGTCGTCGTTGAGGCCGGGCATCAGGACGGAGTTGACCTTGACCGGGGTGAGTCCGGCCTCCCGCGCCGCCTGGAGCCCCTCCAGGACGTCCTTGTGCCGGTCGCGGCGGGTGAGGGTCTTGAAGACGTCGGGCCGCAGGGTGTCCAGCGAGACGTTGACCCGGTCCAGGCCCGCGGCCTTCAGAGCCGACGCGGTGCGCCTGAGCCCGATGCCGTTGGTGGTGAGCGACATCCTGGGGCGGGGCTCCAGGGCCGCGCAGCGTTCGACGATGGAGACCAGTCCGGGGCGCAGCAGCGGCTCGCCGCCGGTGAAGCGGACCTCGGTGACGCCGAGGTCGGTGACGGCGATGCGGATGAGCCGCACGATCTCGTCGTCGCTGAGCAGGGAGGTCTTGGACAGCCACTGCAGCCCCTCTTCGGGCATGCAGTAGGTGCAGCGGAGATTGCACTTGTCGGTCAGTGATACACGCAGGTCGGTGGCGACCCTGCCGTAG
This sequence comes from Streptomyces sp. NPDC059166, assembly GCF_042755185.1. NCBI lineage: Bacteria > Bacillati > Actinomycetota > Actinomycetes > Kitasatosporales > Streptomycetaceae > Streptomyces > Streptomyces sp. NPDC059166. Next base: position 129,098 of record NZ_JBHZCI010000016.1, on the reverse strand, counting down.
GTGTCGATGAGCACTGTGGGCCCCCTCCCCCGGTGGTGTCCGCGTTTGCGGTCTGACTCCTCCGAGAGTACGCGAGTGGTGTGACAGGGCGGGGGACCGGTTGACACGAGGTGCGCGGGGGCCCCGTCGTAGATCCCTACGACGGGGCCCCCGGGTGGTGCGGTCAGTGCGCGCCGGTGCCGGTGAGGGACTTGACCTCGAGTTCGGCGTACTTGCCGCGGTCCGGCTCCTCCTTGGAGACGACCGAGCCGAGCCAGCCGAGCAGGAAGCCCAGCGGGATGGAGATGAGTCCGGGGTTCTCCAGCGGGAACCAGGCGAAGTCGACGTCCGGGAACATCGAGCTGGCCTTGCCGGAGACGACCGGTGAGAAGAGCACCAGCAGGACGGACGAGGCGAGGCCGCCGTAGATGGACCAGAGCGCGCCCTGGGTGGTGAAGCGCTTCCAGAACAGGCTGTAGAGGATGGTCGGGAGGTTGGCCGACGCGGCGACGGCGAACGCCAGGGCGACGAGGCCGGCGACGTTGAGGTCGCGGGCCATGGCTCCCAGGGCGATGGAGACGATGCCGATGGCCACGGTGGCCCACCGCGCGGCGCGCATCTCCTCCTTCTCGGTGGCCTGTCCCTTGCGGATGACGTTGGCGTAGATGTCGTGCGCGAAGGAGGACGAGGAGGCGAGGGTGAGTCCCGCGACGACGGCGAGGATGGTGGCGAAGGCGACGGCCGAGATGACCGCCAGCAGGACCGCGCCGCCGGTGGTGCCGACCCCGCCGAGGTATTCGGCGAGTTGTGGTGCGGCCGCGTTGCCCGCCGGGTTCTTCGCCTTGATCTCCTCGGGTCCGATCAGGGCGGCGGCGCCGAAGCCGAGGGCGATGGTCATCAGGTAGAAGGCGCCGATGATGCCGATGGCCCAGTTCACGGACTTGCGGGCGGCCTTGGCCGTGGGCACCGTGTAGAAGCGGATCAGGATGTGCGGGAGGCCCGCGGTGCCGAGCACCAGGGCGATCCCGAGCGAGATGAAGTCGAGCTTCGAGGTGCCCGTCGCGCCGTACTTGAGACCGGGCTCCAGGAACGCCGCACCGTGGCCGCTCTTCTCGGCGGCGGTGCCGAGCAGGTCGGAGACGTTGAAGTCGAACTTCCACAGCACCATGAGGGTCATCAGCAGGGCGCCCGCGATGAGCAGGACCGCCTTGACCATCTGCACCCAGGTGGTGCCCTTCATCCCGCCGATGGTGACGTAGAGGATCATGAGGACGCCGACCAGTGCCACGATGAGGATCTTGCCCGCGTCGCTGGTGATGCCGAGGAGCAGGGAGACCAGGACGCCGGCGCCGGCCATCTGGGCGAGCAGGTAGAAGATCGACACCACGATGGTGGAGGTTCCGGCGGCGGTGCGTACCGGCCGCTGCCGCATCCGGTAGGCGAGGACGTCGCCCATGGTGTAGCGGCCCGAGTTGCGCAGCGGCTCGGCGACGAGCAGCAGGGCGACGAGCCAGGCGACTAGGAAGCCGATGGAGTAGAGGAAGCCGTCGTATCCGAAGAGCGCGATGGCGCCGGCGATGCCGAGGAAGGACGCGGCCGACATGTAGTCGCCGGAGACCGCGAGGCCGTTCTGGAACGCGGTGAACTGGCGGCCGCCCGCGTAGAAGTCGGAGGCGCTCCTGGTCTGCCGGCCCGCCCAGACCGTGATGCCCAGGGTCGCGGCGACGAAGACCGCGAAGAGGGTGATGATCAGCGGCCGGTGCTCGGACGTCGAGCCGGTGGCGGCGAGCTGGATCACGTCGTGCGATGCGTACGCGGCGCTCATGCGTCGGCCTCCAGACGGGACTTGATGGCCGCCGCCTGCGGGTCGAGCTTGTTCGTGGCGTGGCGGGAGTAGAACCAGGCGATCAGGAACGTGGTGGCGAACTGGGCGAGGCCGAACACGAAGGCCACGTTGAAGTTGGCGACGACCTTGGTGGCCATGAAGTCACCGGCGTAGCTGGACAGCAGCACGTACAGCAGGTACCAGGCGATGAAGCCGACGGTCAGGGGAAAGGCGAAGGACCGGTGGGAGCGGCGCAGTTCGGTGAACTCCGCGCTGCTCTGGGCCTCGAGGAACGCCTCGGTCGTGGGCTGGACGGGGCTGCCGTCCTCAGGCCGCTGGGGCGGTGGTGCTTCGGTGGCCACGGATTCTCCTCGCGACGCGGGTGCGGTGGTGGGAAGGGTGGATTTCACGGGGAGTCCTCCGCGGTGTGGGGGCGGCTGGGCCGGTCGTGCGACTCCCTGTGCAACGGCACGGAGAGCGCGGCGAAGTGGTTCACCGCAGGTTCGGTCTTCTGCCGCCGGCTGCCGTGGACGCGACTCCCGGAGGTCACACCTCGAACTCACTTGCCCGTATTCGTTGATGCTCCGGGAAGATCAGGGATAACTTCCTTGGTCATGTACCGGACCGGACACGGCTGTGCCCGGTCCCACGGCACGGATGATGTGGAGAACCCATGGCTCATCTGGCATCCAGACGGACTCGCGTACTCACGCTGCCCGTCGGACTCGCGCTCACGGCCTCCCTCGGCTTCCTCCCGACGGGAACCGCCGCCGCGGCACCCACGGAGGAGCCGGCGGCGGCCGTCACGGCGGACGGCCCGCAGTTGTCGTACGTCGTGAACACACGGGCGGGCCAAGGCACGGCCAAGCAGGTGCGGGAGGCGATATCCAAGGCCGGCGGAACGATCGTCACCTCGTACGACAAGATAGGCGTCATCGTCGTCCACTCGAAGAACCCGGACTTCGCCCCGACGATCCGCAAGGCCAGGGGCGTCCAGTCGGCGGGCGCCACGCGCAACGCGCCGATCGAGCCGCAGGCGACCAAGGACATCGGGGTCGAGCAGCCGCTCACGGCCGCGCAGGCGCAGGCGGCCTCGAAGGACGCGGCGGCCGGCCAGGATCCGCTGGAGCCGTTGCAGTGGGACCTGCCCGCCATCAAGGCGGACCAGGCACACAAGAGGTCGCTCGGCAGCAGCAAGGTCACCGTCGGCGTCATCGACACGGGCGTGGACGACACGCACCCGGACCTGGCACCGAACTTCGACCGCAAGGCCTCGGTGAGCTGCGTGTCCGGCGCTCCGGACACCACGGACGGCGCCTGGCGCCCGATGGCCGGTGAGAGCGACCACGGCACGCACGTCGCCGGCACCATCGCCGCTGCGAAGAACGGCGTCGGGGTGACCGGGGTGGCGCCCGGCGTGAAGGTCGCCGGCATCAAGGTCTCGACCCCGGCCGGCTACTTCTACACCGAGGCCGTCGTCTGCGGCTTCGTGTGGGCGGCCGAGCACGGCGTCGACGTGACGAACAGCAGCTACTACACCGACCCGTGGCTGTTCAACTGCAAGAACGATCCCGACCAGGGCGCCCTCGTCGAGGCGGTCACCCGTGCCACCCGTTACGCGGAGGGCAAGGGCGTCGTCAACGTCGCGGCGGCGGGCAACTCGGACCACGACCTGGCCCTCGACGCCATCGAGGACACCACGAGCCCCAACGACGCGACGACGGTCACCCGCACGGTCGACCCGAGCGCCTGCCCCGACATCCCGACCATGCTCCCGGGTGTCGTGACGGTGGCGGCGACCGGGGCGAAGAACCTCAAGTCCTCGTACTCGAACTACGGTCTCGGGGTCATCGACGTGGCCGCGCCCGGCGGAGACTCGACGCGCTACCAGACGCCCGAGGCGCCGGCCGACAACGGCCTGATCCTGTCGACGCTGCCGGGTGGCGGATACGGCTACAAGGCCGGTACGTCGATGGCGTCCCCGCATGTCGCGGGTGTCGCGGCGCTGATCAAGTCGAAGCACCCGTACGCCTCGGCGGCCGCGGTGAAGGCGCTGATGACGGTCCAGGCCGACGCCACCGCGTGCGGCGCGCCGTACGACATCGACGGTGACGGCACCGTGGACGCGGTCTGCGAGGGCGGGAAGTACTACAACGGCTTCTACGGAGCCGGTGTCGTGGACGCACTGGACGCGGTCCGCTGGTAGTCCCCACGTGAGAGGGGGCCGGTGCCCCGGCCCCCTTCTCCGTGCCGTACGGCTCCGGGCCGGGCGCACGAGGACTTCGGGCGCCGTACCGCCCGTCCACCGCCTCGCGTCCCCCGGTGTCCCGTCCGGTGCGACGGTCAGGGCGCGGCCACGAGCCGGGTGGCACGCACGGGTGAGGCCTCGCCGGTCTCAGGCTCCGGCACGGCCCGCACGGCAGGCCTCCGTGACGGTGCCCCCGGGATCCGAGCCGTGCTCCAGCGCTCCTGCGGTGAGGAGGTACTGCGCCGCGATGTAGGTCAGCATGACCACGAAGTCGTGGGCCGGTGGCTGGGGCCAGTCCGCGAGGCCCGTGGCGATCAGGGCGTCGGAGAGGAGGAAGAGGGCTCCACCGGTGCCCGCGAGGCGCCCCAGCACACCGGCCCGCCACGCCGTCGCCGTGAGCAGCAGGCTGTATCCCGCAAGCGGGACGCGCAGCCCGGTCGGCAGCCCCGGCCACAGCAGCGCGACGAACACGACGAGCACCACGGCGTAGAGGAGCCCGGTGACCGGCCGTACCGGGGCCCGGCCGAAGAGCAGCAGGTAGCAGACGTGGCCGGCGGCGAAGAAGCCCATCCCGGCGAGGAACGCGGGCTCCGCGCCGGACATCAGCAGCACGTCGCCGGCCCAGCCGCACAGCAGGGCGGCGACGAGGATCCGGGGGCCGCCGCGTGCGGCCGCGTAGGCCGCCAGCAGGGGCATCAGCAGCGGCTTGGTGGCCAGATGCAGGGGTTCGGACCCGGCGAGCAGCCCCGTCAGGTGGACCGCCGAGGCGGCGAGGAAGGCCGCCAGGAGAGGCCGTACGAGTGCGGGTGCTCCGGCGCGGGCGCTCATCCGGTGCGCTCCGCGGCCGCGTCCGGCTGTACCCGGCGGGCGGTCCCGCCCGCCGGCGGCTGCCAGCCCGGCCCCCGGAAGACGCGGCCCGCCCGCTCGCTCCAGGTGGCTGCGGCCCGTACGTCGCGGGCGATGGCGGCGTACTCGTGCGTGGCGACCCGGAACGGGTTGTGGGTGGTGATGTTCTTGGTGAGCCCGAAGACGGGCCGTTCGGTCTCGGCGGCGAACGAGCCGAAGAGCCGGTCCCACAGGATGAGGATCCCGCCGAAGTTCCGGTCGAGGTAGCCCCCTTGGGACGCGTGGTGCACGCGGTGGTGGGAGGGGGTGTTGAGGACGTACTCGAAGGGCCTGGGCAGTTTGCCGATCCGTTCGGTGTGCACCCAGAACTGGTAGACGAGGTTCGCCGACGAGCAGAAGGCGAGCGCGGCGGGGTGGACGCCGAGCGCGATGAGCGGGAGGTAGAACGGCCAGGAGGTCAGGGAGGTCCAGGGCTGGCGCAGCGCCGTGGTGAGGTTGAACTTCCGGCTCGAGTGGTGGACCACGTGGCAGGCCCAGAGGATCCGGATGACGTGGTGGCCCCGGTGGGACCAGTAGTAGAAGAAGTCCTGGGCGAGCAGCATTAGCAGGACGGTCCACCACAGCACGGGCACGCGCAGTGGGGTCAGTTCGTACAGGGCGGCGTAGATCGCCACGACGGGTATCTTCCACAGCAGGTCGAAGACCAGGCTGCCCAGCCCCATGGTGACGCTGGTGGCGGCGTCCCTGGCGTCGTAACCGGCGGCCTCGTCGTCCGGGTGAAGCCGGTAGGACACCATTTCCAGGACGGTGAGCAGGACGAAGGCCGGGATCGACCACAGCACGACATCGGGCAGGTTCGGCTCCATGCGTGCACCGTAGAGCCGCCCCGGGCGCCGGGCATAGATGTTGTTACCGACAAGTATGCGAGGGCCGGTGTCGCTCCGCTTTGGCGGTTTCCGCCAAGCGTGCGGCCGCGGGGCGTCCGGCGGCCGCGGGAGCGGGCCCGCCCGGCCGTGCGCGGCACCCGGGGAGGCCCGGGGGCTCCCTCTACACCCCCGCCGCCCCCAGCAGAGCCCCCGCCACGTAGGTGACGGCCATGGCGACCGCTCCCCCGGCCATGTTCCGCAGCACAGCGGGGCCGGCCGGGGCCGCGCCGAGCCGGGCGCTCCACCAGCCGGTGAGCGCCAGGGCGGCGAGCACCGAGGCCACCGTGACCGGGAGCCGCGCCGAAGCGGGCGGCAGCACGATCGCCAGCAGGGGGAGCAGCGCGCCCGCGGTGAAGGCCAGGAAGCTGGCGCCCGCGGCGTGCCACGGGTTGGTCAGTTCGTCCGGATCGATGCCCAGCTCGACCTCGGCGTGGGCACGCAGCGCGTCACGCCGTGTGAGCTGCACCGCGGCCTCCCGGGCGAGCTCGTGGCTCAGCCCCTTCTCCTCCAGCAGTCCGGTCAGCTCGGCGAGCTCGGCCTCCGGGGTCTCCTCCAGTTCCCGCTTCTCCGTGTCCAGTGCCGACTTCTCCGAGTCCCGCTGGGTGGACACCGACACGTACTCGCCCGCCGCCATCGACATCGACCCGGCCAGCAGCCCTGCGAGTCCCGCGGTGAGCAGGGCGGAACGTTCCCCCGTGGCCCCGGCCACACCGACGACGATGCCGGCGGTGGAGACCACCCCGTCGTTGGCGCCGAGCACTGCGGCCCGGAGCCAGTTGAGCCGGGTGCCGAGCCCGCCGCCGCGCGGTTCGTCGTGCTCCTGTGCGTCCGTCATCCGGGGCCCTCTCCCCGCGCCCGCCGCGGGCGCGTCCCGGAGCGCATTCCCGCTGCCGTGGCCAACTACGCGGCACGCCGTCCGCGTTCACACCTCCCGGGCGCCCGGATGGTCCGTTGTCGGTCCCGGCCCGTATTCTCTGTGACCATGCTCGAGGACCGTCAGACCGCAGCGCCGTGGCCGGCCGCGTATCCGCAGGGGTACGCGGTCGTCGACGTGGAGACCACCGGACTCGCCCGCGACGACCGGATAGTCTCCGCTGCCGTGTACCGCCTCGACGCGAGAGGCGAGGTCGAGGACCACTGGTACACGCTGGTGAATCCCCAGCGGGATCCCGGCCCGGTCTGGATCCACGGCCTGACCAGTGAGGTCCTGGAGGGCGCGCCGCTCTTCCCTGAGGTGGCGGCGGAGTTGTCCGAGCGGCTCGGCGGCCGGGTGCTCGTGGCCCACAACGCCGCCTTCGACTGGTCGATGATCGCCAGGGAGTACGCCCGCGCGTCGGTCACCGCCCCGGTGGAGCAGCGGCTGTGCACCATCGCGCTGGCCAAGGAGCTCCGGCTTCCGCTGCCCAACCACAAACTGGAGTCGCTGGCCGCGCACTTCGGTGTGGTGCAGCAGCGGGCGCACCACGCGCTGGACGACGCCCGGGTGCTGGCCGAGGCGTTCCGGCCGAGCCTGCACGCGGCGGCCCGGGGCGGGGTGCGCCTTCCGCTGCTGGAGTGCCGGCCCCTCACGGAGTGGTACGACTCCCCCGTCACCCCCCGCTCGGGATACCGCCCGTCGCAGGGGCAGGGCAGCTGGCGCCCCTCGCGCAAGCGTCCCGCGTGCCCGTTCCCGAACCCGGGACGCTACGAGCCGGACAAACCACTCATGCAGGGCATGCGTGTGGCGTTCTCCGGTGACACCTCCGTCGACCGCGAGCTCCTGGAGGACCGCGCCGTGGAGGCGGGTCTGCACGTGGCGACGAGCGTCTCCCGGCTCACGAGCCTGCTCGTCACCAACGATCCGGACTCGACGACGTCCAAGACGGTGAAGGCGAAGGCGTTCGGCACCCCCATCATCGAGGAGAGCGCCTTCACCCATCTCCTGCGGGACGTGGCCCCCGCGGTGACGGCCTCCGTGCCGAGGCCGTCACCGTCATCGGAGTGAACCGGGGGCGACTCGCCCGGCACCCGCTCGCCCCGCCGCCGCCCGGCGTCCCACCCTGTGGCGCATGGCACGTTGTGAGGTTTGCGGAAACGACTACGGCATGTCCTTCGAGGTGCACGCGCAGGGCGCGGTGCACGTCTTCGACTGCTTCTCCTGCGCCATCCACCGCATGGCGCCCATCTGCGAGCACTGCCGGGTGCAGGTCATCGGCCAGGGCGTCGAGGTGGACGGTCACTGGTACTGCGGCGGCCACTGCGCCCGCGCCGAGGGAAGGACGGGCATCGTGGACAAAGTGTGACGGGTCGCTCCTCCCGGCACGGGGACCCTCCGTGACGCACCCCATGACCCCGGTTGTACGGTCATGGGGTGTACCGCTTCCTGTTGACCCGGCAGTGGGTGATTGTCACCCTTCTCGTCCTCGCCATGATCCCGACGATGATCGAGCTGGGTTTCTGGCAGCTGCACCGGCATGAGCACAAGGTCGAGCAGAACGCCCTGATCACCCGGAACCTCAAGTCCGACCCGGTTCCCGTCAGCACCCTCACATCCCCCGGGCACACCGTCCCCCGCTCCGACTACTGGCGGGCCGTGACGGCAACCGGCACCTTCGACACCGAGCACGAGGTCGTCGTGCGCCGCCGCACCTCCCGGGACGAGCGGATCGGCGTCCTGGTGCTGACCCCCCTGGACCTCAAGGGCGGGGGCACCGTCCTGGTCAATCGCGGCTGGGTCGAGGCGGCCGCCTCCCAGCAGAGCTTCCCGAAGGTTCCCGCCCCGCCGCGCGGCGAGGTCACGGTCGAGGGACGCCTCAAGGCGGACGAGACGACGAGCGCCAGCGGCATCAAGGATCTCGCGGGCCTCCCCGACCGGCAGGTCATGCTGATCAACAGCGCCCAGCAGGCGCATCTGCTGGGCCGGCCCGTGCTCGGCGGATACCTCGAGCTGACCGATCCGGAACCGGCCGGGGGCAGTCCCGAGACGATCGCGGCGCCCGACGACAGCTCCATCGGCCCCCACATGGCGTACGCCGTGCAGTGGTGGCTCTTCGCCGCCGGGGTGCCCGTCGGCTGGGTCATCCTCGTACGCCGTGAGAAGCGCGACCGCGAGCAGGCGGCCCGGGACGCCGAGGCGGCGCCGGAACCGGAGCCCGCGACCACCTGAGAGACCACGTCGGACGGGCTTTCCCGCCGGGTTCGCTGCTTAGCGTGGCGCAGGTTCGGGAAGACGCCAGGACGTGACTCCACGTATCGAGGACTACGCCCTCATCGGCGATCTGCAGACGGCTGCCCTGGTCGGCAGGAACGGTTCCGTCGACTGGCTGTGCCTGCCCCGCTTCGATTCGGGCGCCTGCTTCGCGGCCCTGCTGGGCGACGAGGACAACGGACACTGGCGCATCGCACCCCAGGGCACCGACAGCACCGAGAACTGCACCCGCCGCGCCTACGTGGACGACTCCCTCGTGCTGGAGACCTACTGGGAGACCAGGACCGGGACGGTCAAGGTCATCGACTTCATGCCGCAGCGCGACAAGGCGCCCGACGTCATGCGGATCGTCGAGGGGGTCAGCGGCAGCGTCGACATGAGCTCGGTGCTGCGGCTGCGGTTCGACTTCGGCTCCGTGGTGCCGTGGATGCGCCGCTCCCACGGCCACCGGGTGGCCGTGGCCGGCCCGGACTCGGTCTGGCTGCGCAGCGAGCCGGCCGTCAAGACGTGGGGGCAGCAGTTCAGCACCTGCTCCTCGTTCACCGTCACCGAGGGCGAGAAGGTGGCCTTCGTCCTCACCTGGCACCCCTCCCACTCGCCCCGCCCCAAGCTGATCGACCCGCACAAGTCGCTGAAGCACACCCTCGCCGACTGGGCGAAGTGGTCGGCGAAGTGCACGTACCGCGGCAAGCACCGGGACGCCGTGCTCCGCTCCCTGATCACCCTCAAGGCACTCACCTACGCCCCCACGGGGGGCATCGTGGCAGCCCTGACCACCTCGCTGCCGGAGGAGATCGGCGGTGTACGGAACTGGGACTACCGCTACTGCTGGCTGCGGGACTCCACCCTCACGCTCGCCGCGATGGTCTCGGCGGGCTATCTCGAGGAGGCCGCCGCCTGGCGGGACTGGCTCCTGCGCGCCGTGGCAGGCGACCCCGCCGACCTCCAGATCATGTACGGACTCGCCGGGGAGCGCAGACTCCCGGAGACGGAGCTGACCTGGCTGAGCGGCTACGAGAACTCCCTGCCGGTCCGCTCGGGCAACGCGGCGGTCAAGCAGCGGCAGCTCGACGTGTACGGAGAGGTCATCGACTCACTCAGAGTGGCCCGCGACGCCGGGCTCGACGACAAGCCGCACGCCTGGAACCTGCAGCTCAGCCTGCTCGGCTTCCTGGAGTCCTCGTGGCGTGAGCCGGACGAGGGCATCTGGGAGATCCGCGGGGAGCGCCGGCACTTCGTGCACTCCAAGGTGATGGCCTGGGTGGCGGCCGACCGGGCCGTGCGCTCCCTGGAGGAGAACCCGGAGCTGCCCGGTGACGCCGACCGGTGGCGCGCGATGAGGGACGCGGTGCACGCAGAGGTCTGCGAGAAGGGCTACGACCCCGAGCGCAACACCTTCACCCAGTACTACGGCTCCCGGGAGCTGGACGCCTCGACGCTGCTCATCGTCCGTACCGGTTTCCTCCCGCCCGACGACCCCCGCGTACGGGGGACGGTGGACGCGGTGCGCGAGGAGCTCGCCCACGACGGTCTGATCCGCCGCTACAGCACGGCCGGCAATTCCGTGGACGGTCTCCCGGGTGATGAGGGAGCCTTCCTCGCCTGCTCGTTCTGGCTGGTCGACGCCCTGCTGCGGACGGGCCGCAGGGACGAGGCCGAGGCGCTCTTCGACCGGCTGCTGGAGCTGCGCAACGACGTGGGGCTGCTGGCCGAGGAGTACGACCCGGCGGCCCGGCGCCAGCTCGGGAACTACCCGCAGGCGTTCAGCCACATCGGCCTGGTCAACAGCGCGGTCGACCTCGCCGGGGCGGACTTGGCAGGATAGGGCCATGGATCTTGGACTGAAGGACCGTGTGTACATCGTCACCGGCGCGACCCGCGGGCTGGGCAACGCCACAGCGCGCGCCCTCGCCGCCGACGGGGCGAAGGTGATCATCTCCGGCCGGGACGAGAAGAGCGCAGCCGAGGCCGCCGCCGAACTGGGCCCGGACGCCGTCGGACTCGGCGCGGACAACGCCGACCCGCTGGCCGCGCGGCGGCTCGTGGACGTCGCGAAGGACCGCTTTGGCAGGCTGGACGGCATCCTCGTCAGCGTGGGCGGTCCCGCCCCCGGCTTCCTGGCCGACAACACGGACGACCAGTGGCAGTCGGCCTTCGAGTCGGTCTTCCTCGGCGCGGTGCGCCTGGCCCGTACGGCGGCCGAGGCACTCGGCGAGGGCGGTGTCATCGGATTCGTGCTGTCCGGTTCGGTGCACGAGCCGATCGGCGGCCTGACGATCTCCAACGGGCTGCGTCCCGGCCTCGCCGGCTTCGCCAAGTCCCTCGCGGACGAGCTGGGCCCGCGCGGTATCCGCGTCGTCGGTGTGCTGCCGTCCCGGATCGACACGGACCGGGTGCGTGAACTCGACGCGCTGTCCGGTGACGCGGAGGCCGCGCGCGCGGCCAACGAGGCCCGTATCCCGCTGCGGCGCTACGGCACCCCGGAGGAGTTCGGGAAGACCTCGGCCTTCCTGCTCTCCCCGGCGGCCTCCTACCTGACGGGCATCATGGTGCCGGTCGACGGCGGCGCCCGCCACGGCTTCTGACACCGGCGGCCGCGTCCCCGGCGGGTTCCGGCACCCCGCCCCTCGACCCGACGTCCGGGGGCCGGCACCGCGTCAGCTCACGCGCTGGGCGCTGTGCTTGACCGCCCTCAGCCGCACCTCGGCCGGCAGCTCCTCCAGTCCGGCCGAGGCACGCGCGTGGTCCAGCGCACCCTCGGAGAGCCCGCGCAGCGCCTGCCCCGGCGAGACATCGGGCTCCATCCGCATCCGGACCCTGGCCCGGGGGGCGGTGCGCTTCCCGGTCAGGGCGACCTTGGCGTCGGACACCCCGGCGATTCCACCCGCCTCACCGGCCAGCACCCCTTCCAGGGCCCTGCCTCGCAGCAGCGCGCCCTCGCCGTCGCCGCTGTCGACCAGCACCTCGGCGAGGCGGCCGCGGCGCAACTGGGCGAGGAGCCACCACAGGGTGAGGACCACCAGGACGGCGAGAGCGGCGATGACCGCCGGCCACCACCAGCCCTCGTCCCTCCACCGGGTGCGGTCGGCCTTGCTGAGCAGGACGTCGTCGGGGCCGCCGAAGGGCCACCAGGAGGGGACGGACGCACCGAGCCCCGCCGCGAGGACGGCCCCGCCGACGACGACGAGGACCAGCCCCACCAGCGCGAGCAGCAGCCTGTTGACGGTCTTGATCACGGCGTCACCCCTTCTTCGCCGTCCGGCGTACGTGCACGGAGAGGCCGGGCGGCCTCGCGAGGTCCAGTTCACCGACGGCGTCACCCAGCACGCCGTCCAGGTCGGCCCGCACGTCGTCGAGTTCCCGGAAGTGCGAGAAGGCGCGCACCTTGGCCCTGCGCCGGCCCATCCTCACCCGCACGGACTGCACCCCGGCTACCTGGACGGCCCGGTCGCGCAGGACCAGGGCGGCCGCGGTCCGGTCGAGTCCGGCGCGTACCCCGGGGCGCCTGCGGTTCATCGGGAGCAGTGCGCGCAGCCCGGGGGTGAGGGCCAGCAGGAGCAGCCAGAGACCGAGTGCGGCGGCCAGGGCCGAGCCCGCCAGGACCCATACGTCGTCGAGGTGACGGGTGGCCAGGTCGTCGGCGGCCGAGCGGCGCCACTGCATGGCGGGGTGACCAGCACGCACCGCCGCGACGTCGTAGAGCAGGAGCCCCGCCCCGCCGAGGAGGATCAGGGCGACGACGGCCGCGGGGATCCTGCGCCCGGACCAGAACCGGCGGGTCCTGCCGCCGGGGGGGTGGACCGGTTCGTAGGACGAACCGGACGCCGACTGGTCCATCTCGAGTACACCGCCTGCCGGCCGCTCCACCGTGGGCAGGGGCCGGGTGCTGTCGTCCCCGTCGTGGGGCTCGGTCATCGGGTGCTCCCCTCCGGTGCGGTGCCCTCGGCGGACGGATGCAGCCGCTCGACCTGTACGGCCACATCGGGCACGTCCATACCCGCCAGTGCTCCTACCCGCTCGGTCACACGCCGACGCACCGCCCCGCACCTGCGCCCGATGTCGCAGGGGTAGGGCAGGTCGAGGCTGACCCGTACCCGCGCGGCGTCGCGGTGCACGGTGACGGTGGCGCGCGGCGCGGCGCCGCCGGGGGGCCGTTCACCGACCGCCTCCTTCGCCGCCTGCGCGGCGATCTTGGCGACGACCCGGTCGGCGATCCGGGTCTCCCCGCGCTCGGCGGCGGGGACCCGTTCCGTCACCGCCGTCACCGTCGCCGGTCGCCGCGGTCGCGACCCCGGAAGAGGTCGCCCGGTTCCAGGTCGCCGTCCAGGAAGCGACCGGCGATGAATCCGATCGCGCCCAGGGCCGCCACCAGCAGAAAGGCCCCGAAGCCGCCGAAGTATCCGGCGAAGCCGAGAGCCATGCCGGCCACCATGCCGACCACAGCCATGCTCATCGTTTGCTCCTCAACTGCCGCGCGGGGGAGGGCCTACTGGACGCGGGACGCGGACTCTTCCTCGTCGTCATCCTCGTCGGGCAGCTTGACGTCGGTGACGGCGATGTTGACCTCGACGACCTCGAGCCCGGTCATCCGCTCCACCGCCGCGATGACGTTCTCCCGCACGTCCCGTGCCACTTCGCTGATCGCCACCCCGTACTCGACGACGATCTCCAGGTCGAGGGCGGCCTGCGACTCACCGACCTCAGCCTTCACGCCGCGGCTGACGGACTTGCCGCCGCCGGGGACCCGGTCGCGTACCGCGCCGAAGGTCCTGGAGAGGCCGCTGCCCATGGCGTGGACGCCTGAGACGTCCCGTGCCGCCATTCCGGCGATCTTCTCGACCACGCCGTCGGCGATCGTGGTGCGCCCCCTGGTGCCGGGCGCGCCCCCGCCGCGCTTGGTGAGCTGGTGCTGCCGGCCCTCGTCCCCTCCGGTCAGGCTGCCGGGGCTGTCGGGCCGGTTCCGCTGCGGGCTCTCGGTCATCGCCGCTCTTCCCTTCGGGACGGGGGGTTGGACTTCCGTGGCCCACAGTAAGTGCGCTTCCCCGGTCCCGCGCCGTGGATGGGGCAGGGTGGGGCAATGACTACGGCTGACGGCCCGCACCGGGCCGACGGATGGACCGCCGCGGTGCGCGAGCGGCTCGGCCTGGGACGGCTGCTCCCATTGGGCGGCCCCGAGGACGGTTCCTGGATCGCGGAACGGGCGGCGGCGGGGGTGCTGCGGCAAGCGGCGTCGGGGTCGGGGGCCGCGCTGGAGAAGCTCAGGATCGATACGGCGGACGCCTCCCGCGCCCCTGCGCCGGTGGTGCCGGGGCCGCCCGGCGCGCTGCCGCCCGGGCCGCTGCGGATCGAGGCCGATTTCTGCGCCACGGTCCGCCGTCCGCTGCCCGCCACCGCGGACGCGCTGCGGGCGGTTCTGCTGTCGGCGGCGGCCACGCGGCTCGGCCTGCTGGTGGAGGAGGTGGACCTCCGGGTCACCGACCTGCTGGAGCAGGAGCCCCCGCCCGGGGCCGGTGCGGTGGCGGGGATCCGTACGGCGGAGCCCGAGGGGCCCGTGGGGAACGCGGCGGCCGGGGTTCCCGGTGTGGTGTCGCTGACCCGGTCGCTGGGAAGCGCGGTCCTGGCCGGTGAGGGCCATGTCCGGGTGGAGGTGGCGACCGCAGGGGACCACCGGGCGCTGGATGTCGCCCGGGCCGTCCGGGCCGCCGTGGCCGAGGCCGTGGAGGACCGCCCCGCGGTCGCGGTCCTGGTGACGGCGGTGGTGGAAAGGGACTGAACAGGGCCCCGCCGTACGGGGCCCTGCCGGGGAGGACGTCTCAGTCGGCGAGGCCCGCGAGGTCGCGCAGCCGACGGCCCTGGGCGGCCCGTTCGGCGATCCGCTGCTCCTCGTAGGAGCGTGAGACGGCCCCGCTCAGCAGCGCCTTGGTCTCGACCACCGCGTCACGTGGGGCGGCGAGCAGGGCGGCGGCCAGGTCGGCGGCCGCCGCTTCGAGCTGGTCCGCGGGCACCACGAGGTTGGCGAGACCGGTGCGCTCGGCCTCCTCGGCGTGCACGAAGCGTCCCGTCGCGCAGATCTCGAGCGCGCGGGCGTACCCCACGAGGTGCACCAGCGGGTGGGTGCCCGTGAGGTCGGGCACGAGACCGAGGCTGGTCTCGCGCATGGCGAACTGCACGTCCTCGGCGACGATCCGCAGGTCGCAGGCGAGGGCGAGCTGGAAGCCGGCGCCGATCGCGTGCCCCTGGACGGCCGCGACCGACACGATGTCGTTGCGGCGCCACCAGGTGAACGCCTCCTGGTACTCGGCGATGGTCGCGTCGAGTCCGGCCTCGGGGCCGCGCGCCATGTCAAGGAAGGACGGTTCCCCGTCGAAGCCTTCGGGGGCGAATGCCTGCCGGTCCAGTCCCGCGGAGAAGGACTTGCCCTCGCCGCGCAGCACGACGACCCGCACGCTGCCGGGAAGCGCTCGTCCGGCTTCGGTCAACGCCCGCCACAGAGCGGGAGACTGGGCGTTGCGCTTGGCCGGGTTGGTGAGCGTCACCGTGGCAACCGCGTCATCGACGGTGAGCCGTACGCCGTCCTTGTCGAACACAGGGTCGAGCGAGGTCATGGAGCGCCTCCGGATCGGGTGCAGTCAGCACTTACTGGCAAGTAACTGAACAGTAACCACCCGGACGACCCGATGGTCGCCCGGGTGGCCACCCGGTGTTCCGGTGAAATCCCGGAGCCGGTGCGGACCGGATCCGGCCGGCGCCCGTGCCGTCAGGCCGAAGCGGCCTTCTTGCCCCGAGTCGCCCCGCCGCGTCCCCGCAGCGTGACTCCGGATTCACTGAGCATCCGGTGGACGAATCCGTAGGAACGGCCGGTTTCCTCGGCCAGCGCCCGGATACTCGCACCGGAGTCGTACTTCTTCTTCAGGTCTGCCGCGAGCTTGTCACGCGCGGCGCCGGTAACCCGGCTGCCCTTCTTCAGAGTCTCGGCCACCCGTGCCTCCTCAAGGAAGTGCGCTCTGGACTCTCATGATCACCCCTCCCGCGCTTCCTGGCCACCCATTCGGCAAGGTACGTAGGACCGGATTCCGCGTACCGGGACGGCCGGACACAAGCGGAATCCGGGATTCCCGGGGATATCGGAAGGCGATGGAGCGAGCGCCCGGAAGAAATTCCAGGTCAGGGCCGTATGGGGCGGGATGGCCGAAAATGAGTGCGCCCGGCAGATATCCGCCGGGCGCCGCGCCGGGGTACGAGACGCGCTCCCCCAGATGATGGATCACCGATGGGCCGAATGATCCAGACCCGCTGGATCACCGGGCCGGGCGAGAGGGCCGCGGGCCGTGGATCAGGCGAGGGCGACCAGGTCCCGGTAGTCCGCACCCCAGAGGTCCTCGACGCCGTCGGGCAGCAGGATGATCCGCTCGGGCTGGAGCGCCTCCACCGCGCCCTCGTCGTGGGTGACGAGGACGACGGCGCCCTTGTAGGTGCGCAGGGCGCCGAGGATCTCCTCGCGGCTGGCCGGGTCGAGGTTGTTCGTCGGCTCGTCGAGCAGCAGCACGTTCGCGGACGAGACGACCAGCGTCGCCAGGGCGAGACGGGTCTTCTCACCACCGGAGAGCACTCCGGCGGGCTTGTCGACGTCGTCGCCGGAGAACAGGAAGGAGCCGAGGGTCTTGCGGACCTCGACGAGGTCGAGGTCGGGCGCCGCGCTGCGCATGTTCTCGAGGACCGTGCGGTCCGGGTCCAGGGTCTCGTGCTCCTGGGCGTAGTAGCCGAGCTTGAGGCCGTGGCCCTCGATGACCTGGCCGGTGTCGGGCTTCTCGGCGCCGCCGAGGAGCCTCAGCAGTGTGGTCTTGCCCGCACCGTTGAGGCCGAGGATGACGACGCGCGAACCCTTGTCGATGGCGAGGTCGACATCGGTGAAGATCTCCAGCGAGCCGTAGGACTTGGACAGCCCCTCGGCCATCAGCGGGGTCTTGCCGCAGGGGGACGGTTCGGGGAAGCGGAGCTTGGCCACCTTGTCGGAGACCCGCACCGCCTCCAACCCGGAGAGCAGGCGCTCGGCTCGCTTGGCCATGTTCTGGGCGGCGACCGTCTTGGTGGCCTTGGCGCGCATCTTGTCGGCCTGGGAGTTGAGGGCGGCGGCCTTCTTCTCCGCGTTCTGGCGCTCGCGCTTGCGGCGCTTCTCGTCGGCCTCGCGCTGCTGCTGGTAGAGCTTCCAGCCCATGTTGTAGATGTCGATCTGCGCGCGGTTGGCGTCGAGGTAGAACACCTTGTTGACCACGGTCTCGACGAGCTCGACGTCGTGGGAGATCACGATGAAGCCGCCGCGGTAGCTCTTGAGGTAGTCGCGCAGCCAGACGATCGAGTCCGCGTCGAGGTGGTTGGTGGGCTCGTCGAGGAGCAGGGTGTCGGCGTCCGAGAACAGGATCCGGGCGAGCTCGACACGGCGGCGCTGACCACCGGACAGGGTGTGCAGGGGCTGGCCGAGCACCCGGTCGGGCAGGCTGAGCGCGGCGGCGATGGTGGCGGCCTCGGCCTCGGCGGCGTACCCGCCCTTGGTGAGGAACTCCGTCTCCAGGCGTTCGTACTTCTTCATCGCCTTCTCGCGGGTGGCGCCCTTGCCGTTCGCCATCCGGTCCTCGTTCTCCCGCATCCTGCGCAGGATCTCGTCGAGGCCGCGGGCCGAGAGGATCCGGTCGCGGGCCAGGACGTCGAGGTCGCCGGTGCGCGGGTCCTGCGGGAGGTAGCCGACCTCACCGCCGCGGGTGATGGTGCCGCCGGCCGGGGCGCCCTCGCCCGCCAGGCACTTGGTGAGGGTGGTCTTGCCCGCGCCGTTGCGGCCGACCAGGCCGATGCGGTCGCCCTTGGCGATGCGGAAGGAGGCGGACTCGATGAGGATGCGGGCGCCGGCGCGCAGCTCGATGCCGGAGGCGGTGATCACGGAAGTACTCCAGGGCGGAATGGACGGCGGAGGGACACGGGGCTCACGACTCGACGCCGTCTAGTGCACAAGGAGATTTGCCATGGGACTCAGTCTACTGGCGGTGTCCACCTGCTTTTCCGCGCGCACCGGGCGCCGCACCCCTGGCCTGCGGCGTCGGTGGCCGGGCGGCGGCGACCGGTGGAAGACTGAGACGCACATCACAGCGAAGTGGTGCGAGTCGCAGGAAAGAGGGTGAGCGCGATGGCACCGTCAGGCGGCCTTCCCACGGTCTTCCCGGCGCTGGTCTACGACGACGCCCGGGCCGCGATCCGGATGCTGACCACGGCCCTGGGCTTCACCGCGGAAGCGGTGTACGAGGGCGAGGACGGTTCCGTGGTCCACGCCGAGCTGTCCTGCGGCAACGGAAGGGTGATGCTCGGCTCGAAGGGGCACGGCGGCGCGTTCGCGGAGGCGATGGCCTCGGCGGGGCCCGCCGCGGTGTACGTGGTCGTCGAGGACGTGGACGCGCATCACGCGCGGGCCGCCGGGCACGGGGTGGAGATCCTGATGCCGCCCACGGACCAGGACTACGGCTCGCGTGACTACACGGCGCGGGACGCCGAGGGCAACGTGTGGAGCTTCGGGACGTACGCCCCGGGGGCTTCGGGCTGAGGGCCCCCGGGGCGGCGCGAGCGGTCAGACCCCGCCGGTGTGCACCTGGAACGCGGCGCGGCGCACCGCCTTGGCGAGGGCCGGATCGGGGTGCGCCGCGGCCAGGGCCACGAGGACCTGGACGGTGCGGGGGTGGCCGACGGCCCGGACCTCCTCCAGGAGCGCGGGGACCGTGCCCTGGACGGCGGAGTCGAGATGGCGCACCAGCAGACCGGTCTCACCGTGGTCGGCCACGGCGGCGGCGGTGTCGACCCACAGCCAGGTGGCCTCCTCACGGCTGAGGACGTCCTGGGCGTCGTCGGGGTCGGTGCCCTCGTACTCGGCGAGCCAGAGCAGCGCGTAGGGGCGCAGCGGGGTCTCTGTGACGACGGAGCGGACGACGGGCTCGGCGGGGGCTCCGACGACGCGCAGGGCCTCGAAGGCGAGTCCGCGCAGCAGGGCGTCCTCGCCCCGGGCGACGGCCAGCAGTTCGGCCACGGCGGTGCCGACGGTCCGGGCGGCGAGCCAGGCGCGGTACTCGGCACGGGCCGGTCCGGGGGTGAGGCGGGCGCAGCCGAGCAGCATGTCGGCGGCCGGCTGTTCGATGTTGCCCGCGGGGCTCTGGGCGGCGACACAGATCTGTTCGAGTTTGACCCAGACCGCCCAGTTGCCCAGCGGGGTGAGGGTGGCGTGCCCGGCGCCCAGGGTGAGGGCGCCGACCGAGGCGAGCCCTTCCAGGGCCCAGTCGAGCAGCAGGGCGTTCAGGCCGTCGGACCGCTCGCCCGCACGGGCGGGCCGCTCCTGCGGGCCGAACGGCACCTCGCACCGCTCCTCGTGGAGTTCCGCGACGCGCTGGCCCAGCAGGTCGAGGAGCGCGGGCACGGTGACGGGCCCCGCCGAGAGCTGGAGCAGGGAGAGGACCTGCGGTACGGCCTCGATGGCCTCAGCGACGGCGGTCGCCTCCACGCCCTCGGGCGAGGGGTGGACGAGCGACCAGGCGTCGAAGAGCGCGACCCAACCGCGGAGGACGGCGGAGTCGTCCCGGTCCCAGGCTCTCAGCCGCCAGCCCGGGCGGGCGGTGGTGCCGTGGATCTCGACCAGCCCGGCCAGCCTGGCACGGTCCCAGCCCGCCCGGACCTGGGCCGGGGAGAGTTCCAGCGCGGTGGCGGCGCGCTCCAGGGCCCGGGCGGCGAGCGGGGCGGAGCCGGGGCCCGTACCGCCCGCGGCCCAGTGGGCGATGCGCACGGCGTCGGCGAGCACCGTCCTGGCCTGGCGTGCCAGCTCCGCCGGGGGCGGTGTGCCCTCGGGCGGGCGGGGAGCCGGCCTGGTGCGCCGGGTCGTCACGGCCTTTCGGGCGGTCGCCTGGGGTCGCGGGCGGACAAGTCGCAGCCTGGAGTCGCGCGGGGTACGGGACGTCACGAGGAGCAGTCTTGCCTCTGACGGGCCGAAAGCCCAAACGGAAGCCGTGTCACCAGCGTTCGCGGCACCGCGGGGCCGGGTGACCAACCGGGCGGTTCCGTGCCATCAGCTCACATCAGGGGCGTGAGGAAGCGGCGGAGGGCCTCCTCGTATCCCGCCGGGTCGGCGTTCCACATCGCCGCATGCGGAGCGTCTTCCACGGAGTGCAGGGTCACCAGGTCGGGCCGGCGTTCGGCGAGCTCCCTGGACGGCCCCCAGGGCGCCAGGCCGTCGCCGGGTCCGTGGAACAGGAGCGTGGGCACGCGGAGGGCGGACGGCACCGGCGTGTCCAGGAGCGGAGCTCCCTGCAGTCCGGTCCGGCCCTGGGCGGCGCGTACGGCGAGGGGCAGCATCGCGGCGGGGACGCCGCGGGCCGAGGCGAGCGCGCGCAGGGTGGCCCTCCAGTCCATGACCGGGGAGTCCAGGACGAGGCCGCTGACGCGGTCGCGGAGCGCGGAGTCGACGGACGCGTGCAGGGCCATCGAGGCACCGGTGGACCAGCCGTGGAGGATCACGTTCTCGGCCCCGTAGCGCACGGCGTAGCGGATGGCGGCGTCGAGGTCGCGCCACTCCGACTCACCGAGGTGGGAGAGCCCGTCGGGCGACCGCGGCGCCCCGGGGTCGCCCCGGTAGGTGATGTCGAGCACCGGCAGCTGCTGCTCGTGGAGGAACCCGATGACGTTCAGCGGGTGCTCCCTGGTGGTGCCCAGGCCGTGCACGGTGATCACCCAGGTGTCGCGGGCCCCCGGCACGAACCAGGCCGGCATGGGGCCGAGCTCGCCCGGGACCTCCACCTCCTTGTGGCCGAGGCCGAGGGCCGCGAGCGGGTCGCCCCGGTGGAGCTCCGGGGTGAGCCGGACCCTGGTGCCCGGCTTGAGACTGCCGAGGGTGACGCGCTCCAGACCGCGGACGACCGTGTCGGCGGAGAGCGTGCCGTGGTGCGGCCGTTCCTCGACCACGGGGCCCACGACCGCGTGGACGCCCTTGGCGGTCACCCCGTACACGCCGGGGCGCAGCGCGGGGAAGGACCGGGTGAGCGTGATCCGTCCCGCGTCGGTGGCGTGCACGGTGACACGGCGGTCGCCGGGGAAGGGGCGTGGCGACGGCGCCCCGAGGGCGGCGTCGCTGGCGTGGCGTCCGGCGGCGACCGCTGCCGCGCCGACGCCGAGGACCGAGGTGGCGGCCACTGCCGCCGCTGTTGCCGGGCGCACGGCCCCAGTCTCCCGGGCCGGGAGGGCACCGGCCAGTGGGCGGGGGCCGTACGGGCTCAGCCCGGCTGCCCGTATCCCTCCAGGGCCCGGGTCACCTCGTCGAGCTGGGTCTCGGTGAGGAGGCTGGGGCGGTGGCCGGGTACGGAGCTCGCGGTGAGCCAGAGCCTGCACATCCACTCCAGCTGGGCGGTGCGGTCGTAGGCCTCGTCGAGGGTGGCGCCGTAGGTGACGGTTCCGTGGTTGCGCAGCAGGCAGCCGGTGCGGCCGCGGAGCGCGAGGAGCACGTTCTCAGCCAGTTCGGGGGTTCCGTAGCGGGCGTAGCCGGCGGTGCGTACGGGGCCGCCGAGCAGGGCGGCGGCGTAGTGGATCAGCGGCACCTCGGGGACGAGGGTGGAGACGGCCGTGGCGTGCACGGCGTGGGTGTGGACGACGGCGGCTGCGTCGGTGCCGCGGTAGACGGCGAGGTGGAGCGGGAGTTCGCTGGTGGGTACGAGGCCGCCCAGGACCTGGCGGCCTTCGAGGTCGACTCCGACGGCGTCCTCCGGGCCCAGCCGGTCGTAGGGGACCCCGCTGGGGGTGACCAGCACGATCGGGCCCACCCGCGCCGACACGTTGCCGGAGGTGCCGACGACGAGGCCCTCGGCCGTCGTCCTCCGGGCCGTCGCGACGACACCGTTCCACGCCTCTTCGATCGCCCTGCGTTCCGCTTCACCCATACGGCGATCCTAGGGCGGGTGACCGAAGTCTCCTCAGTGGGGCATTTCGGGCAGGAGCGGGCGCGGCGCACCCGGGCCGGGGCCAGGCCCCCCACCGGCCGCGAGGCATGCGGAGCACCGGTTGCGGACACAAGCGGAACCGACGCACACGTTTGGGGTCACCCTGCCGCCCTGCCCAGTTCATCTTCCGTTCACCAAGGTTGCCTACGTTCCACGTGCCAATGACGTCGAACGATTGCCTGGGTAAATGGAACACATCACGCTGCTGCTCGCGATCGTGATCGTGACAGCTCTCGTGTTCGATTTCACGAACGGTTTCCACGACACCGCCAACGCGATGGCCACCACCATCTCCACCGGTGCCCTCAAGCCCAAGACGGCGGTCGCCATGTCCGCCGTGCTCAACCTCGTCGGCGCGTTCCTGTCGGTGGAGGTCGCCAAGACGATCTCCGGCGGGATCATCAACGAGGACGGCCTCAGAACCGAGGTCATCTTCGCCGCGCTCGTCGGGGCGATCCTGTGGAATCTGCTGACCTGGCTGGTCGGCCTGCCCTCGAGTTCCTCCCACGCCCTCTTCGGCGGCCTCATCGGCGCGGCGGTCATGTCGGCCGGCTGGTCCTCGATCAACGGCGGCACGGTCGTGACGAAGGTCCTGCTGCCGGCGATCGCCGCTCCCGTGGTCGCGGGTCTCGCCGCCCTGCTGGCGACGAAGCTGACGTACCGCCTCAACCGGAAGATCACCGACGAGGCACAGCTGAAGTCGACCGCCAAGGGCTACCGGGCCGGCCAGATCGCCTCCGCCGGTCTCGTCTCGCTCGCGCACGGCACCAACGACGCGCAGAAGACGATGGGCATCATCACCCTGGCCCTGGTCACCGGGGGTGTCCTCTCCCCCGGCTCCAACCCGCCGGTCTGGGTCATCGCCTCCGCCGGTGTCGCGATCGCGCTGGGCACCTACCTCGGCGGCTGGCGCATCATCCGCACCATGGGCAGCGGCCTCACCGATCTCCGTCCCCCGCAGGGCTTCGCGGCCCAGACGAGCGCGGCGACGGTCATCCTGGCCTCCTCGCACCTCGGCTTCTCGCTGTCCACCACGCAGTCCTGCTCCGGCGCCGTGATGGGCGCCGGTCTCGGACGCAAGGGGGGCGTGGTCCGCTGGTCCACCGCCACCCGGATGTTCGTCGCCTGGGGTCTGACGCTGCCTGCGGCGGGCCTGGTCGGCGCCGGCGCCGAGTTCCTGACCAAGCAGGGGGCCTGGGGCGTCGCGGTGGTCGCCGTGCTGCTCGTCGCGGGTTCCGGTGCCATCTGGATGCTGTCGCGCCGCAAGCCTGTCGACCACACCAACGTCAACGCGACCGAGGCGGAGCCGGCGGGCGTGATCACGACCGCCATCGCGGCCGTCACCCCGCCGCCCGTCGGTGTGGCCCCCTCGGAACTCAAGACCACCATTCCCGCTCCGGAGACCCAGGCCGACCCGGCCCGGCCGGCCACGGTGTAAGGACGGAACCGCATGAACATCGACTGGGCGGCACTCGCCTCCGTCTTCGGCGTCAGCCTCGTGGTCACCGTGGCGCTGGTCGGCCTCTTCACTCTCGGCATCACCGGCCTCGCCAAGCTGGTCCCGTCGGCACAGGGCGGTGGTGGCGGCGTCCTCGCACGCACCGGCGCGTACGCCTGCTTCGCGCTGTGCGCGGGGGCGGTCGCCTACGGGATCCATCTGATCGTGGCCTGACGGCCTCACCCGACGCACCGGGCCGGGACACACTTCGGGGGTCCCGGCCCGGTGTGCGTCCGCGCACACCGAACCCTCGCAGGTCAATGGCAGGTTGACGGGTATTCGCGGCGCGTGGTGGACTGCCGGAGCCATTCACGGCGACAGGAGAGGAAGCCGGTGCGAATCCGGCGCGGTCCCGCCACTGTCACCGGGGAGCAGCCTCCACACGGAAGTCACGGCCCGCACACGCGGACTGGAAGGCCGGAGGAACTGCGGATCCGGGAGCCAGGAGACTCTCGTCGCCGGTCACGTCGAACCAGGGCGCGGACCCTGAGTGAGGACATACGCCATGCCTGGCTGCCCTGCGTCGGTCGCCGTACCACCTGTCCCCCGGCCCCTCCGAGGCACGAGCGCGGGCTGAGCGGTGAGAGCCGACCGCGTCTTCGCGTACGGCGCCGCCGCCGGTCTGATCGGCGACCTGCTGCTGGGGGACCCCCGGCGGGGACACCCGGTCGCCGGTTTCGGGCGCGCCGCGGCGCGCGCCGAGAGCCTGCTGTGGCGTGACCACCGCGGCTGGGGCGCCCTGCACACGCTCGTCTGCGCGGGCGGCGCCGCGGGCACGGCCGCGCTGGCGGCCCGTGCCGTGCGCGACCGCCCCGTCCTGGCCGTCGCGCTGACCGCGGCCGCGACCTGGTCCGTCGTCGGGGGTACCTCGCTGGCCCGTGAGGCCCGTGCCGTCGGCGGCGCGCTGGCCGCGGGTGACATCGAGGCCGCCCGGGAGCGGCTGCCCCATCTGTGCGGCCGTGATCCGCAGGCGCTCGACGGTCCGGGGATCGCCCGCGCCGTGGTGGAGTCGGTCGCCGAGAACACCTCCGACGCCGTGGTGGGGGCGCTGGTGTGGGGTGCGATCGGCGGGGTGCCCGGACTCGTCGGTTTCCGGGCCGTGAACACCCTGGACGCGATGGTGGGGCACAGGTCGCCCCGTTACCTGCGCTACGGCTGGGCGTCGGCCCGGCTGGACGATCTCGCCGGCTGGCCGGGCGCCCGGCTGACCGCCGTCCTGGCGGTGGCGGCCGGCGGGCGCCCGCGCGAGGCGGTACGGGTCTGGCGCTCGGACGCGCCGAGGCATCCCAGCCCCAACGCGGGCCCGGTGGAGGCCTCGTTCGCGGGGGCGCTGGGTGTACGCCTCGGCGGGACCCTCGCCTACGGCGGGCGGGTCGAGCACCGGCCGGTGCTCGGCGGGGACACGGGCCGGGAGGTGCGCGTCACCGACATCGAACGCGCGGTGCGGCTGTCGCGCCGTGTGAGTGTGCTGGCCCTCGCGGTGTGCGCGGCGGGCCGGATCGCCATGGGACGGAGAGCGGGATGAGCGGCGGGCTGCTGGTCGCCGGGACCACGTCGGACGCGGGCAAGAGCGTCGTCACGGCCGGCATCTGCCGGTGGCTGGTGCGCCGGGGGGTGAAGGTCGCACCGTTCAAGGCGCAGAACATGTCGCTGAACTCCTTCGTCACCCGGGAGGGTGCGGAGATAGGCCGCGCCCAGGCGATGCAGGCACAGGCCGCCCGCGTCGAGCCGACGGCCCTGATGAACCCGGTGCTGCTGAAGCCGGGCGGCGACCGCTCCAGCCAGGTCGTCCTGATGGGGAAGCCGGTCGGCGAGATGAGTGCCCGCGGATACCACGGGGGACGGCAGGAGTCGCTGCTGGGCACGGTCGTGGACTGCCTGGAGCAGCTGCGGAGCACGTACGACGCGGTGATCTGCGAGGGCGCGGGCAGCCCGGCGGAGATCAATCTGCGGCGCACGGACATCGTGAACATGGGCATCGCCAGGGCCGCGGGCTTCCCCGCCCTGGTGGTCGGGGACATCGACCGGGGCGGGGTGTTCGCCTCGTTCTTCGGCACGACGGCCCTTCTCGCCCCCGAGGACCAGGCGCTGATCGCCGGATACCTCGTCAACAAGTTCCGCGGTGACGTCTCGCTGCTGGAACCCGGCCTCGACATGCTGCTCGGGCTGACCGGCCGGCCGGTGTACGGGGTCCTGCCGTACGCGCACGGGCTCGGCATCGACGAGGAGGACGGGCTGCGGGTCTCGATGCGCGGAACCGTACGGGAGTCGGTGGTGGCTCCCCCGCACGGCGAGGACGTGCTGCGGGTCGCCGTGTGCGCGGTGCCGCTGATGTCGAACTTCACCGATGTGGACGCGCTGGCCGCCGAGCCGGGTGTGGTGGTGCGGTTCGTGGACCGGGCGGAGGAGCTCGTCGACGCGGACCTGGTGATCGTGCCGGGGACGCGGGGCACCGTGAAGGCGCTGGCGTGGCTGCGGGAGCGCGGCCTCGCCGACGCTCTGCTGCGCCGGGCCGCCGAGGGGCGGCCCGTGCTGGGGATCTGCGGCGGGTTCCAGGCGCTGGGCCGGTGGATCGAGGACGACGTGGAGTCACGGGCCGGTCTGGTCGAAGGGCTCGGGCTGCTTCCGGTGCGGGTCCGCTTCGGCCGCGAGAAGGTCCTGGCGCGCCCGGCCGGTACGGCACTGGGGGAACCGGTGGAGGGGTACGAGATCCACCACGGGGTCGCCGAGGTGGACGGCGGCGAGCCGTTCCTCGACGGCTGCCGGGTGGGCGAGGTCTGGGGGACGCACTGGCACGGGTCGCTGGAGAGCGACGCGTTCCGGCGGGCGTTCCTGGGCGAGGTCGCCCGGGCCGCGGGGCGGCGGTTCGTCCCCGCGCCCGACACGAGCTTCGGGGCGCTGCGGGAGCAGCAGCTCGACAGGCTGGGCGATCTGGTCGAGGAGCACGCGGACACCGACGCGCTGTGGCGGCTGATCGAGCACGGTGCCCCCGCCGGGCTGCCGTTCATCCCGCCGGGGGCACCGCCCGCGCCCGGGAGACCCGCCGGGCGCGACCGTACATCTGTGATCGCCACCGAGGAGGCTTCGTGAGCACGCCCTATCCCTTCACCGCGATCGTCGGGCAGGACGATCTGCGGCTGGGACTCCTGCTGAACGCCGTCAGTCCCGCCGTCGGCGGGGTGCTGGTCCGGGGTGAGAAGGGGACAGCCAAGTCCACCGCCGTCCGGGCGCTGGCCGCGCTGATGCCGGAGGTCACGGTCGTGGCCGGGTGCCGGTTCTCGTGCGACCCGCAGGCGCCCGATCCCGCGTGCCCGGACGCCCCGCACGAGGCGGGAGGGGGCACAGCGCGACCGGCGCGGACCGTGGAGCTCCCGGTAGGCGCGTCGGAGGACCGCCTGGTGGGTGCGCTCGACATCGAGCGGGCGCTCTCGGAGGGGGTGAAGGCCTTCGAACCGGGCCTTCTCGCCGACGCCCACCGGGGGATCCTCTACGTCGACGAGGTCAACCTCCTCCACGACCATCTGGTGGACCTGTTGCTCGACGCGGCGGCCATGGGTGCCTCGTACGTGGAGCGGGAGGGCGTCTCCGTACGGCACGCGGCCCGCTTCCTGCTGGTCGGGACGATGAACCCGGAGGAGGGCGAGCTCAGGCCGCAGCTGCTGGACCGCTTCGGGCTGACCGTCGAGGTGACGGCCTCCCGGGACACCGACGAGCGCGTCGAGGTGGTGCGCCGCAGGCTGGCGTACGACGACGATCCGGAGGCCTTCGCCGCACGGTGGGCCGGCGAGGAGTCCGCGCTGCGGGAGCGGATCACCGCGGCGCGCGCCCTGCTGCCGCGGGTGGTGCTCGGTGACGGGGTACTGCGCCGGATCGCGGCGACCTGTGCGGCGTTCGAGGTCGACGGGATGCGCGCGGACATCGTCATGGCCCGTACGGCGACGGCGCTGGCCGCGTGGGCGGGCCGCGACGAGGTCGTCGCGGACGACGTACGGCAGGCAGCGCTGCTGGCACTCCCCCACCGGCGCCGGCGCAACCCGTTCGACGCCCCGGGGCTGGACGAGGACAAGCTGGACGACACTCTGAGGGACGCGGCGGACGAGCAGGGCGGGGGCGACGACGACCCCGACCCGGGTCCCGACGGTCCCGGCGGCGGAGTTCCCCCGCAGGGCACCGGCCCCGACGACGACGGCGGCGGCGCGACAGATCCGGGCGGTGCCGGCGACGGTGTCTCCGGCGGTCAGGGCTCCGGCGAGGGGGACGCTCCCCCGGCGGGCGGCGGAGCGGGTGAGCAGCAACCCGTGCGGGCCGGCGAGCCGTTCCGTGCGAAGGCGCTCAGCGTCCCCGGTCTCGGTGACGGCGCCGCGGGGCGGCGCTCCCGGGCCCGGACGGAGCACGGCCGGACCACCGGGTCACGGCGGCCCGAGGGGCCGCTGACCAAGCTGCACCTGGCGGCGACCGTGCAGGCCGCGGCCCCGCACCAGCGGGCGCGCGGGCGGTCGGGCCGGGGGCTCGTCGTACGCAGGGACGATCTGCGTCAGGCCACGCGTGAGGGGCGTGAGGGGAACCTCGTGCTGTTCGCGGTGGACGCTTCGGGTTCGATGGCGGCCCGCCGGCGGATGGGCGCGGTGAAGGGGGCGGTGCTGTCGCTGCTGCTGGACGCCTACCAGCGGCGCGACAAGGTCGGCCTGGTCACCTTCCGGGGTGGCGGCGCCGAGGTAGCGCTGCCGCCGACCTCATCGGTCGACGCGGCGGCCGCGCGGCTGGAGTCGCTGCCCACCGGCGGGCGCACCCCGCTGGCCGCCGGACTGCTGAAGGCGCACGACGTGCTGCGGGTCGAGCGGCTGCGCGATCCGTCGCGGCGGGCCCTGCTCGTCGTGGTGACGGACGGACGGGCGACCGGGGGCGTCGATCCGGTGGCGCTGGCGGCCAGGGCGGCGCGGCTGCACGCCTCGGAGGGCACCGCGTCGGTCGTCGTCGACTGCGAGTCGGGATACGTGCGCCTCGGTCTCGCCGGACAGCTCGCCCGGGATCTAGGGGGCTCCGCGGTCACCCTGGACGAGCTGCGCGCCGACTCGATCGCCGGACTGGTCAAGGACATCACCGCTACGCGAAGGGCCGCTTGATGCCACAGGGACAGCCGGTATCCGTACCGGACGACGGACTGACGACCAGGCAGCGGCGCAACCGGCCGCTGCTGTGCGTCCACACCGGCACGGGGAAGGGGAAGTCGACGGCGGCCTTCGGGCTGGCGCTGCGGGCCTGGAACCAGGGGTGGCCGATCGGGGTGTTCCAGTTCGTGAAGTCGGCGAAGTGGAAGGTCGGCGAGGAGAACGCGCTGAGGGTCCTCGGCGCGAGCGGCGAGGGCGGCACCGTCGACTGGCACAAGATGGGCGAGGGCTGGTCGTGGGTCCAGCGGGACGATCAGCTGGACAACGAGGCGAAGGCGCGCGAGGGCTGGGAGCAGGTCAAGCGAGACCTGGCGGCCGAGACGTACAAGCTCTACGTGCTCGACGAGTTCGCCTATCCGATGCACTGGGGATGGATCGACACCGACGAGGTCGTCGAGGTGATGCGGAACCGCCCCGGGACCCAGCACGTGGTGATCACGGGCCGCAACGCGCCGGCCGGGCTGATCGAGGCCGCCGATCTGGTGACCGACATGTCGAAGGTGAAGCACCCGATGGACGCGGGCCAGAAGGGCCAGAGAGGCATCGAGTGGTGAGCGTCCCCCGTCTGGTCGTCGCCGCGCCGGCCTCGGGCAGCGGCAAGACCACGGTCGCCACGGGCCTGATGGCGGCGTTCGCCGCACGCGGCCTCGCGGTGTCCCCGCACAAGGTGGGGCCCGACTACATCGACCCCGGCTACCACGCGCTCGCGACCGGCCGCCCGGGGCGCAATCTCGACGCGTACATGTGCGGGCCGGAGCTGATGGCCCCGTTGTTCGCCCATGGCGCGCGGGGCTGCGACCTGGCCGTGGTCGAGGGGGTCATGGGGCTGTACGACGGAGCCTCCGGACAGGGCGAACTCGCCTCCACCGCCCAGGTGTCCGAGCTGCTGCGGGCGCCCGTGGTGCTGGTCGTCGACGCCTCTTCCCAGTCCCGCTCGGTGGCCGCCCTGGTCCACGGTTTCGCCTCCTGGGACCCGCGGGTGCGGATCGGCGGGGTGATCCTCAACAAGGTGGCGTCCGACCGTCACGAGGCCTTGCTCAGGGAAGCGCTCGACGAGTCGGGGCTGCCGGTTCTCGGGGTGCTGCGGAGGGCGCCGCAGGTGGCGACGCCCTCGCGCCATCTGGGGCTGGTTCCCGTGGCCGAGCGGCGGGCCGAGGCCCTCGACGCCGTACGCGCGATGGGCGACCGGGTGCGGGAGGGCTGCGACCTCGACGCCCTGCTGGCCCTGGCCCGTTCGGCTCCGGACCTGCCCGGCGAGGCCTGGGAGCCCGCATCCCACCCGGCGCCGCCGGCCCGTCCGGTGATCGCCGTGGCGGGCGGCCCGGCGTTCACCTTCGCGTACGCGGAGCACGCCGAGCTGCTGACCGCGGCGGGGGCGGAGGTCGCCGTCTTCGACCCCCTGCGCGACGAGAAGCTGCCCGCCGGTACCGCGGGGCTGGTCATAGGGGGCGGCTTCCCCGAGATGTACGCGCCGGAGCTGTCGGCCAACGAGCCGCTGCGCCGGGCGGTGGCCGAGCTGGCCCTGTCGGGCGCGCCGGTGGCGGCGGAGTGCGCGGGCCTGCTCTATCTGGCCCGTGAGCTGGACGGACGCCCGATGTGCGGGGTGCTGGACGCGGCCGGGCGGATGTCGGAGCGGCTGACGCTCGGTTACCGGCAGGCGGTCGCGGTGGCGGACAGCTCGCTGGCGGCGGCGGGCACCCGGATGCGCGGGCACGAGTTCCACCGGACGGTGCTGGAGCCCGGCGCCGGTACGACGCCCGCCTGGGGGCTGCACCAGCCGGAGCGGCGGGTGGAGGGCTTCGTGCAGCAGGGTGTTCACGCGAGCTATCTGCACACGCACTGGGCGGCGGCGCCCGGGGTGGCGAGGCGTCTCGTGGAGCGATGCGGGGCGTGAGGTCACTCGGCGATGCCGACGACCAGCCAGATGAAGCCCACTCCGGCGACGGTGCACATCAGCGTGGAGCGGGCCGGGTGGTCGTGGTGTGCCTCGGGAAGGATCTCGGCGGCGGCGAGGTAGAGGAGCGCCCCGCCGAAGAATCCGAGATAGCAGCCGAGCAGTTCCTCCGGAAGGGTGAACACCAGCGTGGTCGCGGCGCCCACGATCGGCGCCAGGGCGTCCGCGTACAGCATCAGGAGCGCCTTGCGGCGGGCGTTCCCGTAGAGGCTGGTGATCGTGTAGGTGTTGAAGCCGTCGGCGAAGTCGTGGGTGATGACGGCGAGCGCGACGGCGGCTCCCATGCCGCCGCCGATCTGGAAGGCGGCGCCGAGCGCGATGCCGTCCATCAGGCTGTGGCCCACCATCGCGGCCGCCGCCGTCAGTCCCACCTGCGGCACCCGTTCCTCACCCGCCCCGTGTGCCGCCTGGCGTACGGCGAGGGAGCGTTCCACGAGATGGGCCGTCAGGAAGCCGCCCACGAAGAGCAGGAGTGCGGCCGGGACCCCGAAGACGATGCCGCCCGCCGCCTCCATCGCCTCGGGGAGCAGGTCGAGACCGACGACCCCCAGCATCAGTCCGCCGGCGAAGCCGAGCACGAGGTGACGGCGGTCGCTGACGCGTTGCGCTACCCAGCCGCCCGCCAGGGTCATCAGGAACGCGCCGAGCGCGACGAATACCGCCATGGCCCCTTGCTAGCGGATCGACCCGCCACCGCGCACCTCAGGCGCGCCCTGCCCGCCTTTCGCCCGAGCCCTCCGGAAGGACCTCCCTCATGACCCGATCCGCCCTCGTCGTCGGCGTCGGCGCCCGCAGCGGCGTCCCGGCCGGGGAGGTGCTGGGGCTGATCCGCACGACTCTGGAGGCGGCCGGGCTCGCGGAGGGAGACGTGGCCGAGCTGGCCACCCTCGACACCAGAGCAGGTGAACCGGGGATCGCCGGGGCTGCCGCGGCGCTCGGGGTGCCGCTGCGGACGTACCCCGCGAGGACGCTCGCCGCGACGCCCGTACCGCATCCCTCCGGGGCGGCGAGGGCGGCCGTGGGCACGGGATCCGTCGCGGAGGCCGCGGCGCTCGCCTCGGGCGCCGAACTGCTCGTACCCAAGCGGAAGTCGGCGTCGGCGACCTGTGCGGTGGCCCGGCTGACCACAGTGGGAGGTGACCGGGCATCGACGAATGGCTCCGGGCCGTCCACCATGGCTGCCATGCTGCCCCCCACTGAGCACATCGAGAACGCCGGGCCCGACCTGCGGCACCACGGCGACGCGGAAGTACGCGGTCTGGATCTGACCGATCTGGCCGTGAACGTACGGACCGGTACTCCCCCTGACTGGCTGCGGAAACGCATATCCGCTTCGCTGGGCTCGCTCGCCGCCTATCCGGACGGCCGGCAGGCGCGCGCCGCGGTCGCCGGACGGCACGGGCTGCCCGAGGAGCGGGTCCTCCTCACGGCGGGCGCGGCCGAGGCCTTCGTCCTGATCGCGCGGGCGCTGCCCGCCCGGCGTCCGGTCGTCGTGCACCCGCAGTTCACCGAACCGGAGGCGGCGCTGCGCGCGGCGGGGCACGAGGTGGGGCGTGTGGTGCTTCGCCCGGAGGACGGTTTCCGGCTGGATCCCGCTGCGGTGCCCGAGGAGGCGGATCTGGTGGTGGTCGGCAATCCGACCAATCCGACGTCCGTGCTCCATCCCGCGGGTGTGCTGGAGAAGCTGGCGCGGCCCGGGCGGACGCTGGTGGTGGACGAGGCGTTCATGGACGCCGTCCCGGGCGAGCGCGAGGCGCTGAGCGACCGCCAGGACGTCCCCGGGCTCGTGGTCCTGCGGAGCCTGACGAAGACCTGGGGTCTCGCGGGTCTGCGGATCGGTTACGTACTCGCCGAGCCGGGGACGGTCGCTCTGCTGCAGGAGGCGCAGCCGCTGTGGCCGGTCTCCTCCCCCGCGCTGGCGGCGGCCCAGGCGTGCATGGAGCCGCGTGCCCTGGTCGAGGCGGCGGACGCGGCGGACCGTGTCGCGGTGGACCGGGCCCATCTGCTGGCCGGGCTCGCGGAGTTCAGCGAGGTACGGGTGGTGGGACCCGCGGCGGGCCCGTTCGTGCTGGTGCGGCTCGAACGGGCCGACGAGGTGCGGGAGCTGCTGCGATCGCGGGGCTTCGCCGCGCGGCGGGGTGACACCTTCCCCGGGCTGGGCAGCGAGTGGCTGAGGCTGGCCGTACGCGACCGGGTGACGACCAACCGGTTCCTTCAGGCCCTCGATCTCGCCCTGCAGGGGCTGCCCCGGCGAGCCGCCGGCTGACGCGTCCTCACGCTCCTCACACCGCGAGCGGCGCCCGCACCCCGGGTGCGGGCGCCGCTCACGGCCGGGGATCAGCCCCGGGCGCGCTTGCGCGCGACGACCGTGGCACCGGCGCCGAGCGCCAGCAGGACTGCCGCGCCACCCGCGATGTACGGGGTCGAGGAGCTGGATCCGGTCTCGGCGAGGTCCCCGGTGGAGGCCTGGACCGGGTCGGTCCCGGTCTGCGGCTTCACGTCGACGGGCTCGGCGCCGGAGCCCTTGTCACCGGAGCCGGCGTCGCCGCCCGTGCCGCCGGATCCCGTGTCACCGCCGGTCGACCCCGCGGTCCCGGAGGAGCCGCCGTCGCCGGACCCGCCGTTCCCGCCGTCACCGCCGCCGTTGCCGGAGCCTCCGTCCTCGCCGTCACCGCCGCCGTTGCCCGAACCTCCGTCCTCCGAACCGCCGTTGCCGGAACCACCGTGGCCGCCACCGCGCCGGGGCGTCTCACAGGTGGCCTCGGCGAGGGTGACCTCTCCCTCCACCTCGGCGACGTTCAGGTCGCCCGGGTTCACCGACACGCCGAGCCGCAGGGCCGTCGCCGCCGCCGTGCGCGAGGTGGTCTCGGTCTTGGAGATGTCCAGGGTCACATCGCCGACCCCGGGAACCTCGACCTTCGTCGTGCCGCCCGAGGTGAGGCGGATCCGCTTGCCGAGGACCGACACGTGCCCCAGGACGTTCGACTCGGCGACCGGCTTGCGCCCCACCTCGCACACCGCCTTGGAGGTGACCTCCTGGACCTCGATCAGCGAGAGCAGCGGCAGACCGGGGACGTGGACGCGTGCCTTGGCGAGGTTGCTGTAGCCCTCCGCCTTGTGGGCGTCCACCGTGGCGTTCGCGGTGGCCACGTCGGCCTTCAGCACACGGACGGGGCGGCCCCTGTCGACTCCGTCGAGCTCCACGCTGAGCGCGGTCCGCTCGGCACTCGCCGGCGCGTGCACCTCGTTGAGGGTCGCCTTGAGCGGGACCTGGACCTTCTTGTTCAGGAGCGAGACGTCGAGCCCGGCGCGGAGGACGACCGCGCTCGCCTTTCCGTGGCCGCCGGACGGGGTGGCCGGGGTCGTCGCGGTGGCTGCGTGCGCGGGGACGGCGACGAGCAGGGCGACGGGAGCGGCGGCGATCGCCAGGGCTGCCGCACGGAAGGTGTTGCTGTTCAAGATGGTGGAACCCCCACAAGAGACATGGAGCCACCCGGCGCCGTCCAATGGGGGACATCGCGGGCACCGGTGGCCTCGACTCCGTGAATCTTTACGCACGGAGAGTGAACTGGCGGATTACTTAAGCCAGTTCACTCCAAAGAGGGGTTTCCGCGTGCACATTCGAATCCAACGGCACAGGCGTTCCCCGGAATCACCCGTTTCACGGTGCGCGTGACCTCCCCGCGCCCCTTCCGGCCTGGGGTCGGGATACTCCAACGAGAACCGGGAGTTCAGGTCACTCGCGGTCAACAAGGCGCCCGCACCCGGGTCAACAGACCTTCAGGCCGTCACCCTTCCCCTCAGGACCACCCGCCGCGGCGACGCCAGCACCCGCACGTCCTCCCTCGGGTCGGCGTCGTAGACCACCAGGTCCGCGGGCGCGCCTTCCTCCAGCCCCGGACGGCCCAGCCAGCGGCGCGCGCCCCAGGCCGTCGCGCCGAGGGCGTCCAGGGCCGGGATGCCCGCCTTGACCAGTTCGGCGACCTCGCCGGCGATGAGGCCGTGGGCCAGCGAGCCGCCGGCGTCCGTGCCGGTGAACACGGGGATGCCCGCGTCGTAGGCGGCACGCACGGTCTCGTAGCGGCGTTCGTGCAGCCTTCGCATGTGCGCGGACCAGCGGGGGAACTTGGCCTCGCCGCCGGCCGCGAGAGCCGGGAAGGTGGCGATGTTGACGAGCGTCGGCACGATGGCGACGCCGCGTTCCGCGAACAGCGGGACGGTGTCCTCGGTCAGCCCGGTCGCGTGCTCGATGCAGTCGATCCCCGCCTCGACGAGGTCGCGCAGCGCGGCCTCCGCGAAGCAGTGCGCGGTGACCCGGGCGCCCAGCCGGTGCGCCTCGGCGATCGCGGCCTCCACCTCTCCGCGCGGCCAGCACGCCGTCAGGTCGCCGGCGTCCCGGTCGATCCAGTCGCCGACCAGCTTCACCCAGCCGTCGCCCCGGCGGGCCTCCTGGGCGACGTAGGCGACGAGGTCGCCCGGCTCGATCTCATGGGCGTAGTTGCGGATGTAACGACGGGTCCTGGCGATGTGCCGGCCCGCCCTGATGATCTTCGGCAGGTCCTCGCGTCCGTCGACCCACCGGGTGTCCGACGGGGATCCGGCGTCCCGGATGAGCAGGGTGCCCGCCTCCCGGTCGGCGAGGGCCTGCTGCTCGGCCGTCGCCGCGTCCACCGGCCCCTGGTGGCCGAGGCCGACGTGGCAGTGCGCGTCCACGAGTCCGGGCAGCACCCAGCCCTCCAGCGTCACCGCCGCGTCCGCGCCGGGCGGCCGCTCGTAGGTGATCCGCCCGTCGACCGCCCAGAGCCCGTCCCGCACCTCGTCGGGCCCGACGAGTACCCGCCCCTTGATCCGCAGCACCGGTGCCGCCTCGTGATCACTCATGGGCAGCACTGTACGAGGCGGGCCCGGAGGGCGGTCGTGAGCCGCTGGGTACCCTCGACGTCGGCGCTGACCGCGCACCCACCGACCCGAAGAGAGCACCGCCGTGACGCACCCGTTCCTCGACCTCACCCCGCTCACCGCCGCACGTTTCGCGGAGATCGAGAGGCGGGTGGCGGCACTCCTCGACACCGGGCAGGACGTCGTCATCATGCAGGGGGAGGCGCTGCTGCCCCTGGAGGGCTGTATCCGCGGCGGCGCGCGGCCCGGCTCGACGGCGCTGAACGTCGTCACGGGGCCGTACGGGCAGACCTTCGGCAACTGGCTGCGTGACTGCGGCGCCGAGGTGGTGGACCTCGCGGTCCCCTTCCACCGCGCGGTCACCGCCGAGCAGGTCGAGCGGGCCCTGGCCGAGCACCCGGAGATCGACTTCGTGTCCCTGGTGCACGCCGAGGCCGCCACGGGCAACACCAACCCGGTCGGCGAGATCGGTGAGGTGGTCCGGGCGCACGGCGCGCTCTTCATGGTCGACGCGGTCGCGTCCGTCGGCGCGGAACCGCTGCTGCCGGACGCCTGGGGCGTCGACCTGTGCGTGATCGGCGCGCAGAAGGGCATGGGCGGCCCCGCCGGGGTGTCCGCGGTGTCGGTGAGCGCGCGGGCCTGGGAACGCATGGCGGCCAACCCGCAGGCCCCCCGGCAGTCCTACCTCTCGCTGCTGGACTGGAAGGCCCGCTGGATCGACGGCGGCCGCAAGGCCCTCCCGCACGCCCCCGCCCAGCTGGAGATGCTGGCGCTCGACGCCTGCCTGGAGCGGATCGAGGCGGACGGCCTGGACACGGTCATGGCGCGGCACGCCTCGGCGGCCGCCGCGACCCGGGCGGGGGCCACGGCCCTGGGCGGCGGGCTGGAGCCGTTCGTCCACGAGAGCCGTGACGCGGCCCCGGTCGCCACGACGCTCCGGGTGCCGGCGGACGTCGACGCCTCGGAGCTGGTGGCGCGGGCCCTGGCGGCGGACCCGTCGCTGCCGCTGATCGCCGGCGGCGGGGCCCTGTCCAAGGAGATGGTGAGGGTCAACCACTACGGCGCGGACGCGACGCGTGACGCCGTGCTGTCCTCGCTGGAAGCCCTCGGCGGCGCGCTGGCGGACGCGGGCCGCCGGACCGATCCCGATGCTGCCCGCGCCGCCGTGACGGAAACCTGGAAGACGCAGTGAATTCATCGGGCTCACACGAACGGCCCAATTAATTCGACGCAAAAGGGGAGCTGCTTTATGCTGAGCAGCTCCCCGCATTCTTCTTCCCGCTCCTCCCATCCTTAAACACCTTGATCACAGGCGGATGGCCCAGCGCAATCCCGACAGGTGTCACGAGAGTTACAGCCCTGTGACCGACCCCACAGAGGCGACCGTTATGACCCATAAATTCGGGACAAGTTGGTGGAAATTTTTGTCTTACAGGGGTCGATCCGCGCCCGCGTGATAACACAGCGGGCAGGATTACCCAACCCCTTCCGGCGATGCAATTTTGATTTTTGCTGGGTAAATTCAATTCACATGAGCGCCGCACCAGCAGATTTTGCAAGTGCCCGAAGCGAATTCATCAGACTCGACGCCCCGCGAGTGGAGGACGGAGCCTCGATCTGGCGCATAGCCCGCGACTCCGAGGTCCTGGACCTGAACTCCTCGTACAGCTACCTGCTGTGGTGCCGTGACTTCGCGGCGACCTCCGTGGTCGCCCGCGACGAGAACGGCGACCCGGTCGCCTTCGTGACCGGCTACATCCGCCCGGACCGCCCCGGCACCCTCGTCGTCTGGCAGGTGGCCGTGGACCGGGCCCACCGCGGCAAGGGCCTCGCGGCCCAGCTGCTGGACGCGCTGACCGCCCGTATCGCCTCCGAGCAGGGGCTGGCCGGCGTCGAGACGACCGTCACGCCGGACAACACCGCCTCCGACCGGCTCTTCACCTCGTTCGCCCAGCGTCACGACGTACCGCTGGAGCGTGAGGTGCTCTTCGACGGGTCGCTGTTCCCCGAGGGAACGCACCTGCCGGAGGTGCTGTACCGCATCGGCCCGTTCTAGGGCCTCCACCGGCCCGTTCCAGGACCCGGCCCGCTTCCGCGCGGGACCCCTGGTCCGTCCAGGGCCTTCACACCCCCTTCCGCGCCCCGCCCGGGCGCGGTGTCCCGGGGCACGCATGACCCGCCGTCCGTCACACCCCCTCACGTAGGAGATCCGCTGTGACCATCACCCCGCCCGCACTGAGTGTCTTCGAGAGCCTCGAGTCGGAAGTACGCAGCTACTGCCGTGGCTGGCCGGCGGTCTTCGACCGCGCGCAGGGCGCCCGGCTCACGGACGAGGACGGACACTCGTACCTGGACTTCTTCGCCGGTGCCGGCTCGCTCAACTACGGCCACAACAACCCGGTGCTGAAACGCGCGCTGATCGACTACATCGAGCGCGACGGCATCACCCACGGCCTGGACATGGCCACGACGGCCAAACGAGCGTTCCTCGAGACCTTCGAGAACGTGATCCTGCGCCCGCGTGACCTGCCGTACAAGGTGATGTTCCCCGGCCCCACGGGCACCAACGCCGTCGAGTCGGCGCTGAAGCTCGCCCGCAAGGTCAAGGGCCGCGAGTCGGTCGTCTCGTTCACCAACGCCTTCCACGGCATGTCGCTCGGCTCGCTCGCCGTGACCGGCAACGCCTTCAAGCGGGCCGGTGCCGGCATCCCGCTGGTCCACGGCACCCCGATGCCGTTCGACAACTACTTCGACGGCCAGGTCCCGGACTTCCTGTGGTTCGAGCGGCTCCTGGAGGACCAGGGATCCGGCCTCAACCAGCCGGCCGCCGTGATCGTGGAGACCGTGCAGGGCGAGGGCGGCATCAACGTCGCCCGTGCCGAGTGGCTGCGCGCGCTCCAGGACCTGTGCCACCGCCAGGACATGCTCCTGATCGTCGACGACATCCAGATGGGCTGCGGCCGGACCGGCGGCTTCTTCTCCTTCGAGGAAGCCGGCATCGTCCCGGACATCGTCACCCTCTCGAAGTCCATCAGCGGCTACGGCCTGCCGATGTCGCTCTGCCTCTTCAAGGGCGAGCTCGACATCTGGGAGCCGGGCGAGCACAACGGCACCTTCCGCGGCAACAACCCGGCGTTCGTCACCGCCGCCGCCGCGCTGGACGCCTACTGGGCGGACGGCCAGATGGAGAAGCAGACCCTGGCCCGCGGCGAGCAGATCGAGCAGACGATGCTGGCGATCTCCGCCGAGGAGCCGGAGGCGCACTTCCGCGGCCGCGGCCTGGTCTGGGGCCTGGAGTTCACCGACCCGAAGCGCGCCGCCGCCGTCTGCGCCCGCGCCTTCGAGCTGGGCCTGCTGCTGGAGACCTCCGGCCCGCAGTCCGAGGTCGTGAAGCTGCTGCCGCCGCTGACCATCACCCCCGAGGAACTGGACGAGGGCCTGCGCACGCTGGCCCGTTCCGTCCGCGAGACCGCCTGAGCGGGGCACCGCACCCGCGCCGGGCACCACTGAGCAGGACCAGAAGAGAAAGGCACCATCCCACCGTGATCGTCCGATCTTTCAGTGACATCGAGAACACCGACCGGCACATCAGGTCCGCTTCAGGTACCTGGGAGAGCAAGCGCATCGTGCTCGCCAAGGAGAAGGTGGGCTTCTCGCTCCACGAGACCGTGCTCTACGCGGGCACGGAGACGTCGATGTGGTACGCGAACCACATCGAGGCCGTTCTGTGCACCGAGGGCGAGGCCGAGCTCACCAACGACGAGACCGGCGAGAAGCACTGGATCTCCCCCGGGACGATGTACCTGCTGAACGGGCACGAGCACCACACGCTGCGGCCGAAGACCGACTTCCGCTGCGTGTGCGTCTTCAACCCCCCCGTCACCGGACGGGAGGACCATGACGAGAACGGTGTGTACCCGCTGCTGACAGAGGAGGGCTGAACCCATGACCACCGATGTACGCGCCGACCTGTACCCCTCGCGCGGCGCCGCCGAGATGACCACTCCCCGCCAGGACCCGGTCGTCTGGTCGGCGCCGGGCGCCCCGGGGCCGGTCACCGCGAAGGATCTCCAGGGATTCGAGGAGAACGGCTTCCTGACGGTCGACCAGCTCATCACCCCGGACGAGGTCGCGGTCTACCGCGCCGAACTGGACCGGCTGGTCTCCGACCCGCGGGTCCGCGCCGACGAGCGCTCGATCATCGAGCCCCAGTCGCAGAGCGTGCGCTCGGTGTTCGAGGTGCACAAGCTCAGCGAGGTGTTCGCGAACCTCGTACGCGACGAGCGCGTGGTCGGAAGGGCACGTCAGATCCTCGGTTCCGACGTCTACGTCCACCAGTCCAGGATCAACGTGAAGCCGGGCTTCGGTGCCTCGGGCTTCTACTGGCACTCGGACTTCGAGACGTGGCACGCCGAGGACGGTCTGCCGAACATGCGCACGGTGTCCGTCTCGATCGCGCTGACCGAGAACTACGACACCAACGGCGGGCTGATGATCATGCCCGGTTCGCACAAGTCGTTCCTCGGCTGTGCGGGCGAGACGCCGAAGGACAACTACAAGAAGTCCCTGCAGATGCAGGACGCCGGCACCCCGTCCGACGAGGCGCTGACGAAGATGGCCGACCGCCACGGCATCAAGCTCTTCACGGGCGCCGCCGGTTCGGCGACCTGGTTCGACTGCAACTGCATGCACGGCTCGGGTGACAACATCACCCCGTACGCCCGCAGCAACGTGTTCATCGTGTTCAACAGCGTGGACAACCTCGCGCAGGAGCCGTTCGCGGCTCCGATCCGCCGGCCCGAGTTCATCGGGGCGCGGGACTTCACCCCGGTGAAGTAGGCGCGGTACGGCAAGGGGTGGGGCGCTTCCGGCGTCCCACCCCTTCCGCGTGCCGGGGGACCGGTGCCGAACTCGGTGGACCGGCCGGCCGTCCGGCGGGGAGAGTGGCGGCCATGACCTCACTCGTGCAGCACATCACCGTCGACTGCTCCGACGCCTACGGACTGGCCGGGTTCTGGGCGCGGGTGCTCGACTCGTCCGTGTCGGACGACGACGAGCCCGGCGATCCCGAGGCCCTGGTGGAGACCCCGGCCGCCGCCCTGCTCTTCGTCACGGTTCCCGAGCCCAAGCGCGCCAAGAACCGGGTGCATCTGGACGTACGCCCCGACGACCGCACCCGGGACGAGGAGGTCGAACGGCTGCTGGGACTGGGCGCCACCCTGGTCGCCGACCACCGGAGGCCGGACGGCCGGGGGTGGGCGACGCTGGCGGATCCCGAGGGCAACGAGTTCTGCGTGGAGTGCGGGGCCGCGGAACGCGCGGCACTGACCGGTTCCCGTCTGCCCGTCACCGCCGACGACGTGGCTCTGGCGGTGCGGCTCGCGGCCGACACCCTGGCCGGGGCGGCCGGCGCGGACTGGGAGGTACCGGCCGGCGGCCTGACGTGGAGCTGCTGGGAGACGGTCGAGCACCTGGGCGACGACCTCTTCGCGTACGCCGTGCAGTTGGGACCGCGCCGGCCTCCGCAGGACCGCGAGGTGCCCTTCCGGTACGCCGCCGACCGCGAGGGCGGGCCCGGGAACTCGGTCTTCGCGGACCGGGGGGCCGGTGTCCACGGGCTGCTCCAGACGCTGGAGGCGAGCGGTGCCCTGCTCACCGCGATGGTGCGTACGACCCCGCCGAAGGTGCGCTCCCACCATGTGTTCGGGCTCTCCGACCCCGAGGGATTCGCCGCGATGGGCGTCGTCGAGACCCTCGTGCACGCCCATGACGTCGCCGCCGGTCTGTCGCTCCCCTGGACTCCGCCCCGGGATCTCTGCGACCGGGTGCTGGCCCGGCTCTTCCCGGACGCCCCGGACGACGAGGACCGGTGGACCGTCCTGCTCTGGTCCACCGGCCGCGCGGATCTGCCGGGCCGCGACCGTGTCACCTCCTGGAAGTGGCACGGCGCGCCGCTGTAGCCGTCACCTGTGCGAGAACCAGGCGGCGGCCGGGAGCAGCTTGCCGTCGAAGTCGAACACCGCCTGGTTCTCCCAGGCGTTGCCGGAGGACGGGTCGGCCGGGTCCCAGCCGCTGCCGGCGGCGGCGGTCCAGGCCGGCTCCCAGTAGACGGCGCCGAGGCCCCGGCCGTTCGGGACGGCCTCGACGACGTTCATGACGTCCCGGAGGTTCGCCGCCTGGCCGGCCGGGGTCGCCGGGTAGCCGGCGACCAGCTGACTCGCCGTGGCCACGTTGTTCTCCAGGCCGTCGTCGTTCGCCAGCGTGTGGGCGTAGGCGGTCTCGGCGACCATCACGGGCTTCCCGTAGCGCGCGGCGGCGTCGTCGAGGTTGGTCTGGAGCTCGGAGAGGGAGCCGTGCCAGTATCCGTAGTAGGAGAGGGCGATGACGTCGAAGGGGATCTTCCGGGCGACGGCGTTGTCGAACCACCAGCGGGTGCCGGCGTTGTCGCCGCCCTCGGCCAGGTGCAGGACGACCTTCGTGCCGGAGGAGACGGCCTTCGCGGCGTTCGCCCCGGAGGTGAGCAGGCCGGCCAGCTGGGACCAGTTGTCGGTGGATCCCTCGGGCCAGAGCATCCCGGCGTTGATCTCGTTGCCGATCTGCACCATGTCGGCCGTGGTGCCCTGGGCCTTGAGGGCGTTCAGGACGTCGTAGGTGTGGTTGTAGACGTCCGTCCGGAGCTGGGTGTAGCCGTGGCCGGCCCAGGCGGCGGGCTTGTTCTGCTTGCCGGGGTCGGCCCAGGCGTCGGAGTAGTGGAAGTCGACGAGGGTCTTCATGCCGAGCGCCTTGGCGCGCTTGGCCATGGCGAGGACGTGGGCCTTGTCGTTGTAGCCGTCGGCCGGGTTCACCCACACCTTGAGGCGTACGTAGTTCATCCCGGAGTTCTTGAGGATGGTCATGGCGTCGCGTGCGGTACCGCTCGCGTCCCGGTACGTGGCGCCGTGGGCCTCGTTCTTGGGAAGGGTGGAGAGGTCACCGCCGCGGATGCTCAGCCCGGTGCTCCCGGGGGTGAAGGCGATGTCGTCGAAGTTGGCCCACTCCCCCGCGTGGGCGTCGGAGTTGAGGCTGATGGTGCACGCCCCGCCGGTCACCTTGACCGAGGTGACGAGCCGGACCCAGGCCCCGTCGGCGGTCGGCGGCAGGTCGGTCCGCTGTTCGGCGGAGCCGCAGTTGCGCAGAGCGATGTAGGCCGAGTTCTGGCCGCCGCCGGAGCGTACCCAGGCGCTGAGGGTGTAGGTGCCGTCGGTGAGGCCGCTGAGGTACTGGTACGTCTCGACCTTGTACGCCGAGGCTGACCAGTGGCTGAGCCGGGTGCTGCCGCCGTGGCCGCCGGCCTCGGTGAAGGAGGCGGCGTTCTGCCCTCCGGCGGAGTACGTGGACCAGCCGGTGGCCCCGGACTCGAAGCCGGTGTTGACCGGGGCGGTGGCCGCGTGGGCGGCCTGGGCGGGGAGCGCGGCGAACGCGAGGCCGGAGAGAGCGGCCACGGCCCCGGCCGCCTTCACGCGGTTGAGCGTCGTTCCGTACATCGTCGATGTCCCTTCGACAGTTGTGCGGGGTGGGGTGTGCGGGATGAGTCCCTCAGCCGTCGAGCCGTACGACGCGGACCTCGCCCGCCGGGACGGCGAGCTTGTCCATGGCGTGCTCACCGGTGAGGAGTTCGGTGCCGGGAGCGTCGAGTGCGACGGCGGCCTCGGTGTCGGTGTGGTTGATCAGGAAGAGGTAGCTGCCGGAGTCACCGCTGCGGCGTACGGCTTCCACGTCGCGGGGCAGGCCGGTGCGGGGTTCGATACCCGCGTCGGCGGCCGCGCGGTCGAGGACCGCGTCCAGGCCGGGGCCGGAGAGCCGGGTGGAGAGGTACCAGGCGGTGCCCTCGCCGAGCCGGTTGCGCGTGACGGCGGGACGGCCGGCCGGGATGCCGCCGGCGTACGACCAGGCCGTCTCCGCTCCGCGCGGGATCACGACCTCCGACCAGAGGTCGCCGGTCAGCTCCGGTCCCTCGGGGGCGCCCTCGGGGGTGATCAGGCGGACGGTGCCGCCCTCGTCGAGCGGGGCGAACTCCTCGACCGTCAGGCCGAGCACGTCCCGGAGCGCGCCCGGGTAGGCCCCGGGGTGGACCGCGTCGTCGGTGTCGACGATGCCGGAGAAGTACGAGACGACGAGGGTCCCGCCCTGCTCCACGTATCGGCGCAGGTTGCGGCCGGTCTCCTCGGTGGCGAGGTAGAGGGCAGGGACGACGACCAGCGGGTAGCCGGAGAGGTCCGCGTCCGGGTGGGCGAAGTCCACCGTGAGGTGGCGGTCGTAGAGCGAGGCGTAGAAGGTGTCGGCGCGCTCGCGGGCGTCGTGCTCCTCGCTGGGCCGCCACTCCAGGCGCTGGGCCCACCAGGACTCCCAGTCCCAGACCATCGCCACGTCGGCGACGGTCCGGGTGGACCGGAGGTCCCGCAGCAGGCCGAGCCCTTCGCCGAGCGCGCTCACCTCACGCCAGATCCGTGAGTCGGTGCCGGCGTGCGGGAGCATCGCGGAGTGGAACTTCTCGGCGCCCCGGCGGGACTGCCGCCACTGGAAGAACATCGCGCCCTCCGAGCCGCGGGCGACATGGGCGAGGCTGTTGCGGGCCATCTCGCCGGGGCGCTTGGCGGGGTTGCGGGGCTGCCAGTTGACGCCACTGGTGGAGTGCTCCAGCAGCAGCCAGGGTGCGCCGCCCGCGACGGAGCGGGTGAGGTCGGCGGCCATGGCGAGGTTGACGTGGGTACGGCGTCCGTCGGTGATCAGGTAGTGG
This sequence comes from Streptomyces sp. NPDC059166, assembly GCF_042755185.1. Classification (NCBI taxonomy): domain Bacteria; kingdom Bacillati; phylum Actinomycetota; class Actinomycetes; order Kitasatosporales; family Streptomycetaceae; genus Streptomyces; species Streptomyces sp. NPDC059166. The sequence goes on along the minus strand of NZ_JBHZCI010000016.1, from coordinate 84,782 downwards.
TCGTTGGTGACGATGTCGACCTCCCGGCCCCAGGCCCAGTAGTCGACCGACTCGCACTGGCTGAGCGCGGTCATGAAGTTCGTGGTGACCGGGATGCCGGGGGCGAGGCGGTGCAGGATGTCGCGCTCGGCGGTGAAGTTCTCCCGCATGGTGGCGTCGGCGAAGCGGGCGTAGTCCAGTTGCTGGGCGGGGTTGCCGACGGTCGGGGTGGTGCGGGGCGGGTCGATGTCGTCCAGATCCCGGTAGCGCTGGCCCCAGAAGGCGGTGCCCCAGGCCTCGTTGACCGCTTCCGCCGAGCCGTGCCGGGCGGCGAGCCAGCGGCGGAAGTGTGCGGCGCAGCTGTCGCAGTAGCAGGCGCTGACCGGGACGCCGTACTCGTTGTGGACGTGCCACATCGCGAGTGCGGGGTGTTTCCCGTAACGGCGGGCGAGCTGCTCGGTGATGTTCGCCGCCGCCGCGCGGTAGGGGGCCGAGCTGTGGCAGATGGCGCCACGTGATCCGAAGGCGTACCGGACCCCGTCGCGGGTGACGGGCAGGGCGTCGGGGTGTGCCCGGTAGAACCAGGCGGGCGGGGCGACGGTCGGGGTGCCGAGGTCCGCGCGGATGCCGTTGACGTGCAGAAGGTCCAGGAGGCGGTCGAGCCAGCCGAAGTCGTAGGTGCCCGGCTCGGGTTCCAGCAGCGCCCAGGAGAAGATCCCGACGCTGACCATGGTCACGCCCGCCTCCCGCATCAGGCGCACGTCCTCGTGCCACACCTCCTCGGGCCACTGCTCGGGGTTGTAGTCGCCGCCGAAGGCGAGCCCTCGCAGGCCGGCCGGGTAGGGGGCGGATTCTGAGTGCGGCATGGACAGCTCCTGGCTCTTTCGGACAGTTTCTGGGAACGTGCACACACACTCTCGGCGGCGCAGGGCCCACATAACCGCACAGCAACAACCATTGACAAGTGTCGGTTTCGTTTCTCTACTGTGAACGCTCACAGCGCCTCTTCCGGCCAGCCCGCCGACGCGTCTGTTCATCTCGTCAGGGGAGAAATCATGAAATACCGCACCGTCGCGGTGACCACCGCCGCCGCTCTCGCCGCCACCGCCCTGCTCTCGGGGTGCGGTTCGGACGACGGCGGGGACGAGCCCGCGGCCTCCGGACCCGCCTCGCTCACCTACTGGGCGTGGGCGCCCGGGCTGGACAAGGTCGCGGACATCTGGAACAAGGGGCCGGGCAAGGAGGCCGGCATCACCGTGACGGTCAAGAAGCAGGCCTCGGGCGACGACCTGGTCACCAAGATCATCACAGCGGCGAAGGCCCACAAGGCCCCTGACCTGGTCCAGGCCGAGTACCAGGCCCTCCCCACCCTGGTCTCCAACGACGTCCTCGCCGACATATCCGAGGAGGCCGGAGACGCGAAGGGCGACTTCGCCGAGGGGATCTGGCAGCAGACGACGCTGGGTTCCGACGCCCTGTACGCCCTGCCCCAGGACTCCGGCCCGCTGATGTTCTACTACCGCGAGGACCTCTTCGAGCAGTACGGCCTGTCCGTGCCGGCCACCTGGGACGAGTTCGCCGAGACGGCGCGCGCGCTGAAGAAGAAGGCGCCGGACAAGGACCTCACCACCTTCTCCTCCAACGACTCCGGTCTCTTCGCCGGCCTCGCCCAGCAGGCGGGCGCCAAGTGGTGGACGACCGGCGGCGACAAGTGGAAGGTCGCGATCGACGACCCCGCCACACAGAAGGTCGCCGACTTCTGGGGCGGGCTGGTGAAGGAGGGCGCCATCGACAACCAGCCGATGTACACCCCGGCCTGGAACAAGGCACTCGACACCGGCAAGCAGATCGCCTGGGTCAGCGCGGTCTGGGCGCCGGGCACCCTGACGACCGCCGCGCCGGGCACGAAGGGCAAGTGGGCGATGGCCCCGCTCCCCCAGTGGACCGCGGGTGAGAACGTGACCGGCAGCTGGGGCGGTTCCTCCACCGCGGTCACCAACGACTCCAAGCACAGGAAGGCCGCCGCTGCCTTCGCGAAGTGGCTGAACACGGACCCGGCAGCACTCACCGCGCTGGTGAAGGAGAGCGGCGTCTACCCCGCCGCGACGGCCGCCCAGACCGGTGGCGCCCTGTCGAAGGCGCCCGACTACTTCTCCAACCAGCCCGGCTTCTACACCGAGGCCGCGAAGATCGCGAAGGGCACCGCGCCCGCCGCGTGGGGACCGAACGTCAACGTCGCGTACAGCGCCTTCAAGGACAACTTCGCCGCTGCGGCCAAGGACAGGTCGGACTTCGGCGCCGCGCTGACCGCGATGCAGGACGCCACCGTCGCGGACCTGAAGAAGCAGGGCTTCGGAGTCTCGGAGTGACACGCGCACCCCGCGGGAAGGCGTACGGGGTCCGGAGCGCCCCGTACGTCTTCCTGGTCCCCGCCGCCCTCCTGTTCCTGCTCTTCTTCGCCCTGCCCATCGGCTACGCCGGGTACCTCAGCTTCCGCAGGACCGAGGTCAGGGGCCTCGGACTCGGCAAGGGCGCCCGGGACGAGATCTGGGCCGGTCTGTCCAACTACACCGACGCCCTCTCCGACTCGGAGCTGCTCCACGGCGCGCTGCGCATCCTCGGCTACGGCGCGATCGTCGTCCCGGTGATGCTCGGACTCGCGCTGCTCTTCGCCCTGCTGCTGGACACCGACCGGTTGCGGCTGCGCGGATTCAGCAGGCTGGCGATCTTCCTGCCGTACGCGATCCCGGGCGTCGTCGCCGCGCTGATGTGGGGTTTCCTCTATCTGCCCGACGTCAGCCCCTTCCTGTACGTGCTCGACGCGGCGGGGCTCCCGCGGCCCGATCTGCTGGACGGCGGCCCGCTGTACCTCTCGCTGGCGAACATCGCGGTCTGGGGCGGCACCGGCTTCAACATGATCGTGATCTACACCTCGCTGCGGGCGATCCCCGCCGAGATCTTCGAGGCGGCCAGGATCGACGGCTGCTCGCAGCTCCAGATCGCGCTGCGGATCAAGATCCCGATGGTGGCGCCGTCGCTGGTCCTGACGTTCTTCTTCTCGATCATCGCGACACTCCAGGTGTTCAGCGAGCCCACCACGCTGAAGCCGCTGACCAACTCGCTCTCCACCACCTGGAGTCCCCTGATGAAGGTGTATCAGGACGCTTTCGTCAACAACGACATCCACGCGGCCGCCGCCCAGGCGGTCGTCATCGCCCTGGCCACCCTCGCCCTCTCCTTCGGCTTCCTCAGGGCGGCCAACTCCCGTACGAAGCAGGGAGACTCACGATGAGCACCCAGCCCCTCGCCCCGGCCGGCCGACGGCACCTCGCGCTCGTCCCGACCGCCGCGCTGCTGCTCGGCGCCGTGTACTGCCTGCTGCCCGTCCTCTGGGTTCTGGTCGCGTCGACGAAGTCCGGCAGCGAGCTGTTCTCCACCTTCACCTTCCTGCCGGGCTCGGGGTTCGCGGACAACGTCGCCGACCTCACGGACTACCGCGAGGGGGTCTACTGGAGGTGGATGGCCAACTCGGCCTTCTACGCCGGGGTGGGGGCGCTGCTCTCGACCGCGGTCTCCGCGGTCTCCGGGTACGCACTCGCCGTGTACCGCTTCCGGGGCAGGGAGACGGTCTTCAACATCCTGCTCGCCGGGGTGCTGATGCCTCCGGTGATCCTGGCCGTACCGCAGTACCTGCTGCTGGCCGAGGTGGACATGACCGACTCCTACCTCTCGGTGCTGCTGCCGCTGATCCTCTCCCCGTACGGGGTGTACCTCGCCAGGATCTACGCGGCGGCCGCCGTCCCGGCCGACGTGATCGAGGCCGGGCGGATGGACGGCGGCGGGGAGTGGCGGATCTTCCGGACGATCGCGCTTCCGATGATGCTGCCGGGGCTGGTGACGGTGTTCCTGTTCCAGTTCGTCGCGGTCTGGAACAACTTCCTGCTGCCCTACATCATGCTCGGCGACGACGAGAAGTTCCCGGTGACCCTGGGCCTCTACACGCTCCTCCAGCAGGGCTCGAACACTCCGGCGCTCTACACACTGGTCATCACGGGAGCGCTCCTCGCGATCATCCCGCTGATCGCCCTGTTCCTCGTCATCCAGCGGTTCTGGAGCCTCGACCTGCTCTCCGGCGCCGTAAAGTCCTGACAGCTCGCCGACAGGGCACACCTTCATGAAAGATCAAGCACCATGAGCCGCACAGAACCCAACGGCGCGGGCCGCCGCAGGCCGCCGACGATCCACGACGTGGCCCGGGAGGCCGGAGTCTCCCGGGGCACCGTCTCCCGGGTGCTCAACGGCGGCCACAACGTCAGCCCGGCGGCGCTCGACGCGGTTCAGTCCGCCATCCGGCGGACCGGGTACACCGTGAACCGGCACGCCAGGTCCCTGATCACCGGCCGTTCCGACTCGGTGGCCTTCCTCCTGACGGAGCCTCAGGAGCGCTTCTTCGAGGACCCGAACTTCAACGTGCTGCTGCGGGGCTGCACCAGCGCGCTCGCCGCGCACGACATCCCGCTGCTGCTGATGATCGCGGGCACGGAGGCGGAGCGCCGCCGCAACATGCGGTACATCGCCGGCCACGTGGACGGGGTGCTGCTGGTGTCCAGCCACTCCGGGGACCCGGTGGCCGCCCAGCTGCACGAGGCCGGTGTGCCGCTGGTGGCGTGCGGGAAGCCGCTCGGGCAGCGGTCGCGGGTCAGCTATGTGGCGGCGGACGACCGGGGCGGCGCCCGGGACATGGTGCGCTACCTGCACGAGTCGGGGCGCCGCAGGATCGCCACGGTCACGGGGCCGCTGGACACCCCGGGAGGCGTGGACCGGCTGGCCGGGTACCGCGAGACCCTGGCCGAGTGCGGACTGCCCGTGGACGAGTCCCTGATCGTGCCGGGCGACTACAGCCGGGCCGGCGGTGAGGCGGCGGCCACGCTGCTGCTGGAGCGGGCGCCCGACGTGGACGCGGTGTTCGTCGCCTCCGACCTCATGGCTCAGGGGGTGCTGAGCACCCTGGAGCGGGCGGGCCGGCGGGTGCCGCAGGACATCGCCATCGGCGGGTTCGACGATTCGCCGGCAGCCCTCGCGGCACGCCCCGAGCTGACGACGGTCCGCCAGCCGTGGGACCGGATCAGCGCCGAGATGGTACGGGTGCTGCTCGCGCAGATCGGCGGCGAGGACCCGTCCGCGGTCATCCTCCCCACGGAGCTGGTCCGCCGCGACTCGGCGTGAGCGCCGGCCGGTGCTGTGCCCGTGCGGCCCCGGCGGGAGCCCGCGGGGCGGGGCTCGTCCGGCCCCGGCGTGAGCGGCCGGGCGGGGCCGGCCGTGGCACGACCCGCCGGGCCGGGCTCATCCGGTCCGGCGGGCGAGCACCTGGCCGGGCCAGGTACCGGAGAGGAAGCGGTCGGTGGCGGTGAACCCGTTGCGCTCGTAGTAGGCGACCAGTTCACCGCCCCCGCCGGCCCAGCAGTCGACCCGCAGCAGATCGATCCGGGCCCGCCTGGTCTCCTCCACCGCGTGCGCCAGGAGCGCCGCCCCGATGCCCAGCCCGGCGTGGCGCCGGTCGGACACCAGCAGCCGGACGTACCGCTCGGGTTCCTCCGCGGCCGGGATCGGCATCTTCGGGCTCGGACCGCTGTCCAGCACCAGCGCCCCGGCGGGGACGCCTTCCAGCTCGGCGATCCAGGGCCAGTTCCGGGTGGTGTAGCCCTCGACCCGTTCGGCGCCGCCGGGGATCCTGGAGTAGGGGACGGTGCCCCACTGCTCGGTGTTGCCCCGGGCGTTCATCCAGGCCACCGCGGCGTCCAGCATCTCCAGGATGGCCGGCGCGTCGGCCGGCCCTCCCGGCCTGATCCGTATGCCGTGGGCGGCGGGAGTGTTCGCGTCGTTCACCCGGGCAGTCTCCCACGGCCGCCGCGGTCCGTCCGGGGCGTGGGGTGAGATCAGCCGGACAGCACCTCCAGGGCCCGGTCGACGTCCGCCTCGGTGTTGTACAGGTGGAAGGCGGCCCGCAGGTTTCCGGCACGGGCGGAGACCATCACCCCCGCGGCCGCCAGGTCGGGTTCCCGTCCGCCGAGCCCGGGTACGGCGACGATCGCGGAGGCGCCGGGCACCGCCTCGTGGCCGATCGAGGCCAGGCCCTCCCTGAACCGGCGGGCGAGCCCGGTGGCGTGGTCGTGCACGGCATCGATCCCGATCCCCGCCAGCAGGTCCAGCGCCTGCTCGGCACCGTGGTAGGCGAGGAAGGAGACGGGCTCGTCGAAGCGCCTGGCATCCGCGGCAAGGCGTTCGACCGGCCCGTAGACGTTGCCCCAGGGGTCCTCGGCGGCCGCCATCCCCGGGGCCAGGAGGGGCAGGGTCTCCTGCGCCTCCTCGGTCACGGTCAGGAAGGACGTGCCCCTGGGGCACATCAGGAACTTGAAGGCTCCGGTGACCGTGAAGTCGTACGCCCCCGCGTCCAGCGGGAGCCAGCCGGCGGACTGGCTGGCGTCGGCCAGCGTGCGGGTACCGTGCGCGGCGGCGGCCTCCCGGACCGCGTCGAGGTCCGCGACCCGCCCGTCGGAGGACTGGACCGCGGAGAGGGCGACGAGCGCGGTGCCGGGGCGGATCGCCCCGGCCAGCTCGTCGAGCGGCACGTACCGCGTCTTCAGGTCGCCCCGGGCGGCGAAGGGGGTGACGACGGAGCTGAACTCGTTCTCCGGCGCCAGCACTTCGGAGCCCGGCGGGAGGGAGGCCGCGATCATCCCGACGTGGGAGGCGACCGATCCGCCCACGGCGACCCGGCCGGGGGCGACACCGACGAGACGTGCGAACGTGTCCCTGGCGGCTCCCACCGCCTCCCAGCTCCCCGCGCCCTGCCTGCGCCCGTTCGCGTTGTCGTCGGCCAGCGCCTTGACGGCGTCGGCCGCCCCGCGGGGCAGCAGCCCGCAGGTCGAGGTGTTGAGGTAGGTGGTCTCGGAGGCGAATTCGGTGGCCCGGGCCCGGTCGATCGCGGAGTTCTCCATGCGGGCAAGCCTGACGGCCGCTCAACTCCCCGTCAATCAGTAATGGTCGAGCGGCGCGCCCAAGGCATCCTTATACGCGCTGGTCGGAAGCGTTCGTCGTCCCGGGCACTTCGCAGGCCCCGTCGGCGTCGCAGGCCGCTCCGTCCTCCCCGACCTGGGTGAGCGCCGTGACCTGGCGGTCCTTCCACGCCTGTTCCAGTGCCTGGACGAAGACCTCGGCGGGCTGCCCGCCGGAGATGCCGTAGCGCCGGTCGAACACGAAGAACGGAACCGCGTTGGCGCCCAGTTCGGCGGCCTCGCGCTCGTCCGCCCGCACGTCGTCGGCGTACGCCTGCGGGTCGGCCAGCACGGTGCGCGCCTCGTCGGCGTCCAGCCCCGCCTCGACCGCGAGGCCGACGAGCACCTCGTCGTCGAACACGGAGCGCTCCTCGGCGAAGTTCGCCCGGTAGGCGAGGGTCAGCAACTGGTCCTGGCGTCCCCGCGCCTTGGCGAGGTGGAGCAGGCGGTGGATGTCGAAGGTGCTGCCGTGGTCACGCCCCTCGGTGCGGTAGCCGAGCCCCTCGGCCTGGGCGTTGGCCGCGACGTTGGCCTCCATGCCCCGGGCCTCCTCCGGGGTGCGCCCGTACTTCTGCGCGAGCATGTCGATCACCAGCTCGGTGTCGCCCTTGGCGCGGCCCGGGTCCAGCTCGAAGGAGCGGTGGACCACCTCGACCTCGTCCCGGTGCTCGAACCCGGCGAGCCCTTTCTCGAAGCGGGCCTTCCCGACGTAGCACCACGGGCAGGCGATGTCGCTCCATATCTCGACGCGCATGACTCTTCTGCTCTCCACCTCTGCTGCGACCTGCGGCGGAGGGGGTCTCCGCCGCCCGTTCAACGCGGGACCCGCCCGGGTGATTCCCACAGGCCGCAGGGCTTGTCAGTCCTCCTCGCCCGCGTGCTCGTCGACCGTGCGTGAGTCGGTGAGGCTCAGCGCTCCGCCCGCCGCGATCAGACCGACGACGACGGCGAGGAGCGCGTAGGCCACGCGCTCGCCGTGGAAGAAGGATTCGACGAGGCCGCTGCTCCAGGTCCCGGCGGGGAGCTGGGTGGTGACCAGGGCGGCGATCAGGGTGCCGACGACGGCCGTACCGGCGCTGGTGCCGACCTCCTGGGCGGTGTCGTTGAGGGCGGCGCCCATGGAGGTGCGGTTCTCCGGCATCGCGTCGACGAGTGCGACCGCGCAGATCGTCATGACGGTCCGCAGCCCCACGGTCATCAGGACCATGCAGCCGGCGATGGCGGCGTACCCGTGGCCGACGGCCCAGGAGAGGCCGGCGAGCGCTCCGGCCAGGCATGCGGCGCCCACCAGGCAGGCGACGCGGTGGCCGAAGCGGCGCGCGAGCCACTCGGACAGGGGCGTGGCGGCCAGCATCGTGACGATGATCGGCAGGTTGGCCAGCCCGGCCCGCACGGGGCTCCATCCGTAGGCGTACTGGAAGTGCAGGATCAGCCCGAACATCACGCCGGCCATCGCAATGGACGTACCGATCTGCGCGACTGCCGCGCCTCGGACCGTGCCGACGGAGAAGAGCCGCAGGTCGAGCATCGGGGCCTTGCTGCGGCGCTCGTGCCGGACGAACGCGACCGCCGCCGCGACGGCTCCGGCGGCCGACACGAGGGTGGCGGCGGAGAGCCATCCGTGCTCGACACCGCTGGTCAGCGAGTAGCAGGCGAGCCCGATGGCGGCGACGCTGAAGACGGCACCGGGGATGTCGAGGGCGTCCCCCGTGAGGTCTTCGCGCCGGTCCGCCGGTACGCCGAGCCGGACGCCGAGGCACGCGATCACGGCGATGGGGGCGTTCACGACGAGCAGCCACTCCCAGCGGACGTGCGCCAGGGCCGTGCCGCCGAGGAGAGGTCCGAGGACGAACCCGGACATGCCGACGACGATCATCACCGTCATGGCGCGCATCCGCAGGGCCTTGTCGTCGAACAGTCGGAAGACCAGCGAGTTCGTGATCGGGGCCATCGCCGCGGCGGCTATGCCGAGGGCGGCTCTCAGGGCGATGAGCTGTCCGGCCGTGGTGACGAGGACGACGCACAGGCTGAGCGCCCCGAACACGGCGAGTCCGATGAGCAGGACACGGCGCCGGCCGAACCGGTCGGCCATGGATCCGGCCGTGAGCAGCAGTCCGCCGAAGGTGAGCGAGTAGGCGCCGGTCACCCACTGCAGGGCGGTCGTCCCGCTGCCGAGGTCGCGGCCGATCGTGGGCAGGGCGATGGACAGGAGTGTGTTGTCGACCATCTCGACGAAGAAGGCGAGACAGAGGGCGGCCAGGGGAATCCAGGCCGCCCGCAGGGACGGATAGGTGCGCGCGAGGGCGTGCGGCGGTGCGGTGGTCATGACGGGCCTCCGATCGAACGTCGTACGAGTATCAAACGATGTACGAACATCGAACACCGTTCGGTGCGCTACGGTAGAACAACGTTCGATACGATGCAAGGAGCGAAGGGATGAGGCCGTGAAACCCCAGCGGAACCGCGCCACCGGGGGGCGCCGACGGGCTTCGCACTCGATGGAGTCGGTGCTCGAAGAGGCGGTGGCGCTGCTCGACGAGGCAGGAGCCCCGGCCCTGACCTTCCGGGCGCTCGCCCAGCGCCTGGGGGGCGGCGTCGCCAGCATCTACTGGTACGTCGCCAACAAGGACGAGCTGCTCGACCGTGCGGCCGACCACGCCATCGGCCCCGTCCTGGCCGACTTCGAGAAGCTCCCCCCGAGCGACGACCCGATCGACGACCTCCGCGCCATGGCCCTCACGCTCTTCACCGCGATCATGCGACGCCCCTGGCTGAGCTCGTACTTCATGCGCAACCCCGGCATCCAGGACAACACCCTCGGCGTGTACGAGCGGCTCGGCCGGCAGACCCTCCGCCTGGACCTCACCGCACTCCAGCGGTTCCACGCCGTCTCCGCGGTCATCGGGGTCGTCGTGGGCTCGGCCGCCGACCTCGGCCTGGAACTGACCGAGGGGATGATCGACGGCTCCGTGGACCGCGACAAGTACCTCGGCGACGTGGCTCAGGAATGGCGGGAGCTCGACCCCGGGGAGTTTCCGTTCGTGCGGGAGATCGTGGAGGAGTTCGCCGGCCACGACGACGTGGAGCAGTTCCGCTCCGCCCTGGAGCTGACCCTGGCGGGCCTCCGTCAGCAGGCCGGGACGTGACGCCGGGATCCGACGGCACCACCGCCGGGGTCCGCGCCTGATCCCTTCTTCCACGGCACCGGGGGCTCCGGGCGGCACGGCGCCGGGGTGCGCGGGTGTACCGGGACCCGGAGTTCAGCCGGTTCGGTCCGGGAGGAGCAGGCGGAAGACACATCCTTCGCCGGGGCCGGTGTCGAGTTCGAGCCGCCCCTGATGGGTCTCGGCGATCGTCGAGGCGACGGCGAGGCCGAGCCCCGGGCCGCCGGCGGAGGCACCGCCACAGGGGGGTCTGCGGACGGGCGCACCCCGGCGGAAGCGCTCGAAGGGGTGCAGCGCGTCGGTGGTGGAGGCCGGCGCCCCACAGCGCCCCGGGGCCCGGATCCTGTGATGGATCCGGGCCCCGGGGCAGATGCGCGTACGGTCCTCAGCCGCCCGCCCGCAGGTCGCCCGGGCCGGCCGTGCGGTACTCGATGTGGTCGAAGGCCGCGGTGCAGCCGTCGCCCGTGGGTGACTGGACGAGGAAGCCGACGCGGGCCGCCGCCCGCTGCTCCTCGGTGCCGAGGGTGAACACCCGGACGAAGGTCCAGCGCTCGCCGTCCGCCGAGGCGTGGAAGGCGAAGGAGCTTCCCACCCGGCTGATGCGCATCCAGTGGCTGTCACCGTCGATGACGGCGGAGTTGACGTCGTCGGAGTGGCCCCGGGTGACCACCGTGCACACCGTGGGACGGTCCGGGGAGAGCTCCAGGCAGAGCTTCGCCCAGTCGCGTTCGCCGACGTGGAGGTAGAGGACCCCCGCGTCGAAGGCGGCGGCGAATCCGACCTTGACCCGGGCGATCAGCTGGAAGTCGCCCTCGGGTGCCGTACCCAGCAGGCGCGGCGCGTCGGAGGCTGGCTCGAGGGAGTCACCGCCGGGCGGGACGAAACGGTCCTGCTTCGCCCCGGCCGAGCCGGTGAGCACCCCGTCCGCGTACGTCCACTCCCCCTCGGGCCCGGCCGGGTCCAGCGGGAAGGGCAGCTCGGGGACGCGTACCGCCGTCACGCCCGGCGCCCGTCGACGCGGCGGGGCAGGTTCTGCGGGTTGTCCTCCCGCAGCTCGGGCGGGAGGAGCGCCTCGGGGGTCGACTGGTAGCTGACCGGGCGCAGCCAGCGCTCGATCGCCGTGGCGCCGACCGAGGTCGAGGTGGAGGTGGTGGCCGGGTAGGGGCCGCCGTGGTGCTGGGCGGGCGCGACGGCGACACCGGTCGGCCACCCGTTGACCAGGACGCGGCCGGCCACCGGGGTGAGCTCGGCCAGGATTCCGGCGGCGCCGCCGTCGGCCTCGTCGGTGGCGATCTGCAGGGTGGCCGTGAGGTTGCCCGGCAGGCGGGAGAGCACGGCGGTGATCTCTTCCGGGGAGTCGTAGCGGGCGACGACGGTGACCGGGCCGAAGCACTCCTCGAGGAGCGCGTCGTGCGGTCCCTCCTGGGCGAGGCGCTGGGCCGGGACGGTGAAGAAGCCCGGGGAGACGGTGTGTTCGCCGCCGGCGCCCGGGGTGACGGGGGTCTCGACGTCCGGGAGGGCCGCCCGCTCGCCCACTCCGTGGATGAAGGCGTCCCGCATCCGGTGGTCGAGCATGACTCCGGCGCCGGTGCCGCTGACCGTCTCGGTCAGCGACTTCAGCAGCTGGTCGCCGGCCTCGCCCGACGGGGCGAACACGAAGCCGGGCTTGGTGCAGAACTGCCCGGTGCCCATGGTCATCGACCCGCCGAGTCCGGCGCCGATCTGCTCACCGCGTTCGGCGGCGGCGGCCTCGGTGACGACCACCGGGTTGAGCGAGCCCAGCTCGCCGTGGAAGGGGATGGGCGCGGGGCGGGCGGCCGCGGCGTCGAAGAGGGCGCGGCCACCGCGGATCGAGCCGGTGAACCCGGCTGCGGACACCAGCGGGTGCTTCACCAGCTCGACGCCCGCGTCGAAGCCGTGGACCACGGTCAGGACGTCCTCGGGCAGACCGTTCAGCGCCGCGGCCCTGCGCAGGATCGAGGCGCAGATCTCCGAGGTCGCGGGGTGGTCGGGGTGCGCCTTGACGACGACCGGGCAGCCCGCGGCCAGTGCGCTGGCGGTGTCGCCGCCGGGGACCGAGAAGGCGAGCGGGAAGTTGCTCGCGGCGTAGACGGCGACGACGCCGAGGGGGATCTTGTAGCGGCGCAGGTCCGGCCAGGGCGGGGTCCTGCTGCCGTCCTCGTGGTCGATGTGGATGTCGAGGTAGGCGCCCTCGTCGACGACCTCCGCGAACGCGCGGAACTGCGCCGCCGTGCGGGCGAGTTCACCGGTCAGCCGGGTGGGGCCGAGCGCGGTCTCCGCGTCGGCCGCCTCGACGACCTGGTCCTGGGCCTCGGCGAGGAGGTCGGCGGCGGAACGCAGGAAGGCGGCGCGCACGGCGCGGTCGGCCAGAGCCCCGCGCACGGCGTGCGCCGCCCGGACCGCACGGTCGACCTCCTCCGCTGTAGCCTCCACCGCAACCTGCTCACGCGGGTTCCCCGTACGGGGGTCGACGCTCCAGACTGGTGCTGCTGCCACCGTGTTTCCTTCCGGTTCCGCTGCCACACAGGACGAGTTGTTCGGTATTCTGAACAGCGTTCCTGAACGTGAATACACGGGAACTCTATTTCCGGGCGCTCCGTGTTGGCAAGAAGTCACAGGGTCGTGCGACAACGCTGGAAGGGGCATGAGGGATGTCGGTTGGCGAGCCCGGTGGGGCGCAGGTCAAGTCCGCGGTACGGACGGTGGAGCTCCTCGAATACTTCGCGGGGCGCCCCGGCATGCACTCGCTGGCCGCCGTGCAGGAGGCCGTCGGCTACCCGAAGTCCAGCCTCTACATGCTGCTGCGCACCCTGGTCGAGCTCGGCTGGGTCGAGACGGACGCCACGGGCACCCGGTACGGGATCGGGGTGAGGGCCCTGCTCGTGGGGACCTCGTACATCGACGGCGACGAGGTCGTGGCCGCCGCCCGGCCGACCCTGGACCGCCTCTCGGACGACACCACCGAGACCATCCACCTGGCCAGGCTGGACGGGACGAACGTGGTGTACCTGGCCACCCGGCAGTCCCAGCACTACCTGCGCCCCTTCACCCGCGTCGGCCGGCGGCTGCCCGCCCACTCGACCTCGCTCGGCAAGGCGCTGCTGGCGACGCACAGCGACGAGCAGGTCCGCAAGATGCTGCCGGAGACCCTGCCCGCACTGACCGAGCACACCCTCACCGACCGCGAGAAGCTCATCGAGGAGCTGCACGTGATCCGTGAGCAGGGATACGCCGTGGACCGCGAGGAGAACACCCTGGGGCTGCGCTGCTTCGGCGTGGCGGTCCCCTACCGCACCCCGGCGAGGGACGCGATCAGCTGCTCGGTCCCGGTGGCCCGGCTCACGCCCGCGCACGAGCAGATGGTCAAGGACGCGCTCTTCGACGCCCGGGACCGCCTCACCCTCGCGACCCGCAGGCTCTGAGCCCTCCGGCAGCCGGAGTGCGGGCGGCCGTGAGGAGTGCCGGCCGTGAGGAGTGCCGGCCGTGATGCTCCGCCGTGACGCGCCCCGGCCGTGAGGAACGCCGGCTGAGAATCCGGTGAGAAGGAACACGGACGGGAACGCCCCGGGTGTCCCCGTTCGTCCCACCAGCGGGATGAACAAGACGATCAGGCGCGCCTCGGTCTTCTGCCTGCTGATGGTCCTCGCCCTGCTGGTGCGGGTGACCTGGGTGCAGGCGTACGACGGCCGGGCGCTCGCAGAAGACGAACACAACCGGCGGAACACGATCGCGCGCTACGCGCAGCCGCTCGGTGACATCATCGTGGCCGGGTCCCCGGTCACCGGTTCGAAGGAGACCGGAGGGGACGACCTCCGTTACAAGCGCACCTACACCCAGGGCGGTCTGTACGCCCCGGTCACCGGGTACAGCTCGCAGGCCTACGGCGCCACACAGCTCGAAGGCATCTACGGCGACGTCCTCGACGGCACCGACGACCGGCTGAAGAACCCGGCCGACCTGATCACCGGGAAGCAGACCGCCCCGGGGGACGTGCTGACGACCATCGACCCCGCTGTCCAGAAGGCCGCCTCCGAGGCGCTCGGGGACGACCGGGGCGCGGCCGTCGCGATGGATCCGGAGACCGGGCGGATCCTCGGGATGGTCTCCTCACCCTCGTACGACCCCTCCGCCATCAGCGGGACCGGGGACGGGGACGCCTGGCAGAAGCTGCTGGACGATCCGGACAAGCCGCTGGTCAACCGGGCGCTGCGGCAGCCGCTGCCGCCCGGATCGACCTTCAAGCTGGTGGTGGCGTCGGCCGCCCTGGAGAACGGCCTCTACGACTCCGTCGACGAGCCCACGAAGAGCCCGGATCCGTACACCCTGCCGCACACCAGCACGGTCCTGAGGAACGAGAACGCCTCGGCGCCCTGCGAGAACGCCACACTGCGCACCGCGCTCCAGTACTCCTGCAACAACGTCTTCGCCAAGCTCGCGGCCGATCTCGGCCAGGACAAGCTCAAGGCCATGGCGGACGCCTTCGGCTTCGACACGGAGAAGCTGGACGTGCCGGTGCGGGCGTCGCAGAGCGTCTACCCGCGGGGCATGGACGACGCGCAGACCGCGCTGACCGGCATCGGGCAGTTCGAGGTGACCGCCACCCCGATGCAGATGGCCATGGTCTCCGCGGCCCTCAGCAACGGCGGGGAGCTGGCCTCGCCGCACATGGTCTCCAAGGTGACGGACTCCGACGGGTCCACCCTCCAGGAGTACCCGGACGGCGACACCGAGCGGGTCGTGAAGGAGTCGACGGCGCAGCAGCTCCGCAGCGCCATGGTCACCGTCGTGGACAAGGGGACCGGCAGCAACGCGAAGATCGACGGCGCGGAGGTCGGCGGCAAGACGGGGACCGCGCAGAACGGCGTGGACAACAGCAACACCCCGTACGCCTGGTTCACCTCGTACGCGAAGGACGGCTCCTCGGGGAAGCAGGTCGCGGTCGCCGTGGTGGTCGAGGACTCCGGGGCGGCCCGGTCCGAGGTCAGCGGCAACGGCCTGGCCGCCCCGATCGCGCAGAAGATGATGAAGGCGGCCCTGGAGGACTGACGGCCCGCACGGCCGCCGAGGGGCCGGAGCAGCCCCTCGGCGGCGGACACGCACCGGGTCTACCGCACCCCGAGGAGCTGCTCGACCGGGTCGATCGCGAAGTACACCGCGAACAGGGCCGCGGTGCCCCACAGCAGCCAGTGCACCTCCCTGGCCTTGCCGAGGACGGCCTTGATCACGACGTAGGCGAGGAATCCGGCGCCGATGCCGTTGGTGATCGAGTACGTGAACGGCATCACGGCGATCGTGAGGAACGCCGGGATGGCGACCTCGTACCTCTCCCAGTCGATGTGCCGCACCTGGGACATCAGCATGAAGCCGACCGCGACGAGGGCGGGGGCGGCGGCCTGGGCGGGCACGATCGTGGCCAGCGGGGTGAGGAAGAGTGCCACGGCGAAGAGGGCGCCGGTGACGAGGGAGGCGAAGCCGGTACGGGCGCCCTCGCCGACGCCGGCGGCGGACTCGACGTAGCTGGTGGCGGAGGAGGCGGAGGCGGCGCCGCCGGCCACGGCCGCCGCACCGTCGATGAGCAGCACCCGGCCCAGGTTCGGGACCTTGCCGTCCTCGTCGAGGAGCCCCGCCTCGTGGGAGACGCCGACGACGGTGCCCATGGTGTCGAAGAAATCGCTGAGCAGCAGGGTGAAGACCAGCAGCACGATGGTGATCACACCGACGTGCTGGAACGCTCCGAAGAGGCTGAAGGACCCGATCAGACCGAAGTCCGGGGCGGCCACCAGGTCGTCGGGGACCGCGGGCACGGTCAGGCCCCAGGCGGTGGGTGCGATGTCGGCGATCTCGTCGATGATCACCGCCACGGCGGTCATCACGACGATGCTGATGAGGATCGCGCCCTTCGCCTTGCGGGCGAGCAGGGCGATCGTGAGCAGGACCCCGAGGCAGAAGACCAGGACGGGCCAGCCGGACAGCTGGCCCGTGGCGCCGAGCTGTACGGGGACGGAACCCGTCTCGCCGGGGATGCGGGAGACGAAGCCGGCGTCCACGAAGCCGATGAAGGCGATGAAGAGCCCGATGCCGACGCTGATGGCCTGCTTCAGGGACGGCGGGATGGCGTGCATGATCGCCTCGCGGAGCCCGGTGACCACCAGGACGCAGATCAGCAGGCCCTCGATGACGATGAGTCCCATGGCGTCGGGCCAGCTCATCAGGGGGGCGAGCTGGAAGGCGGCGACCGCGTTGAGTCCCAGACCCGCGGCGAGCGCGAGCGGCAGATTGCCGCCGACCCCCATGACGACGGTCATCACCGCGGCCACCAGGGCCGTGGCGGTGACGAGTTGGGGCCCCGAGAGCTGGTTGCCGAACTTGTCCTCCGCGGAACCGAGGATGATCGGGTTCAGCACCAGGATGTAGGCCATGGTGAAGAAGGTGGCGAAGCCGCCCCGTATCTCACGGCCGAAGTCCGAGCCCCGGGCGCTGATGGAGAAGTACCGGTCGACGCCGGCCAGGCGTGAGCCGGCCGGGCGGGGGGCGGCCTCTGGGGACGCCGAGGGCCCGGGGACCGTGGCCGCCGGGGACTTCGCGGGTGGCCGGCCCACGGGCTCGTCGGCCCCGGCCTCGGGTGGTGCGGAATCCGGTCTGTCCGTCATGGCACTCCTCCTTGTGTACGGTTCACGCGTCGGTCAGCCGGATTGTTCACCGGTCACGGGGTTTTCAGGTTTTCCCCGTGTTACGTCTCGCGTGGTCACGCACCCGCGAGGAGGGCTCCTCGCGCATCCGGGGCGCCTGCGTCCCGTTCCGTCCGGCGCAGGGGGTTCAGCTTTTCGCCGCGTTACGCCTTACTGGGAGGCGCACATGCGTCGAAGCGCTTCCGGACCACGCGTTGGTACGCTCTCGCCCCGCAGGCGGAACTGGGAACGTACACAACCCGTCCGAGCGCGCAGGATCCCGTGCAGAGGAGAGGTACCCGTGGGCACAGTCGTGGACGATGCCGCTGCCGCCGAGTTCCAGGCGTTCTTCGAGGCGCACTACGCCGAACTCGCCAGGCTGGCTCATCTGCTGACGGGCGAGGCCGACGCGGCGGACGACCTCGCCGCGGACGCGCTCATGGCGCTCTGGCACCGCTGGGACCGCGTCCGGGGCGCCGACCACCCGGCGGCGTACGCGAGGGGTGTCGTCGCCAACCTGGCCCGTACGCGCATCCGCAGCGCGGTCCGCGAGCGCCGCAGGATCGCGCTGTTCTGGACCCCGCGCGGGTCCGGCGAGGGCTACGAGGCGGACGGGCCCGACGTGTCGGCCGTGGTGGACGTCCAAGGGGCCCTGCGGCGGCTGCCGTTCCGCAAGCGGGCCTGCGTGGTGCTGCGCCACGCCTTCGACCTCTCCGAACGGGACACGGCTCTCGTCCTCGGGGTGTCGGTCGGTACGGTGAAGAGCCAGACCTCGCGCGGTGTGGCGGAACTCCAGCGGTTGCTCGGGCCCGAGACACCGGCGGCACAGGTACAGGTGGCGGCAGCCGCGCAGCGCACCGGAGGAAGAGCTTGATGGACGAGGATCTGCGGGAGCGGCTTCGTACGGCCGCCGCTTCGCACCGCCCCGACCGGGCGCGGATGCTGGCCAGGATCGAGCGGGGCATGGCGCAGGAGCCGCCGGCCCGGGTGCCGCGCGCGCCACGGTCCCCGATGCCCTGGCTGCGGGTCGCGGGCGCGACGGTCGCGGTGTGCGGGGTGCTGACGGCGGGGGCCTTCGCGGTCACGTCGGCGGGAGGCCACGGCGAACGGGCGGCGGGGCGCAAGGTGTCACCCGCCCCCGCCGCACCCGGCCCCGCCTCCTCGTCCCCTGGCAGGGATTCCGGACCGGCGGAGGACGGCCCGCTGTCGTCGGCGAGCTCGGTGAACCCGAACAGCAACGCCTACTGGGCGCAGAGCGAGGTGATGGTCAGGACGACCCGCCCGCTGTCGGAGCTCACCGTGGAGCTGCGGATCGCGCAGACCGGCGGGGTGAACACCACCGGCTCCTGGCGTTCCCTGCCCGAGGCGGACTTCTCGGTCTCGGTACGCGAGGAGGGCGGCTTCCTCGTCTACCGGTGGACGCTCGAGCCGGGCCGCAGCGTGCCGGCCGGCACGCACACCTTCGCGGGGCAGTACAACCACGCGGAGGGGGCCCGTGACCCGGGGCGGGACGAGTACACGGCGCGGGCGCGGGAGGCGGACGGGCCGGCCTCCGTGAAGGGCGGTTTCAGCGGCGCGCGCTGAACGGCCCGTCATGATCCGTGGCCCTGGAAGAAACAATTCCGAAACCCGGCAACCCTTTCGGTGACGGTGGCGACACAGGAGTGCAAGACATTCCCCCCACCTTCTAGGAACGGGATCAGCCAACATGAGTGAACGCGCGCACACGCACCGCCGCCCCACCGGCAAGCGCCGGATGGCCGCGGCGCTCACCGCGGCGCTGAGCCTCACCGGCGCCGCCCTGGCGACGAACGTGATGCTCCAGCCCGCCGGCGCGGCGACCGTCGACGCGACGACCGCCGCGGCTGCCACCGCCGCCGAATGGCCCTCCCCCACGGGCCGGCAGGCGGTCTCGGAGTCGATCGAGGTCTCCGGCACCTACGACGGCGACCTCAAGGAGTTCTACGGCGAAGGAGACCTCGGCGGCGACGGCCAGGAGGAGGGCCAGGACGCCCTCTTCGAGCTGGCCGACGGGGCGACGCTGAAGAACGTCGTCCTGGGCTCCCCCGCCGCCGACGGCGTGCACTGCGCGGGGAGCTGCACGCTGGAGAACGTGTGGTGGACGGACGTCGGTGAGGACGCCGCGACCTTCAAGGGCAAGTCGTCGAGCTCCGTCTACACGGTGAACGGCGGTGGCGCCAAGGGCGCGGAGGACAAGGTCTTCCAGTTCAACGGGACGGGCAAGCTGACCATCTCGGGCTTCCAGGTCGAGGACTTCGGCAAGCTCGTCCGCTCCTGCGGCAACTGCTCGACGATGTACAAGCGCGACATCGTCGTGAAGGACGTCGACGTCACGGCCCCGGGCAAGTCGCTGGTCGGCATCAACAGCAACTACGGCGACACCGCCACGCTGAGCTCGATCCGGATCCACGGCGACGACAGCAAGAAGATCAAGCCGTGCGTCCGCTACGAGGGCAACGACGACGGTGACGAGCCGGAGGAGATCGGCAGCGGCCCCGACGGGAAGTACTGCCTCTACTCGGAGTCGGACATCAGCTACGAGTAGGCACTCCCGGGGGTGACCCATGGACCAGGGGCCCGGTCCGGCGCGGCGGCGCCGGACCGGGTCTCTGCCTGTACGCCCCGCGTGCCACGGGGCGTCGGGCGGGCTGGCTGCCCGCCCACCGGTGGCAGGGTGCCGGGGCCACGGATCCGGGGCGGGCTCCGCGGCACGGGCCCCTGTCAGCTCATTCGACCGCTTCGATGGTCCCGGCGACGTCCTCGACGTCCTCCGGTGCCGTGAAGTCGAGGTCGACGTGCACCAGCGCGCCCTCGGGCTGCGGGAACTCACCGGAGTACGCCGTCGACACCTGGCTGAGGGTGTCCCTGCCGACGTCGAGGCCGTAGCCGGAGAGGCGTCCCGCGGTCGTCGGGATACCGGCGTGGGCGAGCGGCACCGCGCCCGCCTCGATGATCACGCGCGCCGAGCGGTCCGCCCGGCACAGCAGGCGGAAGCCGGCCGTCTCCGTCCCCGCCGGCAGCGGGCCGGGCGAGGCGCAGACGACGTGGTCGCCCAGCAGGTTGTGCTCGAAGACCAGGTGCCCGTCCTTGATGTAGAGCACGTAACCGCCCGCCGCCGTGCCACTGGCGAGCAGGACTCCGTCGGCCGTACGGCGCAGGAGCGCCGTCGCCCTCATCGACCTGTTGCTCCCGGTGATCCGGGTCGGCGCCGGCACATGGCAGGCTCCGGCTTCCAGCCGCACATGGGTGGCGCCGTGCATGCCCTGGCCGGTGCGCAGCGCGAGCAGCGCCTTCAGAGGCCTGTCGTCCAGGGGGAAGACCCCGTGCCGCTCGGCCTCCCTCTCCCAGATGCTTCGGAGGCCGGCGAGCCGTTCCGGCTGCTCGCCCGCCAGGTCATGGCATTCGGAGAAGTCCCGCCGGGTGTCGTACAGCCGCCAGACGTCGTCCTCGTACGGGGTGCCGGGGAGGTGTGTCGTCACGGCCTTCCACCCCTGGTGCCACAGTGCGCGGTGGCCCAGCATCTCGAAGTACTGGGTGTCCCTGGGTGCGGGGGCGGTGGCGTCCGCGAGCACGGCGAGCATGCTTCCGCCGTCGAACCGCGACGCGTCGACGGGGACGCCGGCCGCCTCCAGGATGGTCGGCGCCACATCGACGGCGTGGACGAACTGGTCGCGGATCCCGCCGCGTTCGGGGATGCCGAGGGGCCAGTGCACGACCAGCGGCACCCGGACCCCGCCGAGGTCGGTGTACTGCTTGTAGAGGCGGAACGGGGTGTTGCTCGCGGTGGCCCACCCCTCGGGGTAGTGCGCGGGCCCCCGGGGGCCGCCGAGGTCGTCCAGGCGGGACAGTTCCTGCTCCACGGTCTGGGAGATGCCGTTGTAGGGGGCGTTGACGTCGACCGCGCCCTGCGGGCCGCCCTCCCTGCTGGCTCCGTTGTCGGAGAGCACCATGACGAGGGTGTTGTCGAGTTCGCCCCAGTCCCGGAGGGCGGCGACCACGCGGCCGATCTGCTCGTCGGCGTGCTCCAGGAATCCGGCGTAGACGGCCTGCAGGTGGGTGTGGAGGGTCCGCTGGTCCTCGGTCAGTTCGTCCCAGGGGGCGACACCGGGGTTGCGTTCGGTCAGTCCGGTTCCCTCGGGCACCAGGCCTTCCTCGGTCTGGCGGCGCAGCCGGTCCACGCGGGTCCGGTCCCAGCCCTTGGTGAACGTCTCGAGGTAGCGCTCGATGTACGCGCGGGGCGCCTGGAGCGGCGCGTGCGTGGCCCCCAGTGCCAGGTTCAGGTAGAAGGGGCTGCCCGCCCGGTAGGTGCGGTGCTCGCGCAGGTAGGAGATGGCGCGGTCGGCGAGGTCCTCCGAGAGGAGGTAGCCGGGCCCGGCCGGGGGCTGGACGGGGTGGTGGTCCTCGAAGAGTTCCGGAGCCCGCTGGTCGGTGGCACCGCCCATGAAGCCGTAGAAGCGGTCGAAGCCGCGGCGCAGCGGCCAGTTGTCGTAGGGGCCGGCGGGCGTGATCTCGTGTCCGGGGGCCAGGTGCCACTTGCCCACCTGGTAGGAGCCGTAGCCGTGCGGCCGCAGGTGGTCCGGGAGCAGCGGCACGCCGGGGTCGATCCTGCCGCGGGAGTTGTCGAAGCCGGTGTCGGTGTCCGCGATGAAGCGCATGCCGAGGCTGTGGTTGTTCCGGCCGGTGAACAGACTGGCGCGGGTCGGGGAGCACATCGGGTTGACGTGGAAGTTGGTGAAGCGGAGTCCGCCGGCCGCGAGCGCGTCGATGGCGGGCGTGCGGATCTCGGAGCCGTAGCAGCCGAAGTCGGACCAGCCGGTGTCGTCCAGGACGACGGTGAGGACGTTGGGCAGGCCGGGGCGGGGCGGGTCCGGCCACGAGGGGACGCACTCGGCGGCGGTGCGGCCCGCCGGGGCCTGGGCGGCGTCAGTGGTGCTCATGGCTGTCTCCGTCGGTGGTCACGGTGGTGCCGGGGCCGGTGTCTTCGGCGGCGCGCGTCTGCCGGCGCCGCTCCTGGATGCTCTCCTCCAGGTTCTCCAGCCACTGGCTGGACTCGACGAGGACGGGCGGCCGGTCGTCGCGCCAGGCCTCGTCGCCGTTGTGGCGTGGCTGGTCGAGCACGTGCGTGCCCGCCCTGTCCGCCTCCTCGTACGTGGCGAAGTACTGTGCGAGCGCCTCGTCCAGTTCGGTGCGGCGTTCCCGGAGACGAGGGTCGTCGATGACGTCGGTGGTCTCGCGGGGGTCGCGCCGCAGGTCGAACATCTCGTGCGGTCCGTCCGGGAAACGGCGGACCAGCTTGAACCGTTCCGAGCGCACCATGCGGAGGTTTCCGTACTCCGCGAAGACCAGGTCCGGCGCCTCGGGCAGGGGCCTGCCGAGCAGGGCGCCGCGGTAGCTGCGGCCCGGGTACGGGCTGGTGGGCCCGTCCGGTGCCGGGGCGCCGGCGGACTCCAGGAGCGTGCGGAAGGTGTCGACGTGGGAGACGTTCTCCCTGCGGCGCTGGCCGCCGAGGACCGAGCCGGGGTGGTTGACGATGAGCGGTACCCGGATCGACTCGTCCACGACGTTGTAGGGCAGGGTGCCGTTGCCCTTGCCCCAGATGCCGTGGTGGCCCGTGTTGAGGCCGTGGTCACTGGTGTAGATCACCAGGGTGTCGTCGCGGAGGTCGAGGGTGTCGAGGGTGTCCAGGACCCGGCCGACCTGCTCGTCGATGTCGGTGACGGCGGCGTAGTACTGGGCGAGTGCCTCGCGGGGATCGTTCCGGCTGGGGTAGAGCGATTCCGACCGCAGGCGTCCGAAGGGGTGGGTGACGTCCTGGGGTATGTCACGGAAGGTGGCGCGGCGGTAGCGGCTGACCAGCCGCTCGGGGGCGCCTGTCCACGGGCTGTGGGTCGCGAGGTGGCCGACGAAGAGGAAGAAGGGCTTCTCGTCGCCTTCGAGGGACCGGTTGCGCAGGAATTCGATGGCGCGGTCGGTGATGGCCTGCCGGTCGTAGCGCTTCTCGACGGGCTCGGTGCGCTGCCAGGGGGTGTGGTAGCCCTCCGCCTCGGAGACCGGCGCGCTCCGCGAGTACCAGAAGTCGAAGCCGCGTGCCGGGCGCTCGCCGCGGCCGAGGTGCCACTTGCCGGTGAGCCCGGTGACGTAACCCCGCTCCTGCAGCACCTCGCTGATCAGGCGCTCGCCGGAGAGCCAGTCGGTGGAGCGCACCTCGGGATCGGCCTCGGCGAGGTAGTCGTGCACTCCGTGCTGCGAGGGCAGTCGCCCGGTGAAGAAGGAGGCACGGGCCGGCGAGCAGACCGGTGAGGGGGTGTAGGCGTTGTCGAAGACCACGCCCGTCTCCGCGAGGTGATCGAGGTTGGGGGTCTGCACCTCGGAGTTCCCGTAGCACCCGGCGGCCCACTGCGCGTGGTCGTCGGTCAGGAAGACGAGGATGTTCGTGGTCATGTGCGGCTCCAGCTCTCTCGACCCTCGAAAGTAGAGGTTGGACCTCTGGATGTCCATCCCTTGACAGGGGATGAATCAGACCTTTACATGGACCAAACCTTGGACCCTCAGAGGTCCGATCTCCATTGAGGGAGCCCCGGATGACCCCTGTCGACCACTCGTCGAGACGCCGCGCGCCGGTGGGGAGAACGCCTGCCACGGCCTGGCTGGTGACGGCACTCCTGCTTGCCGTCGGGAGCTACCAGCTCAACAACACGATGATCGCGCCCGCGAACCCCCAGATCATCGAGAGCCTGCACACGGACACCGCGACGGTCGGCCTCGCGCAGACCCTCTTCGCGATGATCGGGGCGATCTCCGCCATCGTCGTCACCCGGATCAGCGACTGGACGGGCCGCCGCAGGGCCCTCCTGTTCAGCCTCGGTGTGCTCGTCGTCGGCAACGTGGTGGTGGCACTGGCGCCGGGCGTCGGGTTCTACCTGGCCGGCCGCGCGCTCTCGGGCATGTGCGGCGCGGTCTTCGCCTTCGCCTTCCTGATCCTGCACGACCTGCTCGACCTCAAGACCTTCAGCAAGGCACTGGCGGTCATCGCGGCGATCAAGGCGGGGCTCGGCGGGGCGGAGGCCGTCGTCAGCGGGAGCATCGTGGACACCTTCGGCTACCGGGCGGTGTTCTGGTGCATGGTCGCCTTCACCGCGACCGCGTTCGTCTGCGTCTACTTCGTCGTGCCGGAGACCGCCGCCTCCGAGAAGCGGCGCCTCGACTGGAAGGGCTCGCTCACCGTCGCGGTCGGTCTGACCGGGCTGTCACTGACCCTCTCCCAGGGCGGCAAGTGGGGTTGGACGACCCCGGGCACCCTTGTCGCCCTCACGGTGGGCATCGTGTTCCTCGCCGCCTTCCCGTTCGTCGAGAAGCGGGCCGCGGAACCTCTCATCCGGCCGAGCGAACTCGGCTCCCGCCGGGCCTGGCCGCTGCTCCTCACCAATGTCCTCACGCTCGCCGGGGCGGGTGCGGCGACCCTGTTCGTGCTGCCCCTGCTCGCGCAGAACGCGGGCGGCGGCTTCGGGATGAGCGCCACCACGGCGGCGCTGCTGTACACCATGCCGGTCTCCGTGGTCGGCTTCGCGTTCGCCCCCTTCGCCGGCTCCCTCGCCCCCAGGATCGGCTGGCGTGTGATCCTCAACACCGGCCTGGTCGTCACGGTCGCGGGCCTCGCCGTACTCGCGGCGTTCAGCGACAGTCCCGAGATCGCGTTCGCCGTGACCCTGGTGCTGGGCGCCTGCTACACCGGGCTGGTCCTCACCGCCCTGGACGGCCTGGGAGTGCTCCTGTCGTCGCGGGAGGCACCCGGTGCGCTGACCGGTTTCAACACCGCCGCCTTCGGTATAGGCGCCTCGCTCGGTGTCGCCGTGAGCAGCGGGATCATCACCCAGCTGCAGGACGGCGGAGCGCCCACCCACCACGGGTACGCCACCGCTCTGTGGACCTGCACGGGCCTTGCGTTCCTGGGGCTGCTGGTCTCCTTCCTCATCCCCCGGACCGACGTCGGAGAGGTGGAGCGGGACGGTACCGAGGCCGCGACGGCAGGCGTCGCCTCGTCGCCCTCCGGCGCCCGTTAGGTTTCACCCAGACGCCCGAACCACCGGCCGCGGGCGGCTGACGAGGATGGAGATCCCTTGACACGGCTACGCACGCTCCGAGCACAGGCGGCAGAAGAGCTCCGCGCGCTGATCGCCGCGGACTACCGGCCGGGTGACCGGCTGCCTCCGGAGGCGGAACTCGCCCGCCGGATCGGCCTGAGCCGCAACACGGTCCGGGAAGCCGTGGCCATCCTCGTCACCGACGGCCTCGTCGAGCGGCGCTGGGGTGTGGGCACCACCGTGCTCGCCCCGGCGCCGCCGGCGTCGTTCAGCGTGACCGACGTCATCCCCGTCAAGGAGATCATCAAGAGCTCGGGGCGCGAGCCCGGCCTGTCCCACTGGCACCTCGCCTCCGTGAGGCCCGGCCCCGAGGTCGCGGCCG
Source organism: Streptomyces sp. NPDC059166 (assembly GCF_042755185.1). Lineage (NCBI taxonomy): Bacteria > Bacillati > Actinomycetota > Actinomycetes > Kitasatosporales > Streptomycetaceae > Streptomyces > Streptomyces sp. NPDC059166. Next base: position 59,411 of record NZ_JBHZCI010000016.1, on the reverse strand, counting down.
GCCTGGACCTGCCCGGGGACGACTCGGAGACCTGGTACGTCGAGCGTGTCTTCACGGTGGACGGACAGCCGGCGGTCCGTCTCCGGGACTGGTGCCTGAAGACGATCGCCGGGCGCACGGTGGACCTCACCCCCCTGCGGGACGTGGAGGTCGACTTCATCGGGCTCATCCGCGACCAGTCCGGAGAGACACTGCACCGCATGGAGGGAAAGATCCAGGCGGCCCTCGCCGGGGACGCCTTCGGGATCCGACCGGACGACCGGCCCGTCCCCCTGGTCCAGATCACCCAGACCTGCTTCACCGGCTCCGGGTCGGCGATCGGCTACTCGGTCGTGCAGTTCGACACGGAGATCGTCGACCTGACGCTCCGTCGGGCCTTCAACAGCGCGGGACTCCAGTAGGAGCGCCGCTCCGGACCGGTCGGCCGAGGCGGGTAACGCCTCAGTAACGCCTGCTCCCTAGCTTCCATGGCGATCACTGATCGACGGGCAACTCGCCGTCGGCAGAACACAGTTCGGGACGCGCGGTCATGAGCCGCGCCCAACCGCAGGAGAAACCCCCAATGTTGCGACACAACGCCTGGCGCGGAGTTCTCGTCGGCACCACCATGGCCGCCCTGACCGTCTTCGGCGCGGGCGCGGCGGGCGCGGCCGGCGCGCAGACCGCCGCCGCGGGCTGCCATGTGGACGGATACGTCTGCATGACCGTGAACGACATCTACGAGCCGACCGTGTACGTCGCCGACGGTGACTCCTACACCTTCCTGCGCGCCTCCGAGGTCACGAGCATCTCGAACGACACCTCGGTGACCTACTGCGTCGACGCCGAGTACGGCTTCTCGGTGGCACCGGGGCAGTCCGTCGAGGTCTCGCACACGGTGACCGCGATCGAGGCGTCCCCGAGCGGCCGCTGCCTGTCGTAGCCGGCCTGGTACGGCGGGGGGCTCCGGGACCACCGGTCGGGGAGCCCCCTCGCCCTGTCCGTGGGAGGTGCCGGGGCCCTACGGCGCGTCGGCCTCTCCCACCCACCGGTCCAGCCACTCGTACGCCGCGTCCTGCATGCCCCTGCCGAACGCGTGCCCCTGGCCGGGCCAGATCTCGGTCGTGAGACGGTCGCCGGCTCCCTGCGAATCCCAGACCGCGCGCAGCTTCCGGTAGGCGGCGGTGACCCCCGCGAGCGGGAAGAGGCGGTCGGCGCCACCCGCCTGGAAGAGCGCGGGTTTCGGCGCCGCGACCGACGCCACGTCCGGGATGTCCAGGTACCGGTTGAGACCGGGGTGCAGCATGAAGTAGGCCGACTGGCCGCGCAGCGTGTTGTCGCCCGGGACGAGCATGTGGTGCAGGCAGGTCATCCAGCAGACGGCCGCCGCCGCGCGGACGTCGTCGGAGAGGGCGGAGAGCTGCCAGGCGCGGTAGGCGCCCATGGAGAAGCCGAGCGCCCCGACCCGGCGGCTGTCGACCTCGGGGAGCGAGGCGAGGAAGGCGGCGGCGCGGATGTCCTCGTGGGCGGTCAGGCCCGCGAGCGAGGTGCCCAGCTGGAGCAGGTTGGCGGCGAGGGCCTGCTGGTCCTCGTAGGCGAGCGGGCCCCGGTCGCCCCAGCCGAGGGTGTCCACGGCGAGCACGGCGTAGCCCCGGGCGGCCAGCTCGTCCCCGATGAAGCGGCCTCCGTAGTGCCGGTCCGCCCATGCCCGCGCGCGGCCTCCCCGCTCCGGGCCTCCGGAGCGGGGACGCACGGCCTTCTCCCTGCCGATGGTGAACTCGCCCCCGTGGTCGTGCAGGACGAGCACCGCCGGGAAGGGGCCCGTACCGTGCGGCACCAGCAGGGAGCCGAGGGCGCGCCCGTGGCGACCGAGGGCGAACTCCACGGTGCGCGAGGTGTACGCGCCTTCGGCGTGCTCGTCGACGGTCACCGGGTCGAAGGGTCCGGAGAAGGGCGGCTGCAGCAGCGTCTCGCGGACCCTGGCGCGCGCCTCCGCGCGCCAGGCCGGGAAGTCGCCCGCGTACCGCTCCCAGGCGAGCGGGAAGGTGAGTCCTTCCCTCAGCCGCTCGTGGAAGGAGGGCAGCACCCGCCCGGTGATCCCCGAGTTCACACGCAGGGGTGCCAGTCGCCGAGGTAGTCGGCCGGGGTGTGGGTGCGGGCCTCGGCCCGCGTGAGCTGCGGCCGGTCGGCGGGGACGGTGACACGGGCGCCGGGGCCGGTGTTGCGGTACTCGGCGAAGCGCTGTTCCTGCCAGGGGAAGCCTGCGGACATCGTGCCGTACGGTTCGGCGGCGTCGATGCCGGCGCCGAGGTGGCTCTCCCGGACGGTCAGCATCGGGTGCGCGGTGAGGTCGGAGGACGGAACCCAGGGGCGGGCCAGCTTGTAGTAGCCGTCGGGGGCGGTGCTGGTGACCCGTGAACGCAGCACCAGGTAGCCGTGCGGGTTGGCTCCGGCGGTGCTGGGGGCGAACACGAAGCCGTAGGGGGCGGCGGCCAGGTCGGTGCGGGTCAGGGTGCGGAAGTGGCAGCGGTCGAACACCGCGGTGGCGCGGCCGAAGACGAAGTCGACGTCGCCTTCCATGTAGCAGTCGCGGTAGTACTGGCGGGCGAAGGCGGTGAGGGCCAGGGTGTCGGCGTACAGGGTGTCCTGGTGGCCGAGGAAGCGGCAGCCGTAGAACGCCGAACGGTCGCCCTGCACCTTGATGGCGACGGCCTGGGTGCCGGTGTACTCCGGGTTGTCGGAGCGCAGCCAGTCGTTGGCGAAGGTCACGTCGCGGGCGGTGAAGCCGGCCGCCTGGACGGTGACCGAGGCGGAGCCGCTGGTGCCCAGGGTGCCGGAGCCGTCGGGCTTCGGGGTGCCCGCGGCGTCGCCGTGGACGATGACGGTGTCGCGCGGGTCGCCGCTCGCCCCGATCAGAGTCAGGTCCGCGCGGTCGGCGGGGACGGAGAGCTTGCCGCGGTAGGTGCCGGGGGCGATGACCAGGGTCCGGCCGGTGCCGGTGGCCGCGTCGAGAGCCGTGCGTACGTCGGTGAAGTCCCCCCTGCCGTGCGGGTCGACGTAGAGCGTGAGGGCGTCGCGACGGTGCGAGGGCGAGCCGTGGCGCCCGAAGGGGCTGCCGGGGCGCGTCGGCCGGCCGGGTGCCGCCTGGGCGGCGGGAGCCGCCAGGGCGAGGGCCGCACCGGCGCCCGCGAAGAGGGACAGGGCACTGCGTCTGCTGGGCATGCGGTACTCCTTGCGGGCTGTGCGGGTGCTTGCGGGGTACGGGGAAATAGGCCGGAGCGGCGCCTTCCGGGGTGCTGGAAGGCGTGCGGTGCCGCTCCGGCCGGTCTGGGGCGGGCAGGCCGACCGACGGGTCAGCCGACCCGTCGGTCAGCGCACCGGTGAATCAGGTCAGCGCACCAGCGGCTTGCCGGCGCCCGCGCCGAGACCCACCAGGAGCGGGACGACGAGCGGGTGGTTGACCTTGGTGCGCAGGGTCGGGGTCCAGCCGGCGCCCGTGGTGAGCTGCTCCTCGGGCACACCGGCGTTGTGCACGGCGATCAGGTCGGTCTTGCGGCCGTTGACGTAGTTGTTGCCCGCCGTGAGGGAGGACTCGGACCACTTCTTCAGGATCTTGGCCTTGTCGAAGCCCGAACCGAGGGTGAAGGCGTTGGACTCGGCGACGAGCTTGGACTCCTTGCCGATGCCGTAGCTGTAGCCGTAGACGCTGCCGGTGGTGGCGACGAAGTGGTTGTTGTACGAGTCGACCTGTCCGAAGCGGACGCGGGGCGCGCGCTCGTTGACGTTCTTGAACAGGTTGTGGTGCAGCGTCACACGCAGGTGACCGCTGTCGGTGGCACCGGCGCTGTCGCTGTTGCCGATGAGCATCGTCTTGTCGTGGTCCTTGAGGACGTTCCACGAGGCGGTGACCAGGTCGGCGCCGCGCACGATGTCGAAGAGCCCGTCGTGCTGCTGGTAGAGCTCGCCGAAGTAGCGGGGCTGCTCGGAGTCGGGACGGTCGCCGTCGCTGAAGGTGTTGTGGTCGACCCAGACGTGGCTGGAGCCGTAGACGACGAGGTTGTCGTACTCGGAGTTCCAGTGGCCGGTCTCCCCGTCGGTGGGGTCCCACTGCGGGAAGCAGTCGTAGGTGTCCTCGAAGGAGATGTTGCGGACGATGACGTTGGAGACGCCCCTGATCTGGAGGCTGGCACCGATGACCGTGGCGTCCTTGCCCACACCGACGAGGGTGGTGTTGGAGGGGACGTTCACGTTGACAGCGGCGGCCTGGAGCTTGGCGGAGGCCAGCCGGGCGTCCTCGAGGGGGCCCGAGGGGACCTCTTCCATGCCCCAGACCGCCGGGTCGTAGGCCGCGAGGTACTTGTCCAGGGTGTAGCCGTCCTGGTGGTACGCCTCGCAGCCGATGGGGTTGCCCTCGGCGTCGGAGTTCCCGTGGATGGTGCCGGCGATCCTGACGATCTTCGGCGCGTCGCCCGCGTCCTCGAAGGCCGCGATGAGCTCGGCCCGGTTGGTGACGGTGTAGACGTGGTCGGGGGTGGCGTTCGCGCCGCCGGTGGTGGACCCCTCGGCGGAGGCCCAGCCGTCACCGGCCGGGAGCACGGAACGCTCGATGCCCTTCCCGTGACCGGTCGCCTGGGCGGGCACGGTCACGGCGAGGGCGAGCGAGGCGGTTCCCAGCACCACGGCGATGGCGCGGATGTTTCTCATACGTGCGGGCATGGCTGATCCCTAACTGTCGTACGTGAAGGAAGAAGTGGGGGAGATCCAGGGGTGCGCGGGCGGGCCCGCGGTGGGGCGGAGGGTCAGGCCTGCGGCCAGGTGATCCGTTCCGCGGGGATCGGGTCGTCGAGGCGGCGCAGATCGCGAGGGGCGAGTACGCGCCGTTCGAGCAGGGCGCGGGCCGTCATCCTGGCCACCTCGATGGCGCCCTCGGGCCGGAAGTGGGTGTTGTCCTGGCGGCCGTCGGGGTAGTTCGGCGACTCGCCGGGCTCCAGCCAGTTGAAGTACGCCTCGGTCCCGTCGGGGCCGAGTTCCTGCCAGCGGGCGAGCGAGACCGCCTGCATGTCGAGCAGGGCCACGCGGTCCTCGGAGGCGAGGGCGCGCATGGCGGCGGGGTATTCGCCGTGGGTGGGCGACGCCGTGCCGTCCGCGGCGAAGCGCCGCCGCTCGACGGGTGTGATCAGCACGGGTTCGGCGCGCCGGGCGCGGGCGCCCTTGACGTACTGGCGCAGGTACTCCTGGTACGTGGTGTACGGGTCGGTGCCGCGGGCGGGGTCCTCGGTCTTCTCGTCGTTGTGGCCGAACTGGATGAGGACGAGGTCGCCCGGGCGGACACCCTCCAGGAGGGCGGTGAGCCGGCCCTCGTCGATGAAGCTCTTGGAACTCCGGCCGTTCATGGCGTGGTTGGCGACGGTGAGGCCCTGTCCGAGGAAGAACGGGAGGGCCATGCCCCAGCCCGTCTCGGGTGCGGCGTCGGCGTACTTCTGTGCGGCCGTCGAGTCACCGGCGATGTGGATCGTCCTGGGGCGGGGCCTTCCGCCCCCGCCGCCGTGGGCGAGTGCGGGGGTGGCGCTGAGCGCGAGCGGCAGCGCGAGGAGAGCGGCCGCCGTCCTTCTGCGGGTGAGTGACACGGGCGTTACTGCCTCTCCGGGAGGACATGTGACGAAGGAGGAGCTTCGGGTGACGCCGGGGAGACCCGGACGGCACCGGTGGTGCGAGGGACCGGCGGCGGGGTGCGACCCGGACCGCCGCCGGTCCCCCGGTCTTGGGGGGCGTCCCTGCCGGGACGGCCGGTCAGCCGTTGCCCAGTTCCTTCCACTCCTTCTGGGCGGCGTTCAGCTCGTCGGCCATCTTGTCGAGGAAGGCCTTGGCCGTGATCTTGCCGAGGAGCAGCTTCTGGAACTCGGGCTCGTTGTCGGCCTTGCTGATGTTGTTCCAGTCGGGCAGGTAGTACGGCAGGTCGACGATCTTGGTGGAGCCGTCGGTCAGGGCCTTCGCGGCGAGCGCGGTGGGCTCGGTCTTCGAGATCCAGGGGTCGTTGGCCGCCTCGGTGTTGGCCGGGATGGCGCCCGCGGACTCGTTCCACTTGCTGTTCGACTCGTGCGACGCGGCGAACTCGATGAACTTCCAGGCGGCGTTCTTGTTCTTGCTGGAACGGAACAGCCCGAGACCGTCGACGGGGTTGGAGACCTGGACGCGGGTGCCGCCCTCCCCGATCGGGGCGGGTATGCCACGGAACTTGCCCTCGCCGAGGGCCTTCAGGTGGTCCTGGTAGGAGCCGAGGTTGTGGCTGAGCATCCCGATGGTGCCGGAGTCCCACTGGGCGACCATCTTGGTGAAGTCGTTGTTGACGTCGGCGGACGGCGTCGTCTTCTTGAAGAGGGCGGCGTACTTCTCCAGCGCCGCCACGTTCTTCGGGTCGTTCAGGGTCGTCTTGTCGCCGTCCCAGAACTCCGTGATGCCGGTCTGGCCGTACATCGCGTCCAGGGCCTGGGCGATGGAGCCCGCGCCGCCGCGGATGGTGTAGCCGAACTTGTTGTTCTTCGCGTCCGTCAGCTTCTCGGCGGCCTCGTAGAACTTGGGCCAGGTGGCGGGCTCGTCCAGGCCGGCCTGCTGGAACAGGTCGGTGCGGTACCAGAGCGCGCCGTTGTTCGCGGAGGTGGGCACGGAGTACAGGTCGTCACCACGGCCGGCGGCCGCTCTGACGCTCTCGACCATGCCCTCGACGAGCTTGCCCTTCAGCGGGGACTCGTCCAGGCGGTCGTTGACCGGCTCCAGGGCTTCCTGGGAGACCATGTTGGCCAGGTAGGCGGTACCGACGCCGCCGACGTCGGGAAGGCCGCCACCGGCGATGGCGGTGTCGTACTTGGACTGGACGTCGGCGATCGGGATCGGGACGTACTTGACCTTGATGTCAGGGTTCTCCTTCTCGAAGTCCTTGATGATCTCGGTCCAGATCGCCGTGCGGGGGCCACCGTTGTTGTCCCAGAAGGTGATCTCGCCCTTCCCGCTGCCCTCCGTGCCGGAGCTGCTGCCGTCGTCGCCACAGGCGGTGGCCCCGAGGGCCAGGACCGCCGTGAGGGACACCGCGGTCGCGGCACGCCCCCGGAGCGTCTTCGAGATGTTCATGTCGGCTCTTCTCTCTCGGATCTTTACGCGTGCGTGGGGGGAGGTCAGTGGTACGTGCGGTGCGGTGCCGGTGTGCCGGTCCGCGCGGGGCCGGCTCGCACGTGGCGACGGCCCGGCGGGGACGCCGGCAGCCCCTGTGGCGGCTGTTTCCGACGGCCACCGTCCTGGCCCCACGCCCGCCGGAAGGCCGCGGCGGGGATGAAGGCGGTGAAGGGTGTTCTGGCTCTGGTGCGCTCGGTACGGAGGTGCGTCATTGCGGCTCCCATACAGCGGTGCGGAGATCAGACGGTGAGGGGTCTTCCGGTGGTGCTGAACTCGGTGAAGCAGGCTGTTCCGGAGGGGCCGTCGCCGGCCGGTGCGGTGGCGAAGAGGCCGAGCAGGGCCCCGACCCAGCGCCAGGGGGTGGCGGCGAAGACCTGGCCGGAGGGCTGGAATCCGGACCCGTCGCCGGTGTCGGCCCAGAACCGGCAGCGTGCCCCCCGGGTGACCTCGATCCGGACCCGGACGCCGGGCCCGGGGGCGGGCCGGGAGTACTCGGCGTCCCGCTCGTGCTCGGCGACCGATTCGGCGTACCGGTGGACGAGCCTCGGCCGGCCGTCGGTCCCGGCCTCCAGGCCGATCCATGAGAAGGCGTCCCCGAGGACGGCGAGGCCGGCCTTGGCGCCGGGTTCGGCGGAGTCCAGGGTGATCCCCACCTCGGCGGTGAACTCCTCGGCGGGCAGCCGCTGCGTCAGGACGCTGGGCAGGGCCCGCAGGTCGTGGGCGTACGCGGTGCGTACGCAGCTCAGGCGCAGCCCGTCGCCCTCGTGGTCCGCCGTCCAGCCCGGCCGCGGGTTGGCGGTCCACTGCCACTGGGGGCCGTGCCGCCCGCCGGGGAAGAGGTCGCCGGACGCGGGAGCACAGGCGGGCTGCTCCGGGGCCTTCGGACGGCGGTGGGTGAGGACGGGCTCGCCCTCGTCGCCGATGACCGGCCAGCCTTCCTCGTCCCAGCGCATCGGCTGGAGGTGCACGACCCGGCCGTAGGCTCCGCGCTCCTGAAAGTGCAGGAACCAGTCCTCACCGGCGGCGGTCCTGACCCAGCCGCCCTGGTGCGGGCCGTTGACGTCGGTACGGCCCTGGGCGAGGACCACGCGCTCCTCGTAGGGGCCGTCGAAGGTCCTCGACCGGAAGGCTCCCTGCCAGCCGGTCTCCACTCCCCCCGCGGGTGCGAAGATCCAGAACCAGCCGTCGTGCCGGTAGAGCTTGGGGCCCTCGAGGGTGAACCAGCCCGGGATCGTGTCGGCGTCGATCAGGGTGGTGCCCTCGTCGAGGAGTTCGCGCCCGTCGGGGCTCATCCGGTGGCCGGTGAGACGGTTCTTGATGCCGGAGCGGGACTTCGCCCACGCGTGCACCAGGTACGCCTCGCCCGTCTCCTCGTCCCACAGGGGGCAGGCGTCGATCAGGCCCTTCCCCGCCTTGAGCAGGTGCGGCTCGCTCCAGGGGCCCTGCACGGACTCGGCGTTGATCTGCTGGATCCCGTGGTCGGGGTCCCCCCAGAAGATCCAGAAGCGTCCCGCGTGGTGGCGCAGCGAGGGGGCCCACACCCCGCAGTCGTGGCGCGGCACCGCGAAGTCCGTCTCCGGTGCGAGCCGGTCGAGCGCGTGGCCCACGAGGGTCCAGTTGACGAGGTCGCGGGAGTGCAGCAGCGGCAGACCCGGGACGCGGCCGAAGCTGGACGCGGTCAGGTAGTGGTCGTCTCCGACGCTGACGACGTCGGGGTCCGACCAGTCCGCGTTCAGGACCGGGTTGCGGTAGGTGCCGTCACCGAGGTCGGCTCTCCAGGGGGGTGTCATCCGGCGACCGCCTTGCGGACGAGGGCGGCGGCCTCGTCGCGTGCGAGGCGTCCGTCGGCGACGACGGTGACGACGCGGCGTACGACGGTGTCTCCGGCGGCGACGGCGAGGCGCCGCTCGGCGGCGAGGGAGGAGCCGACGCCGGGGTACTCGGCGGTCCGTACGAACCAGGGGTCCCGCCGGGTCTCGTCGGTCGCCCCGGCGAAGACGAGGGTCCAGCCGTCGCCGGCGAGGGCCAGCCAGTCGGCCGCCCTGCCGTGCACGGCCTCCTCGCCGTCGAGCTCCGTGCTGAACACGTCGGGGGCCTGCGGCTCCTTCGGCGCGCGCCAGAAGAAGCCGCCGTATCCGGCGCCGGGCCGGCCGTTGGTGGCGGGGCTGCCGATGGACAGGTCCCGGCCGCTGCGGTTGGTGAGGGAGAAGGAGAAGTCCAGCGCCCAGGCGGTGTCGGAGACCGCTGTGGTGGCCACGGTGCGGTGCTCGCGCAGGAGTTCGGCGCCGTCGGCCTCCCAGCTGAGCTCCTCGACGAAGCCGTCGGGGTCGCGGAGCTTCCAGCCGAGGTGGCGCTGCGTGCCGTGGTTGTCGAGCTCGGTGGGCCCCTGGTCGCGGACGAAGGTGCGCCCGCCCCAGAAGTTGTACCCGGCCACGTCGGGGACGGCGACGGAGGCACCGAGGTGGTGGATGTGGTCGGCCGGGCGCTCCTCGGTGACGGGGGTGCCCGCGAGGGTGGTGACGGGGTGGAGGTAGGGGCGCCCGTCCGTCCCGTTCCGGTGGTTGTAGCGGCCGACGGGGCGTCCGGCGCAGCTGAGGAGTGCGGTGGTCATGAGGTGCTCACCTCGCTCGGTCGCGCCCAGGAGGCGCCCAGTTCGGAGTAGAGGGTGAGGGTGTCCGCCGCGGCTGCGACGGCCCCGTCGATGCCGCGCACGATGCGCCGGACGCCGTCGCCGCGGTCGGCCTGCCGGGTGTACCAGGCGCTCTCGGGCAGCGGGGTGGGGTCGGGGGCGGTGCGGACGGCCTCGAGGACGCGCATGAACGCGCCGGTGCGCGCGGGCGGGACCAGGAGCGGGGTGCCGTGCTCCAGGTGGTCGACGAGGTTCTCCAGGAGGTCGGTCCTGCCGTGCACCGCTTCCTCGGGACCGTGTCCGGCGCGCTGCACGAGGACCCGGTCCTGCTTGTACCAGAAGGTGATGCGTCCGTGTTCGCCGTGGACGATCACATACGGTTCGCCGGCCTCCTCGGCGCAGAGGGTGACCGCGATCGTCACCGGCATCCCGTCGGTGGTGGTGATCCGGACGCAGCTGGTGTCGTCGGACTCGATGTCGTGGGCGCGGAACAGCTCGGTCTCGATGGTGGCCACGTCGTCGGCCGTACCCCGGCCGGCGAGTTCGAGCGCGGTGGCGACGGCGTGGGCGAGCGGGTTGGTGAGTACCCCGTCGACCACGTCGGTCGTGCCCATCCTGCGCCGGCCCGCCCACGGCGCACGCCGGAAGTAGACGTCGTCGCGGACCCAGGCGCCGGCCGCGCCGATCCCGCGGACCGCGCCGATCGCACCGGAGGCCACGAGTTCCTTGATGGCGGCCACGGCGTGCGAACCGAACGACTGGAAGCCGATCTGGCAGGCGATGCCGGCCTCCCGGACCCCGTCGGCCATCCGGGAGTAGTCGTCCCAGGTGGCCGCGGGGGGCTTCTCCAGGAGGAGGTGGACTCCCCGGGCCGCTGCCGTGAGGGCGAGGGCGGTGTGGGTCGGGATGGGCGTGCAGATCACTGCGGCTCTCGCGCCGGTCGAGTCCAGGAGCGCCCCGAAGTCCGCGGACTGCGCGGGCATCTCCCCGGCGAACATGTCGAGTTCGTCGTCGGACAGCGGCTCCAGTTCGCAGATCCCGGCGAGCCTGACGAGCCCCTGGTGCTGGAGCCGGCGGATGTTGGCGAGGTGCCAGCGGCCGTGGCCGCGGGCGCCGGCCAGGACGATCGGCACGGGTGTGGCGGCACTCATCGGTCCGCCCTCCCCGCTCCGGCCCCGAGGGGCGCGGTACGGGTACGGAAGTCGGGGGCCATGTCCGTCATCCCTTCACGGCGCCGGCGCTGAAGCCGGTGATGAGCCACTTCTGGATGAAGGCGAAGACGATCACCACGGGCACCGCGGCGATGACTCCGCCGGCGGCCAGCGCGCCCAGGTCGACGCTGTCCGCGCCGATGAGGGTGTTGAGGCCGACCGGGATCGTCTGCTTGTCCTGTTCGCTGAGGAACATCAGGGCGAAGAGGAAGTGGTTCCAGCTGTGGACGAAGGCGAACGACCCCACCGCGATCAGCCCGGGCCGCAGCAGCGGCAGGACGACGGCGCAGAACGCCTTGAAGCGGGAGCAGCCGTCCACCCAGGCGGCCTCCTCGAGGGAGACCGGGACGTTCTTGATGAAGCCGCTGATGAGGATGATCGACAGGGGCAGCTGGAAGACGGTCTCCGCGATGACGACGCTCCCGAGGGAGTTGATCATCTGGAGGTTCTTGAAGATCTCGAAGAGCGGCACGAGCATCAGGGCGCCCGGGATGAACTGCGAGCAGAGCAGCGCGAGCATGAAGCCGCTCTTGATCTTGAAGTCGAACCGGGCCAGCGCGTAGCCGCCGGCGAGCGCGACCAGGGTTGTGGCGATCAGGGTCGCGACGCCGACGATCATGCTGTTCTGGAAGAAGACCGCGAAGCTGCGCTCGTTCCAGACCTTGGAGAAGTGCTCCCCCGTCATCGGCCAGGGCACCAGCGAGGTGGAGCCGGCGGGCCGGACGGCGAAGAGGAACATCCAGTAGAACGGGATGAGCGTGAAGAGCAGGTAGATGCCGAGCGGCAGGTAGATCTGCCAGCGCGGTACGTCGTCGAAGGCACGCTCGCGCTTGGTGCGCCGGGACGAGGAGGGCGGCGGGGTGTCGTTCCCGCGGGACGCCCCGGAGGTGCGGGCGTCGTTCTTCTCTACGAGTGCGGCAGTCACTTGTGGTCGCCTCCGAACTTGCTCAGGCGCAGATAGACGATCGAGCAGAAGAGGAGGATCACGAAGGCGACGGTGGTGAGCGCGGACGCGTACCCGAAGTCGTGGCCCTCGATGCCCGTGTTGGCGACGTAGAGCGGGAGTGTGGTGGTCTCCCCCGCGGGCCCGCCGCCGGTGAGGGTGTAGAGCAGGTCGACGTTGTTGAACTCCCAGACCCCGCGCAGCAGGGTCGCCAGGATGATCGCGTCGCGCAGGTGGGGCAGGGTGATGTGGAAGAACTGCCGCATCCGGCCCGCCCCGTCGACGGCGGCCGCCTCGTAGAGCTCCTTGGAGACGGACTGCAGGTCGGCCAGGATGAGGATGGCGAAGAAGGGCACACCGCGCCAGAGTTCGGAGACGGTCGCCGCCCAGAAGACGGTGCCGGTGTCGGAGAGGACCGAGGTGCCGTACTCACCGATGCCGGCGTCCGCCAGGTAGCGGCTGAAGCCGGTCGAGGAGTTGTAGAGCAGGATCCAGATGGTGCTGGTCAGCACGCCGGAGACGGCCCAGGGTGAGAAGACCATCGCGCGGGATATGCCGCGGCCGATGAAGGTCTGGTTCACGATCAGCGCGAGCGCGAGGCCGAGCGCGAGCTGCAGCGTCACCTGGGTGAAGACCCACTGGGCGCTGAAGCCGAGCGTGGACCAGAACTGGTCGTCCTCGGTGAAGATCCGGGTGAAGTTGTCGAAGCCGGCGAAGCCGTTCCGCCAGGGCTTGGTGACGTTGTAGTTCTGCAGGCTGTAGTAGAAGACGCTGACCACCGGGTAGGCGATGAAGCCCAGCATCAGCAGGCCCGCGGGCGCGATCAGCAGGTACGGCAGGCGGCGGGAGCCTGCCGAACGGCGCCTGGGCGCCTTCCCCTTCGGGGGCGGTGTGGCCACGGCTACGGATTGGGCCATGACGCGTCTCCGATCTCTGGAAGTGCTGGATGTGCCGTGCGTTCGGTGCATGGCGCAAGCGCTTGCCGCATGCCGTTCGGTATCCCGGACGAGGCGGTGCGCGGAATTCTCTTCGCCCGGTTCAGCCCGCGTAGGGGTCGGGCACCTCTCCCGGCCTGGCCAGGAACGTGAAGTCGCATCCCGTGTCGGCCTGGGTGATCTGGTCCTGGTAGAGCGCCCCGTATCCGCGCCCGTAGCGGGCGGGTGGCGCGGTCCACTCGTTCCTGCGGAGCTCCAGTTCCTCGTCGGAGATCTCCAGGTGGAGCAGCCGTGCCTCCACGTCGAGGGTGATGAGGTCGCCGGTGCGGACCAGGGCGAGCGGCCCTCCGACGAACGACTCCGGTGCGATGTGCAGGACGCAGGCCCCGTAACTGGTGCCGCTCATCCGTGCGTCGGAGAGCCGCACCATGTCGCGTACGCCCTGCTTCAGCAGGTAGTCCGGGATCGGCAGCATGCCGTACTCGGGCATCCCGGGTCCGCCCTTGGGGCCGGCGTTGCGGAGCACCAGGACGTGGTCGGGGGTGAGGGCCAGCGCCGGGTCGTTGATGGTGCGCTGCATCTCCTTGTAGTCGTCGAAGACGACCGCGGGTCCGGTGTGGCGCAGCAGGTGCGGTTCGGCGGCGATGTGCTTGATGACCGCGCCGTCCGGGCAGAGGTTGCCGCGCAGCACCGCGACGCCGCCCTCCTCGGCCAGCGGGTTGTCGCGCTCCCGGATGACCTCGGAGTTGTGGACGAGCGCCCCGTCGAGCTGTTCGCGCATCGTGGTGTGCGTGACGGTGGGGCGGTCGAGGTGGAGCACGTCGGTGAGGCGGGCCAGGAATCCGGGCAGCCCTCCGGCGAAGTGGAAGTCCTCCATGAGGTACTTGCCGCCGGGGCGGAGGTTGGCGAGGACGGGCACGGTGCGTGCGATGCGGTCGAAGTCGTCCAGGGTGAGCTTCACCCCGGAGCGGCCGGCCATGGCGATCAGGTGGATGACGGCGTTGGTCGATCCGCCGAGCGCGAGGACCGTGGCGACGGCGTCCTCGTAGGCGTCCGCCGTGAGGATCTTCGAGAGCTTCAGCTGCCGCCACACCAGGTCGACGATCCGGATCCCGGACTGCGCGGCCATCCGGTCGTGCCCGGAGTCGACGGCGGGGATGGACGAGGCACCGGGCACGGTGACGCCGAGGGCCTCGGCGGCGGCGGTGAGGGTGGATGCGGTGCCCATCGTCATGCAGTGGCCCGGGGAGCGGGCGAGCCCGTTCTCCAGTTCGGCCATCTCGCAGTCGCCGATGAGTCCGGCCCGCTTGTCGTCCCAGTACTTCCACATGTCCGTGCCGGAGCCCAGGACCTCGTTGCGCCAGTGACCCGGGAGCATCGGTCCGGCCGGCACGAAGACCGTCGGCAGGTCGACGGAGGCCGCGCCCATCAGCAGGGCCGGTGTCGACTTGTCGCAGCCGCCGAGCAGCACGGCCCCGTCGACGGGGTAGGAGCGCAGCAGCTCCTCCGTCTCCATGGCCAGCATGTTGCGGTAGAGCATCGGGGTGGGCTTCTGGAAGGTCTCCGAGAGGGTGGAGACCGGGAACTCCAGCGGGAAGCCGCCCGCCTGCCAGACGCCCCGCTTGACCGCCTGCGCGCGGTCGCGCAGGTGGACGTGACAGGGGTTGATGTCGGACCAGGTGTTGAGGATCGCGATGACCGGCTTGCCCAGGTGCTCCTCGGGGAGGTAGCCCAGCTGCCGGGTGCGGGCGCGGTGGCTGAACGAGCGGAGCCCGTCGGTGCCGTACCACTGGTGGCTGCGCAGGTCCTCGGGGGCGATGCGGCCGTCCGCGCCGTCGGCGTGGATGTCCGTCATATCGACCACCCGGCGACCAGGCCGGCGACCTCGGCGCGCTGCTCCTCCGGCAGCACCCGGCTCGGCGCCCGTACGTCGCGGCGGCAGAGGCCGAGCGCGGCGAGGGCTTCCTTGACGACCGTCACGTTGTTGGCGCTCTGCCGGTCGGCGCGCAGGTCCTCGAAGCGGCGGATCTGGTCCCAGACCTTCATCGCCGCGAGGTAGTCGCCCGCGCGCAGCGCCTCCAGCATGGCGAGCGAGACCTTGGGAGCGACGTTGACGAGTCCCGAGGTGAAGCCGGTGGCGCCGGTGGCGAAGTAGGAGGGGGCGTAGAGCTCGGCGAGCCCGGCGATCCAGACGAACCGCTCCAGGCCGGCGTCCCGGGCGAACGCGCCGAATCGGGCGGCGTCCGGGACGGCGTACTTCACGCCGATGACGTTGGGGCAGCTGTCGGCCAGCTCGGCGAGGCGCTCGCCGGCGAGCAGCGGGTTGCGGATGTACGGGACGACCCCGAGCCCGGGCACGGCCTCGGCGATGGCCCGGTGGTAGTCGACCCAGCCGTCCTGCGAGACGTAGGGGTGCACGGGCTGATGCACCATCAGCATCTGCGCGCCGTGGTCCCTGGCGTGCTCGGCGGCCGCCACGGCGGTCGGTACGTCGTGGCCGACGCCGACGAGGACGGCGGCCCGGCCGCCCGCCTCCTCGATCGTCAGTTCGGTGACGGTGCGCCGCTCGTCGGGGGTGAGTGCGTAGAACTCACCGGTGTTGCCGTTCGGGGTGACGATGCGGACGCCGCCGTCGAGCAGCCTTCGCAGCAGGGCGCGGTGCGCCGGGATGTCGATGCTCCCGTCCTCGGTGAACGGGGTCACCGGGATCGCGACAACGTCTGCGAGGGCCGCCTTCAGCGGTGAGAAGTCCATGCGGACCGACCTTTCGTCGAGGTGCTGGTGATCCATGGCCAGCTGATGGTTCACGCCGCCCCGCCCCCGTCGACGTCGTCGGGGAAGGCGCGGCGTACGAACGATGCGATGTGGTCGTGCAGGGCCGCCACGGCGGCGGCCGCGTCGTCGGTGAGGGCGAGCCGCAGGATCTCGCGGTGCTCGGCCGCCTCGCGCTCCCAGCTCGGGATCGTCGACCAGGCGACGGTCGACACGAGGGCGGCCTGGTCGCGGATCTCGTCGAGCATCCGGGCGAGCAGCGGGTTGCCGCAGGGGATGTACAGGGCGCGGTGGAAGTCCCGGTTGGCGAGCGATCTGTCGGCCTTGTCGATCGCCGAGTCGGCACGCTCCAGGGCCTCCTGGGCCGCCTCCAGCGACGCCTTGCGGGTGATGGTGCGGCGCAGCGCCTCGGGCTCCAGGAGCAGGCGCACGTCGTACACCTCGCGGGCCATCGTCGCGTCGACGAGCCGGACGGTGGCGCCCTTGTACTGGCTCATGACCACGAGTCCGGTGCCGGCGAGCGTCTTCAGCGCCTCGCGTACGGGGGTCTTCGACACCCCGAACTGCGCGGCGAGTTCGGTCTCCACGAGCGCCTGACCTGGCTTCAGCTGCGCGGTGAGGATCGCGTGCTTGATCGCCTCCAGCACGTACTGGGTCCTGGAGGGAATGGGGGCGGGCGCAAAGGTCATGGGTGAAGAGTTCTCGCATCTCGCGTATCGCGTCTCATATATGACGTACGAAGTACGACGCGATGAAGCTAGAGCGGTACGAATGTTTCGTCAACGCTTCTGGCAAAAGAAGTTCACGCGATCCCGTACGGACGGGCCGGGCCGGCGGCGGTTCGGGCGCCTGGGTGCCGGCGGGAAACGGCATGCGGCGCAGGCCCCCGGCGGTGTGCCGGGGGCCTGCGCTCCGCGTGCCGGGTGGCTCCGGGTCAGCCTCCGCGGACGGCCGACAGGGCGTCCCGGACGGCGCCCAGGTCCGGATCCGAGGCCAGTCCCGCGTGGTAGAGGCGTAGTTCACCGGCGCCGAGCGAGGCGGCGTGCGCGGCGTCCCGGGCCAGCGTGGAAGGGCTTCCGCCCATGCCGGTGACCACGTTGAAGTTCGCCGCGACGACGCCGGGCAGCCCGGCGTACGGGCCGAGCACGGCCTCACGGGCGGCGTCACCGCCGGTGCAGGGCAGGACGACTCCGTCGGCCGTGGACAGGATGTGCGCGGGGTCGGTGCCCACGTTGGCGCCGGTCCGGTAGGGGGCGGGATCGGCGTGCAGCAGGACCTGGAAGCCCGGCCCGGGCGCCGCGTCCCGCACGGCGGCGACAGCGGCCTCCTGGAAGCCCTTGGCGACCTGGAGGCGCCATCGCAGGGTGGCGTCGGCGAGGCCGGCCCCCAGGAGCTTCTCCACACCGGTCCAGCCCTGCTCGCCGGAGCCGCTCCCGGCCCACACGGGTTCCAGGGCGCGGCGCACACCGGCGCGCAGTTCGTCCGGGTCCAGGTCCACGGTGGCGTACCCGGCCCGGCAGTCGGCGCAGAAGCAGAGGGACATCAGGTACTGCGCCGCGTCCCCGAGGGTGACCCCGGAGACCTTGTCGTGGGCGTGCAGATGGGCGAAGCCGTACCAGCCGCAGGACTCCAGCTCGGTTCCGGACGCCCCGGGGCGCGCCGCCGCCTCGGCCGCCAGGTCCACCAGGTAGTCGTGGACCGCGGGCCGCGCGATGCAGGGCGCCCAGGGGTAGCGGTCGCCGTAGGCGTTGACCACCGAGGTCTCCGGGTGCTCCGCGCCCAGGCGGGAGCTGTGCGCGAGGACCACCCAGGAGTGCACCTGGAGCCCGGCGTCCGCGAGGAGTCCCGCCGCCTCGGCGAACGGGTCGTCCCCGCTCACCCAGGTCTGCCGGCAGGGGCGCAGCCCGCGCCCTTCCCAGCGGCCGGGGTCGGGCGGGTAGAGGACCGCCGCGTGTTCGGCGGTGACGATCCGGTGGCCGGGGTGGCGCGGGGTCAGGGCCCGGGTGGAGTGGTAGGCGGAGGCGAGCGTCACCTGCTCGACGCCGAGGTCGGCGATGCGGGCGGCGGCTGCCGGGTCGCCGACGACGTCCCAGGGGTACAGGAAGGCGGAGGCCTTCACTTCGCCTCCCCCGCACGGTACTTCTCCAGCAGCGCGCGGCCGTCCGCGATGATCGCGGTCAGCTCCTCGACGTGCTCGGCGGGGGGTTCGGTGAGCGGGGTGCGGACCGGTCCGACGTCCAGGCCCTCCAGGCGTACGGCCGCCTTCACCAGCGACACCGCGTAACCGTGCCCCTTGGAGCGCAGTTCGACGAGCGGCCGGTAGAAGTGGTCGAGCAGCGCGTTGACCTGGTCGTCGTCGCCGCTCTCCAGCGCGCGGTAGAACGCGAGGGCGATGTCGGGGGCGAAGGCGAAGACGGCCGAGGAGTAGAGGGTGACCCCGATGCCCCGGTAGGCGAGCCCGGTGAGCTCGGCGGTGGGCAGCCCGTTGAAGTACAGGAAGTCCTGCCCCGGCAGACCGGTGCGTACGGCGCTGACGATGCGCTGCATCAGGTCGAGGTCGCCGTACCCGTCCTTCAGCCCGATGATCCCCGGCGTCCGCGCCAGGGCGACGACGGTCTGCGGGGTGAAGACCGCGTTGTCGCGCTGGTAGACGATGGTCTCGAGGGAGGTGGCCGCGGCGAGCGCGGTGTAGTGCGCCAGCAGCCCCTCCTGGCCCGCGACCACGAGGTAGGGAGGCATGGCGAGGAGCCCGTCGGCACCGGCCTCCTCGGCGAGCTTCGCGTACCGGATCGCGAGCGCCGTGCCGTAGCCGGCTCCCGCGACCACGGGCACCTGTCCCGCGGTCTCCTCCACGGCGGCCTCGACGACGAGACGGAACTCGTCAGGGGCGAGTGCGTGGAACTCGCCCGTGCCGCAGCAGGCGAAGACGGCGGCGGCGCCGGCGTCGACGCCCTTGCGCACGTGTGCGCGGAAGGCGTCGAGGTCGACGGCGCCGTCCGGCCCGTAGGCGGTGACGGGGAAGAAGAGCGGCCCGGCGGTCTCGGTGAGCCGGGCGGCGAGGGGGGCTGAGGTCACGGGCGCTCCCTGAGCAGATTCAGGCGTGCACAATTATGATCGGTGTCCATATTTCTGAACGTTGCCACGCTAGGGCAGCCTCGCACCGCCGGTCAAGGCGCGAACAGCCGACCGTGGACGAACCCGGCGATCACGCACGACACTTGACGTGATCCACGGAAACTTCCTAGCGTGTCCACGCATGTGAATGCGGTCCACGGATTTGACGTACCGGGCGGCTGTCCGGCTCCCGCGCACCACGCGTACCTTGCTGTCCGTACGCACTCGGCCCCGCAGCACCGCATCCGTCCGCACGCCGCGCCCCGCGCCCCGCGCCCCGCACCGAGGAGAACCCGTATGCCCGCTCCCCGCACCGTCCTTCTCACCGGCGCAGCCGGCGGCCTCGGCACCCTGATGCGGGGGCTGCTCCCCGCGTACGGCTACGACCTCCGGCTCTTCGACGTGACCCCCATCGAGGGCGAGCCGGACGCCTTCACCGCCGACCTCGGCGACAAGGCCGCGCTGCGGGAGGCCGTGCGGGGCGTGGACGCGGTCGTCCACCTCGCCGGCATCTCCCTCGAGTCCTCGTTCGACAAGATCCTTCGCTCCAACATCGAGGGCACGTACAACCTCTACGAGGCCGCCCGCGAGGAGGGCGTGAAGCGGATCGTGTTCGCCTCCTCCAACCACGCCATCGGCTACACCCCGCGCCCCCTCCCCGGCGACCCGCTGATCCCGGTGGACACACCCCACCGCCCCGACACCTTCTACGGCCTGTCGAAGTCCTTCGGGGAGGACCTCGCGCAGTTCTACTGGGACAAGCACGGCGTCGAGACCGTCTCCGTACGCATCGGCTCCTGCTTCATGGAGCCGACGTCGGTGCGGATGCTCTCGGTGTGGATGAGCCCCGGCGACGGTGCCCGCCTCTTCCACGCGGCCCTCACCGCCGAGGACGTACGGCACACCGTGGTCTACGGCTCCTCGGACAACACCCGGCTGTGGTGGGACCTGACCTCGGCGCGCGCCCTCGGTTACGACCCGCAGGACGACTCCGAGCAGTACGCCGAGAAGCTCGTCGCCGAGCACGGCGAGCTGGACCCCGGGAACCCGGAGCACGCCAACCTCGGCGGCCACTTCGTCACGAACCCCCCGATCTGGCCCTACTGACCGCCCCCGCCCGCGCGGGGGGGGCGGGCGAGGACCGATGAGTTTCCCCGGCCACCGGGGTCGACACCCGAGACCGGCGCTACGGCGTCCGCGTGAGCGGCCGCCGTAGCATCACCGTCGGACCTGTCGGCAGCGAGACCCGGGGAACCGTCATGCGCACTCTGATCAGCACCGCCTTCATCTCCCTCGACGGCGTCGTCGAGGCCCCGGGCGGCGAGCCCGGCTACCGCAACTCGGGGTGGACGTTCAAGGACGTCGAGTTCCTGCCGGAGGCGTACGAGATCAAGGGCCGGGAGCAGAAGGAGGCCTCCGCGATGCTGCTGGGCCGGGCCAGCTACGAGGCGTTCAGCAAGGTCTGGCCCGGCATGGAGGAGTTCACCGACTACAAGGCCATGCCGAAGTACGTCGTCTCCACCACGCTCACGGAGGACGCCCTGGTGAGCGACTGGGGCGACACCACGATCCTTCGGTCCCTCGACGACGTCGCCGCGCTGAAGCGGACGGAGGGCGGCCCGGTCATCGTCCACGGCAGCGCGACCCTCAACCAGGGCCTCTCGGACGCCGGGCTCGTCGACCGCTACCACCTGCTCGTCTTCCCGCTCCTGCTCGGCGCCGGCAAGCGGCTCTTCAGCGCCACCGACAAGGACACCCAGAAGCTCCGGCTCGTCGAGCACGAGACCTATGCCAACGGGCTGCAGAAGAACGTCTTCGACGTGGTCCGCTGAGTGCCGACGTTCCGGCGGGTCCGAAAAGCCCGCGACGGCCCGCCGCGGGCCGGGCACCATACGTCCATGCCGAGACCTTCCGGATTCGCGTACGAGCAGCACGGTGACGCGAGCGTCACCCTCACCCACCACGGCCGCCCCGCGGGGACCCTGCGCGGCGGCCGGGCCGAGAAGTTCCTGGCGGAGGTGGTCTCCGGCGACGCCCAGCTGGTGATGGCCCGCTGGACGGGGGCGTACCGGCACGGCAACGAGCGCACCGCCCGCGACCACCCCCGCAACCGGTCCCGCGGCCGGCGCTGAGCCGTCCGGGGCAAGCCCCCGAAAGGTAAGGGAACGGCAAAGCCGAGTCGTTCGTTACCCCGTGCATGACCGCAATGACCCCCGGCTCGAACATCCCTCTCTCCGCCGCCCGTGTGGCGGTGGACGTCGCCGCCCCCGTGCGGCTCGACGTCTCGGGCCTGCTGCTCACCGCCGACGGCAAGGTGCGCTCCGACGACGACTTCATCTTCTACAACCAGCCCTCGGGCCCGGGCGTGACCTACCGCGGGGGCGGTGGCGCCGCGCCCGACGCGATCGTCGTGGACACCACGGCCGTCCCCCCGGGCATCGAGAAGATCGTGGTCACGGCGAGCCCAGACGAGGCGGGGCGGACGTTCCAGGGCATCGAGCCCACCGCGACCGTGCGCAATGCGGACGACGGCTCCGCGCTGGCCACCTTCACCCCTCCCCGGCTGGGTGGTGAGACGGCGCTCGTGGTCATCGAGATCTACCTGCGCAACGGCGCCTGGAAGGCCCGCGCCGTCGGCCAGGGCTACGCGAACGGACTGGCAGGCATCGCCACGGACTTCGGCGTCTCGGTCGAGGAGCCCGCCGCGGCGGCGGCGCCCGCCCCTCTCGCGCCCCCGGCGGCTCCCCCGGCGTCCGCCCCGGTGGACCCCCGGATCGCCCCTCCGGCTCCGCCGGCTCCTCCCGCACCGGCCGCACCGGCCGGCAGCGGCAAGATCAACCTCGACAAGGGGAAGATCAGCCTCCAGAAGAACCAGACGGTGTCCCTGGTCAAGGGCGGCCGCCCGCTGCTCTCCCAGGTCAAGATGGGCCTCGGCTGGGAGCCCGCGTTCCGGGGCAAGGACATCGACCTCGACGCCTCGGTGATCGCCTACGGCCCCGACCGCAACCACCTGGACAGCTGCTACTTCGGCAAGCTCTCCATCCTGAACGGCGCGATCAAGCACTCCGGCGACAACCTCACGGGCGAGGGCGCCGGGGACGACGAGGTCATCGTCGTGGACCTCGGCAGGATCCCCGCCGAGGCGACCGGGCTGGTCTTCACCGTCAACTCCTTCACCGGGCAGAAGTTCACCGAGGTCGCCAAGGCCTACTGCCGGCTCATCGACGCGGCCACCGGCGAGGAACTGGTCCGCTTCGACCTGACCGGGGCGGAGCCGCAGACCGGCGTGATGATGGCGAAGCTGATCAAGCAGTTCTCCGGCGAGTGGGAGATGACCGCCATGGGCGAGTTCGTGAAGTCCCGGACCGTGCGCGGCATGGTCAAGCCGGCCGCGAAGGCCCTGTAGCGCCTCACCGTCCAGGAACGACGTCCGGGGCACCAGACGGATGCTTCCGTCGGTGCCCCGGGTCGGTCCGGAGGGTCTCCGGTGTGACGCGATGCGTGCTCGGCCGCTCCCTCAGAGCTTGGTCAGTTTCGAGTACGGGCTCAGGATCCTTCCCTGGCGCCCGGAGAAGTCGATGAGCACCGCGTCGTTGTCGCCCTCGACGGCGAGGACCCGTCCGAGTCCGAACTGGTCGTGCGACACCCTGTCGCCCACATCGAAGCATTCGACCGGTGGGGCCTCCTGGGCCGGGCGGTTGAAGGGACTGGACGGCAGGTGACGCCGGGAACCGGCTGACTGTTTCATTACGGTCGAGTATGCGCCCTGTAAGCGTCCGACGCCATGCCCGACCGCTCCGGAGCGGTCAGTAGTGCCGCATTCGTAATCAGCCGTTCCAGGGCCAGTCCGCGCTCCTGCCCGCCTCCAGCAGCGGCACCATGCGGAACGCCGCGTCGGAGAGTCCACCGAAGGTGTGACGGTTCTCGCTGCCCGACGGCGCGTGCCCGACCCGGTAACCGCACCAGGTCCGCGTCCGCCGCCCGCAGGGCCGGCGCCGCGCCGAAGACGGCGGCCGCGTCGGCCCGATTCAGCTGGGAGCGGTCCGAGAGCGGCGCCCACATCGAGCCCGAGCGGTCCACCAGGACCAGGGTGCGTCCGGACCCTTCGCACCGGGAGGTGCATGGCCATGACTTCAGGGGGGCAACCGCGCGGTGCGCGAAGGGATTCCCCCGCACACCGCGGGTACGGTCCTCAGCGCTTGTCGGACTGGCGCTTCCAGGGGCCCGTGATGGCGAGCATGATGCCGGGGGTCTGGATGTTGGCGAAGAGCGTCTTTCCGTCCGGCGAGAAGGTGACTCCGGTGAATTCGCTGTAGGAGGGGTCCTCCTCCGTTCCGCCGTTCAGTTCGTTGCGGGCGATCGGGTAGGTGCGGCCGCTGTCCGTCGCGCCGAAGAGGTGCTGGATGCCCTCGCCGTCCTCGGCGATGACCAGGCCGCCGTAGGGCGAGACCGTGATGTTGTCCGGACCGTCGAAGGCGCCGTCCACGGACGGGTCGGCGTTGACGCCGAGCAGGACCTTCAGGGTCAGCGTGCGGCGCTTGGGGTCGTAGAACCAGACCTGGCCGTCGTGGGCCACGGGGCTCTCGTCACGGGCGAACGAGGAGACGATGTACGCCCCGCCGTCGCTCCACCACATGCCTTCGAGCTTGCGGGCCCGGGTGACCTGGCCGTCGGTGAACTGCTTGCGCACGGAGACGGTCTTCGCGTCGCGGTCGGGCACGTCCACCCAGTCCACGCCGTAGACGGTGCCGACCCGGGTGGCGCGGGACAGGTCGTCGACGAAGGCGCCGTGCCGGTCGAAGCACTTGAACGCCTGGAGCACGCCGGCGTCGTCGGCGAGGGTGCGCAGCTTGCCGCGGCCGTGCCGGAAGCCGTGCGGCGGAACCCAGCGGTAGAGCAGGCCGTTGGGGCCGGAGGCGTCCTCGGTCAGGTAGGCGTGACCCTGCTTCGGGTCGATGACGACGGCCTCGTGCGCGTACCGGCCGAAGGCCTTGACCGGGCGCGGGTCGCGGTTGGCGCGCTTGTCGTACGGGTCGACCTCGAACACGTAGCCGTGGTCCTTGAGGAGGCCGTTCTTGCCGGCCTTGTCCTCGGTCTCCTCGCAGGTGAGCCAGGTGCCCCAGGCGGTGCTGCCGCCGGCGCAGTTGGTCGACGTGCCCGCGATGCCGACCCACTCGGCGGTGCGGCCGTCGCGGCGGGTCTCCACGACGGTGCAGCCGCCGGCCGCGACCGGGTCGTAGACGAGGCCCTCGGTGAGCGGCACGGGGTGTTCCCAGCCGGTCCGGACGCCGCTCAGCTCGTGGTTGTTGACGAGCAGGGTCACACCGCGGGCGCCCTCGAATGCGGCCGTGCCGTCGTGGTTCGAGGGGGTCGGCTCGCCGGTCTCCAGCTTGGTGACGCCGCTGTGGGTGATGACGCGGTACGAGAATCCGGCGGGCAGCGCGAGGATCCCCTTCGGGTCGGGGAGCAGCGGCCCGTATCCCAGCTCCCTGTCGTGCCCGTGGCCGTGGCCGTGGTCGTGGTCGTGGTCGTCGTGTCCGCCGCCGTGTCCGTGCCGCGCGTCCTCGGCCGCCAGCGCGCCGGGCGCCGTCGCCAGGGTGCCGACGGCGCCGGTCAGGGCTATGCCGGCGCCGGTGAGGGCGGACTGTCTGCTGAATTCCCTGCGCGTGAGCGACATGGCGGGCTCCTGGTGAGGCGAGGCCGGGTGGTTGGCGCGATCACGTTCCCCGCCCCGCACCAACTCCGGCTGAACTCCACGCGGCGTGCGGAGGTCCTGCGTCCCAAGCCCATGCCGGGTTCGGGACAGACCCGTACGTAAGACAGGACGCAACCGGCCACGCCTGGCTTGAAGCCGTGGGTCCGCTCCCGACGGGGACGGGTGCGGCCGCCTCCGGGGGAGCGGACCGGGGGCGGCCGCGCCCGGGGAGATCAGTCGCGGCCGAACATCTTCCGGGCGGTTCCGAGGTCGAGGAAGACGGTCTCGCCCGTGGAGTCCTCCAGGCCGTCGTTGTCCGTGACGGCGTAGACGTGGCCGTCTCCGGCCACGGTCAGGCCCTCCAGCTTCTCCTGCGTCCAGCCCTTCGTGGCCCGGAGCTCGGGCAGCACGTCGTGGGCGAGGGTCTTGGGCAGCACGGTGAGCGCCCCCTGCGGAGCGGCGGTCCTGGGCAGGTCGACCGTGTAGATCCGCTTGACCCTGGCGGCAGGGCCGTTCAGCTTGTCGCGCTCGACGACGGCCAGCTCGTCCCCCACCACGGTGATCTCCGACAGGCCGATCCAGTCGCCGGGAGTGCTGGTGGTGCCGAGCCGGTAGCCGTACCAGCTCCAGGTTCCGGCGCCGACGTCGTAGCGACCGAGGCGGACCACTCCGGCGGGGTCGGTGGAGGCCGGGCGCTGGAGGGTCGCCCAGAGGATCTCCCGGCCGTCGCGGTCCGTGGTGGCGGTGACGCCTTCGAAGCCCTGTGAGCCGAGGCCCGCGGCGACGCCGGCGGGGAGGTCGACGACCTGCTGGGTGACACCCTGACGGTCCAGACGGACCAGTCGGTTGCCGGCGCCCGTCTTCCCCTCGACGGCCAGCCAGAAACCGCCCCGCGGCCGGGCGTGGATGCCCTCGGCGTCGTAGCCGACGGGCTCACCCGAGGCGTCGCGGACGGTCAGTTCCCGCTTGATGACGGCGGGCCCCCGGCCCGTGTCGATCGTGAGGATGCGGGTGGTGGAGTAGGCGGCGTCGGTGACGGTGTACAGCTCGTCGGGACGTCCCGGCACCGCAGACAGGGCACCGAGCGCGCCCCAGCCGATGGGGGCGCCCGCGGGGCCGTCGGCCGAGACCAGCGACGGGAAGGAAGGCGTACCCCTGCCGAGGCGGAACAGGCTCACCGAGGCGCGTACACCGGCCTCGGCGTCGTCCTCCTCGCTGGAGACGGCGAGCAGCCCCCGCGAGGGGATCGGCAGCAGGCCCTCGGGGCCGTTGGTCGCCGGCAGCACCTGGAGGAAGTCCGGCCTGGTGGGGTCGGTGAGGTCGTAGACGGCGACGAAGTTGCTGCGCTCGGAGCCGACGAAGGCGTACCGCACCCCGCCGTACGTGGCGATCGCCAGTCCCTCGGGCTCGGTGCCCTTGTTCTCGGAACGGTCCTCGTTCAGCAGGCCGTGGCGCGCCGCGATGTGCTCGAAGGAGTTTCCGGCCTCCCACACGACCCTGCCGGTACGGCTGTCGAAGACGGTCCAGCCGCGGGTGCCGCCCTTCCAGTCGCCTTCGTCGGCGGTGGCCAGGTAGCGGTCGTCGATCCAGCCGAGTGCGTCCGGTTCACGCGGCACCCCGGTGAAGGACCCGGTCTGGTCGATGACGCCGTCCTCGACGGTGTCGATGCCCCGGACCGACGCGGTCCCGGCGCTGAACGCCTTGGTGAGACGGCCCGACGCGAGGTCGATGAGGACGACGCCGTTGTTCTCCTGGAGGGTCACGGCCAGCTGCCCGCGGCTGTTGACGGAGACGTACTCCGGCTCGGGGTCGGTGGGCTCGGCGATCCCGGCGGCCACCAGTGCGGGCAGCGCGGAGCCGTCCGCGCCGGTCAGCGGCACCGCCCGGGTCGACCAGCGGGCGGGCGAGGGGCCCTTGAGGTCGATGATCCGCACGAGACCGGCGGGGGCCTGCGGCAGGTCGCCTTCCTCGCCGCCCGCGGGGGTGGCCTCCTCGTCGCGCTCGTTCTCGATGGCGACGGCGGCGTACCGCTTGTCCTTGCTGACCGCGATCGAGTCGGGCTGTCCGCCGAGGTCGTGGCCGGCCACCCGCTCCCGGGTACGCAGCGAGATGACGTCGAGCCTGCCGGACGGGTGTGAGTGACTCTCGCTGGTGTTCACGACGACCAGCACGTACGGGCCGACGACGGTCACCGAGGTCGGTTCGTCCTCGGCGTCACCCAGCTCGGCCAGGGAGAGTGTGCCGAGCCCCTCCGGCCGGCCGGGGTCACTGATGTCGAGGAAGCCTATGCGTCCGGCAGCGGCGTCCGTGTAGACGAGGGTGCGGCCGTCCTCGCTGGTCGCGGAGATCTCGGCGACGGTCTGCGCCGAGGCGTCCTCGCCGGCCGGCCGGTTCTGGAAGACCGGGTAGGTGGCGGCACGTTCGAAGGCCACCGGCTTCGGTCCGCGGCCGCCGTGCGACTGGCCGGCGGCGGCCGCGCCCGCGCCCGCCAGGGTGCCCGCGGTCACGGCCAGAACCGCCAGTGCGGCACAGGTTCTCTTCGGGAGCATCGTTCCTCCGGATCGGTTCACTGAGGAGGCGGATGCTCGCAGCCGCGGGCCATGGCCGCATGACCGGGCGGTGAACGGAAGGCGAAGGCCAGGAACAACGCGGGGGCGGCGGGGCAGGCAGCGGCTGCCCCGCCGCCGGGGCCTACTGCCGGGACCGGGCCTTGTAGGCGGCCTTGCGGGCGGCCTTCGCCGCACCGCGGTCGCTGTGGAGGCGGCCCATCGCCTCCAGCACCTCCGCGGTCGCGGGGTGCTCCACCCGCCACGCCTCGTCGAAGAAACCGCTGTGCTGGCCCGAGAGGCCCTCGACCAGCCCTCGCAGCTCGTCCAGGTCGCCGTCCGCGTCCAGTTGGGCGGCGATGGTGTCCACGGCGAGCCAGAAGATCATCGCCTCGTCGGGTGCCGGTACGTCCGCCGAGCCGCGCTCCGCGAGCCATACCCGTGCCAGACCGCCGAGTTCGGGGTCGCCGAGCACCGCGCGCACCGCAGGTTCGGCCTCCGGGCCCACGAGGGCGAGGGCCTGCTGGCAGTGGAGCCTGCGCAGCGGCGCGCGCCGGTCGGAGCCGCGCGCCGCGGCCAGGAGCTCCGTCGCCGCCTGGTCCGCGGCGTCCGCTCCTCGTGTGCCGAGCCACAGACCGACCTCGGTGCGTGCGGCCTCCTCGGGGTAGTAGGCGATCCCGTCGAGGAGGACGTCCGCCCCCTTGTCCCGGAGGTCGCCGACGGCGGGCGCGTCCACGCCGGCCTCCAGCATCCGTTCGCGGATGCCGTAGAGACCGAGCGGCGTCAGCTTCACCATGCCGTAGCGGGTGACGTCCTCGTCGTCGGCGGGGGGTGTCGCGTCCCCGCCTTCCTCGGTGAGCAGGCTCTCGTCCACGGGACGGTATTCGACGATTCCGATGGGTTCGAGCACCCGGAACTGGTCGTCCAGCCGCATCATGGCCTCCGACACCTGCTCGAGGACGTCGTCGGTGGGTTCCTCCATGTCCTCGGGCACCACCACGGACGCGGCGAGGGCGGGCAGCGGGATCGGTGCGTCCGCGGGGCCGGCGTCGGCGAGGGTCAGCAGGTAGAGGTTGCCGAGCACTCCGTCGAGGAAGTCCGCCTCCTCCTCGGGGTCCCAGTCCAGGGCGTCGAAGTCGACGCTGCCGTCCTCGCCGATGAGGTCGGCGAAGTCGTCGAAGGCGGGCGCCGTGGCGTCGGCGTGCACGGCGTCCAGGCCGTCCAGCCAGATCGCGAGGACGTCGGCCGGGGATCCCGAGGTCAGCAGGGCGAGGTTCTCACCCGCGGTGACGGTGCCCTCGGCGTCCTCGCCCTCCGTGCCGTCCTCGTCCTGCGGGTCCTCGACGTCGACGAGTCCGGTGTCGACCGCGAGGCGCCACGCCTCACTGGCGTACGCGGCGCCGTCCTCGTCGTCGGCGAGCCCCAGATACCGGGCAGCGTCGGGCAGTTGGGCCTCGACGAGCTCGCCTCCGGCGCCCACCCTGGTCTCGGGCCCGGCCCAGCGGGCGAGGCGGGCGGCACGGGCGAGCAGCGGCGCGGACAGCGCGTCCCGTGCCAGCTCGGCCTCGGTGTGCAGCCGCACCGGCGGCAGGGAGGGGCGCTCTGCGGACATCTGGGGGGTCTCCTCGGGGCGTGCGCGGGCTGTGTCCAGGGGGCCGTCCCGGTGTGTTCGGGCCTCGGCCGCCGCCCCAGCGTAGACGCATTTCGTCCCGTGCCGCCCGGGTTCTCCCGCGGGCCCGACGCGGGGCCGGGCGCCGGGGCGACCGGGTCGCGCCACCGCCCGTCACGCCGGGCCCGTCCGGGCCCCGCCGCCACCCGCGACGCCCGGGGTTCCGGTTCCGTCCCCCAGGGCTGCGGGTGCGGTCCCCGGGGCCCGCGCCGACGCCCCCGAGGGGCCGCCCGACGCGTCGTCTCCCCCGGGACCAGGCTCGTCGGGCCGTACGGTCACCCGGCCGCCGGCTCACGCCAGGCCGTCGTGTTCAGCTCGTCCATCAGCCGGATGTCGTGCCCCTCCAGCGGGAAGATCCGCGCCCCCGTGTCCGGTGCGGCGGAGATCTCCAGGGCGTCGCCCTCGATGAGGTCGCCGCCCTCCTTGGTGGAGACCCAGGCCAGCGTGGAGGTGACGCTCGCGCCGGGCTTCAGCTGGATCTCCCGCGGCCCCTCGTCGTTGCCGAACATCGATCCCCCGGCGTTCACCGGGACGGGAATGCGTTCGCCGTCCTCCCCCAGCGCGCGTACGGACGGATAGCCGTGGACGCGGTAGGGCTTCTTCCCGCAGTTGGTCAGTGTGAGGGTGACCGCCCGGGCGAACATGGCCGTCTGCACGGGGCCCATGTCCACGGCGACGCCCGCGGCGGGGCAACCGCCCACCGGCGCCTCGGTGGTGGGCGCTCCCTGTGCGGGCGCGTCCGCGACCGGCCCGGAGTCCGGGGCCTGGGCGGAGAGGGCCGGGCGCGGCGTGGCGGAGACGCGCGGCACCGGATCCCCCTCACCCGCGGGCACGAGGAATCCGGCACAGCCGGAGAGGGACAGTGCTGCCGCCGTGACGGCCGCGGCCGTGATCGGTCTCCGTACGCGCATGCCGTTGTACCCCACCCCTGGAACGGTCCGTCACATGTCTGTTCGATCATGCCAGACGGTGGGCGCGCCCTCAGGGCGGCGGCCTCGCCGCCCACGACGGCGGGCGGGGCCGGCGCCCGGAACCGGGAGGATCGCGACGGGGGGCGGCGGTGACACCGCACCCCCTGCCCGCGTCCTCTCGGTGCGGCTCAGTCGTTCGTGATCAAGGTGCCGAGGATGAGCAGGTCACCGGGCACGTAGGCCTTGGACAGGCGCATGCGGTTGCCAGCGGGGAACAAGAGGTTCCGCAGCGCGAAGACGGATGCCTGCCCGAACGAGATGTTCCTGACGGCGGTCTGGACCGCTTCGGGGAAGACCCGCTCGATCTCATCGGCCAGATACTGCTTCTGCCAACCGCCCGCCCGGTCGCACGGGCCCTTCCCCGAGATGCCGTGAGCGGTGACGGTGGGTGTGGCCTTCGGGTCCCTGACGGCGATCGCCTGGTTGTCTCCTTCCCCGGTCACGGTGACTTCGTAACCGCCTTCGATCGTGAGGGAGGAATCCACGCTCCCCGAGAGCGGCGGGGTGCAATGGCTGTTGGCGCAGACCCACCATTCGAAAGTGAGCCTCTTGCTGAGATCCAGGTGGATCTTGAGGGCTCCGGTCGCGCTGGGCTGGAAGAGCATGCCGTCCAGCGGGAGCGTCATCCGGTCGCTGTTGTTCTCGTCGAAGCGGAAGGTGTGGCTGATCCACTCACCGTTGCTCCAGCCGTCCAGGTTGTCCGGCCATTTGATGGTGGCCTCGACCGACCCCGAGACCCTCGCCTTCCAGGTCTTGCTCGGATCTCCCGGGTCGACGGCCGCCGCTGTGAGTCCCTCTCCCTTGAACCCTCCGACCAGGAGGGCCTGGAACACGATCCTGGTGTTGATCATCAATGAGACGTCGTACCCGCTCGGCAACGGTTCGCCGACCATGACCGTTCTGTCGTTGCAGGGCTGTCCGTCGGTGGTGATGAACAGTTGCAGCAGGTCCCTGTCGCCGTTGGTCTTCCGTGTCCGCGCGGAGAACCGGGACGGCTTCAGCTCCTGGAGCAGGCTGGTCCGGCTGCAGTCGATGGTGTTGATGCGGTAGACGACGCCCTTCCGCGAGAACACGTCCTTCAGCTTCTTGTCGAGCATCTCGACGTTGTCGCCGTGGACGTATTTCGCCTGGAAGTCACCGCTGCTCAGCTCCAGAGCCACTGCGAGGGTCTTCGCTTCGGGATCATGCGGTTTCACGGTTCCCGCAACCACCGCGAGCGGGAGTGTGCACTCCACACGCGGGACCCTGCCGCTTCCCTCGCTCTCCAGGGACTCCCAGTCGTCCCAGTCGACGGCCCCCGAGCGGGCCTCGTAGTCGAGGCTCGTCACCCTTGTCCCCTTGGGAACCTCCAGGGATCCGCTCCTGGTCTTCCCGGATTCGACTTCCTGGACGATCCTGACCAGGCTTTCCTGGCCGTCCAGGAACGTCAACTGGGGCTTACCCAGGGTGATCTCGACATCCAGGGCGGGCGCGTAGTACTTCGGCCCGCCCTTGTGGACCTCGCCGCTCCACCCGGCGTAGGCCACGAGCATGGTCCCGCCGGGATTGTCCTTCTCGTAGAGGGCGTGGAGGATGCTGTTGACCTTCACCCGGTCCATGTTCAGCACGGCGTCCCAGCCGCGCAGCGCGCTGCCACTGTTGTACATGTCCTGCACCAGGGCGTTCTCGCTGCCCATGGGCATGCAACGCGCCCCGAGAGACACCGCTTCGTCCGGGTACTGGGCCGTGATGTGGAAATCGAGCTCCACCGTGGCGTGAGGGTCCGCGAATTCCAGCCCTTTGTTGGCCTTCAGCCGAGCGGGTACGCCGACCCTCCATGTGCTGAAAGGCGTCACGCGGGTGATGCTCGTGTCGAACGGCCCGTCCTCGCCGCCGAAGTTCAGGCTCCCGGTGCGGCGGTCGTATTCGTAGGGGCCGAAGTGCCGTTCGACGGTGCGGAAGGCAAGTGCGCGCTTCGCCTTGTCCCGGTCGTGGAAGGGCGAGCCCTCGTAAACGAGTTTCAGCACGTAAGCGCCTTCGGCGCTCCTGACTCCCTTCACCCGGGCGATCACCTTGTCCACCCGGACCATGGCGTAGTTCTCGAACTCCCTGGCATCGGAGGGAATGGTGAAGGCGTACTCTCCGTCCAGGAGCGCCTTGACCGGCACACCTTCCAGTCGGTAGGTGATGGGCGCGGGAACTCTCTGCGGCCTCGGCTGGAGAAGGCGGATCCCGTTGATGACGGCGGCCTGCTGGTCGGCGATCACCTGGATGAGGCCGGCGATGTCGAAGGACGCCGGACGGGTCGGCACGCCCAGGTACTCGTACTGCACGGCCCCGTCCTGCTGTACGAGGACCCGGGCCAGGGCGGAGAGCGTCTGCTTGAGCTGGAACTCGGCCTCGCCCGTCAGGCCGATCAGGTCGATGTGCTCCACCTCGGGCGGTCGGGGATTGCCGCTGTTCAGTCCTAGGTCGAGCCGCCCCAGTCGCTCCTTCTGCCTTGTGTTGAGGTCGGCGGCCAGAACCGCGGCGTCGGCCTCCTGCCGCAGGTGTGTCATCCGGACCCCGGCCTCCACCCATGCCTTGCCCCGGCGCGCGAGCGCCCCGAAGGCGGTCAACAGCGGCTGGGCCAGCAGCTTCAGGTCTTCGCCGGATCCGGCCGGGAGCAGGGTCTCCCGGAAGTGGACCTCCATCTCAGCCCACTCGTGCGGCGCGGGGAGTTCCAGCTTGCCGTCGACCCTTTCCAGGGCGTCCTGCACTTCCTTGATGTTGGCAGCGGTCTCGTACATGTTCCCGGCGATCTTCGCCAACGCGTTGATCACCTCTTCGAGCCTCTTCAGCTTCGACCCGGTGAAGGCGAGCCTCATCGCCGCGTCGGGGCCCTGGACCGGGGCGATGATGCTGCGGCCGAGGTCGAAGAGCGCCTGGGCCACCTCGATACCGAACTTCACCCACTGGTCGGTCTGCCAGTCCTGCGCCTTGCCCTTGAACACCTCGATCTCGTTGTTGACCCTCTGCGACTGCTCGATGACCGCACGGTGCAGCGCGTCGACATCGGTGACGGCCTTCTCGTACTCCTTCTGCCTCTGCCTGACGATCAGTTGATGCTGCGCGGTCACATCCCCCCGGTGCTCATGGAGCGCCTTGAGGTACCCGCTGAGGAGCTTGCCGGTCGCCTTGATGTTCTCGTTGACCTCCTCCTGGTTCCTGGCCAGCAGTTCGGCCTGCTTGCGCTGCTCGATCCGCTCCTGGAGATCGCGGAGATCGCCGCGGACCAGCCTGGCTTTCTCCAGCAGGGTGCCGACCAGGGGCCGGTACGCCTCGTACGTCAGGTACGGCACCTCGACGGCGCTCTGCTCCAGGACACCGTCCGTCTTGGCCAGGAACAGCGCACGAGCGCGCATGGCCGCCAGCCCGGCGTCGGTGGCCTCCTTCGGGATGATCCGCGCAAGCCACCCGAGGTGACGTCGCCCCAGCTCCCGTACGCCCTCGCCGTCCGCTCCCCGGGCGGCGAGCATCGTCTCCGCGGTGACGAGCGAGAACTGGAGGCTGCTCGCCGCCGCGGTCACCAGGCCGTTCGGCGGGACATCGGTGACGGACGCGTCCACCCTCACCCAGGGCCGCCGGGTGGACGGCTCCACCGAGGCCGAGTCGGCGAACCTCAGGCCGTCGAGCAGGGTGTAGTGGGCCGCGGTCGGGTCGTCCGTCGCGAGCCGCAGCGCACCGAACATGTGCCCGCAGTGCATCCTCAGTGAGTCAAGGCCCTGCTTCGTCAGCCGCAGCTCGGGAAGTCCCTCGTGCTCCGAGGTGTCGAGCACATGTGTCAGCAGCTGCACCGAAGTGCCCGGCACCGATGCCGGTTCCGCCCCGGACACCTGAAGGACATGGGTGGTGACCCGGAAGTTCTCGACGTCGGCGGGGCGGCCGATGCTCACCGCGCCGAGGTCCGTCCGCTCCTGATAGACGTCCACCGTCGGGGTGGCCAGGGTGGAGAGCCAGCTGCCGCCGGACTGCGGCCGGTGCGTGGCCCAGTGCGGCCGCTCACGGCTCACCGCCAGCCTCACCCCGGGCGCGTACTTGTGCAGCAGCCCTCCGCGGAGCAACCGGTCGGCGGTCAGGGTCAGACCCCGCTCGGGCAGCAGCGTGGGCAGTCCCGCGAACGTCAGCGCGGTCGGTACCACCGCCGTACAGGTGTCGACGAGTTCGTCACCGTCTTCGAGGTTGGCGGCGAAGATGCTGTCGTGGTCCCCCGCGTACGCCTTGTCCCGCCACCTGCCGGCTGCGACGGTGGCGGCCAGGGCCGGGTCACGGCTGTAGGCGAGGACGTTGCCGTGTTCCCGCACCCCTCCGTTGGAGCCGTAAGGCTCCGACGTCACGGCGCGGAAGTCCAGGGCCCGATGTCCCGTCACCTGAGGTGCACCCTTGGCCAGTCGGTCGAACAGCTTCTTGACCGTGGCGTCGTAGAACGCCGACTCGTAGCTGAACGCCTGATGGATGACGTCGCCGTAGGTGATCTCCGACAGGAAGTGCGTGCCGTAGGTCTCGAAGAAGTCCAGGTACTTCTGGACCTGTTCGAGTGTGGGGGCCTCACCGGGGGGCACCACGGGCAGAGCATCGGCTGCGGCCCGGGCGCCGGGGGTGAGATACGCACTCGCCTCCTTGGGCGTCGCCGCTGCCGCCAACGGATGCCTCCTGTGTCCCGCGGTGCGCTGGTGCCGCACCAGGAGATACCCGCGCCCCGGCGTCAGGCTGACGCCCAGATACCCGCCCAGCGTCCTGGCCGATGCCGGGGCGTCCGAGTCGTGGAGCACCAGCGGCCCGGCCGGCACCTCTCCCTTCTCCCCCGCGCTCAGCTCGACCCGGTATCCGTAGAGGGCCGAGACCAGCGAAGCGGCGTCAGGATGAACGGTGACGACCGGCCCCGACCATTCGTTCGCACCGTCGGTCAGGTCCGGGACCTGCCGGTGGGCAGGCGCCTGGGGAGGCCGGAAGTACGCCGGTGAGGAGTCCGACGCACTCCATGGCCGGTATCCGAACAACAGGTTGGCGCCGTCTCCGACGGCAGGCTCAACAGTCACGACATACCTCTCCGCACCACAGGGAATCCGTTCGGCCCCACCCTGCTCGAGCGAATTCCCGCAACCTGGAGAGGTCCGACCAAGATCACTCCTCCGGGGGTGCCCGATCACCCCTGGGAGCGGAGGAGTCGGCTTCGCGTTGCCGGGCACCGGACCGCACGGCGGGCCGCAGGGGTTGTACGAGGGTTGCCTCGCCGCCGGGTGGGGTGAAGTCCTCAGCCGCTGCCGTGCTGTACGCGCATACCGTGCACCCCGCCCCTGGAACGGTCCCCCTCGCATCTCGTTCGATCCTGCCGGACGTCGCGCGTGCCCATCCTTCAGCATCGCTTGCCCGTCACCCCGAGCAGATCTAAGTGGACCGGCGCGACCGGACGGCCGAGACTGCGGGGATGACATCCCACACGTCCGGACCCTTCGGCCGCGCCCTCTGCGCCATGATCACCCCCTTCACCGCCGACGGTGAGCTGGACCTGGGCGCCGCCCGCCGCCACGCGGCCGCGCTCGTCGCCGACGGCTGCGACGGCCTGGTGCTCAGCGGCACCACGGGTGAGTCGCCGACCACGACGGACGGGGAGAAGACCGCTCTGCTGAGGGCGGTCCGGGAGGCCGTGGGCGACGGCGTCCCGCTGGTCGCCGGGGTCGGTACGTTCGACACACGGCACACGGTCCGGCAGGCACGGGAGGCGGAGGACGCGGGGGCCGACGGCCTGCTGGTGGTCACCCCGTACTACAGCCGTCCGCCGCAGGCGGACGTGGAGGCGCACTTCCTCCGGGTGGCGGAGGCGACCGGCCTCGGGCTGATGCTGTACGACATCCCGGGTCGCACCGGCACCAGGATCGAGCCGGCCACGATGCTCCGGCTGGCGGAGCACCCCCGGATCGTGGCGGTCAAGGACTGCTCGTACGACCTGCTCGGCGCGGCCAGGGTGATGGCGGGTACGTCACTGGCGTACTACTCGGGCTGCGAGGAGCTGAATCTCCCGCTGTACGCGCTGGGCGGGGCCGGTTTCGTCAGCACGGTCGCCAACGTGGCCCCGGGCCCGATGCGGGCCGTGCTGGACGCGTTCGACGCCGGTGACACGGCGGAGGCGGCCCGGCTCAACGGGCTCACCATGGGGCTGGTCGAGGCCATGATGGCCTCCGGTCTGCCCGGCACGGTCACCGCGAAGGCGCTGCTCGACGCGGGACCGGTCCGTGAACCGCTGCGGCCCGCCGGCCGCGAGGCGGTCGACGGGCTGCGCGCGGTGTACGAGGAACTCCTCGCCGCCGGCTGAGGGCTGTCCCGCACTTCCCGGCGGGCGCGCGAATTGCGGTACGGCTCTCAGTCGTTGCTGTGCAGGACGTCGTTGAGCCCGTCCCAGACCGCGTTGTTCGGGCGGGCCTCGACGGCGCCGGTGACCGAGTTGCGGCGGAAGAGGATGTTCGAGGCGCCGGAGAGTTCGCGCGCCTTGACGACCTGTCCGTCGGGCATGGTGACCCGGGTCCCCGCCGTGACGTAGAGACCGGCCTCGACGACGCACTCGTCGCCGAGCGCGATCCCGATGCCCGCCTCGGCTCCGATCAGGCAGCGCTGCCCGATGGCGATGCGCTCCTTGCCGCCGCCGGAGAGCGTGCCCATGGTGGAGGCGCCACCACCGATGTCGGAACCGTCGCCGATGACGACGCCCGCGGAGATGCGGCCCTCGACCATGGAGGTCCCGAGCGTGCCGGCGTTGAAGTTGACGAAGCCCTCGTGCATCACGGTCGTGCCGGACGCGAGGTGGGCGCCGAGCCTGACCCGGTCGGCGTCGGCGATGCGCACGCCCTTGGGCGCGACGTAGTCGGTCATCCGGGGGAACTTGTCCACGGAGGTGACCTGGAGGTGCAGGCCCTCGGCGCGGGCGTTCAGCCGGACCTTCTCCAGGTCGTCGACGGCCACCGGGCCGAGCGACGTCCAGGCCACGTTGGCGAGGAAGCCGAAGATGCCGTCCAGGTTCTGCCCGTGGGGCTGGACGAGACGGTGCGAGAGCAGGTGCAGGCGCAGGTAGGTGTCGTGGGCGTCGAGCGGCTTGTCGTCCAGCGAGGAGATGACCGTGGACACGGCGACGACCTCCACGCCGCGGCGCGCGTCGACCCCGACGGCCCGGGCGGCGCCCTCACCGAGGCGGTTCACCGCCTCTTCGGGGCTCAGGCGCTGCGTGCCCGCGGGACCGGGCGCGGCGGCGAGCTCGGGGGCGGGGAACCAGGTGTCGAGGACGGTGCCGTCACCGGCGATGGTGGCGAGGCCGGCGGCGACGGCGCCGGTGGTGCGGGCGGAGCCCTGGGAAGTCGTGTCGGTCATGCACAGAACCTAACGTTCCGAGCCCCGCGCGGGCGAACCGGTCTCAGCTGCCGGAGCGTGTCCCGCACCGGCGGGGACACCGCGCGTCCCGGGCCCGGGGCCGTCCGGGCGCCCGGGCGGCCTCAGCGGCCGGCCCCGTCGACGATCCTCGCCATCATCTCCCTGGTGTACCGGGCGTCGAACTCGCCGCCGGTGAGGAGCACCTGGAGGCTGATGCCGTCCATCAGCGCGGCGAGCGCGCGCGCGGTGACCGGGTCCGTGCGGCAGGTGAGGAGCTCGGTCAGGCCGTCGGCCCACTCCGCGGCGACGGGACGCAGTGCGGGCCTCCGCAGTGCGGCGAGGTAGAGCTCGTACTCCAGCTCCATCGGCCCGCGCCCTCCGGCGAACCACTCCCCCAGCAGCCGGGTCAGCACGTCGGCGAGCGGCACACCGGGGTCGGAGAGTCCGGGCCTCTCCCGCACCAGGCGCGCGAAGTTCTCGTTGCACCGGCGCAGTGCCGCGACGAGGAGTTCGTCGAGCGAGGCGAAGTGATACGTCGTCGACCCCAGTGGCACATCGGCCTCGGCCGCGACGGTGCGGTGGCTGAGACCCGCGATCCCGCGCGCCGCGACGACGCGGATCGCCGCCTCGATGAGGCGCTCGCGCCGCTCGGGGTCGTACCTCCGGACCATCAGTGGGCTCCTCCGAGGTTGAGGACCACGACGCCCGCGATGACGAGCGCGATGCCCGCGAGTTTGACGAGGTTCGCGGACTCCCCCATCCAGATGATGCCTATGGCGGCGACGGCCGCCGTGCCGGCGCCCGCCCATATCGCGTAGGCGGTACCGATCGAGAGCGTCTTGAGGGTCTGCGCGAGCAGCGCGAACGCCAGGACGTAGCCCACGACGGTCACGAGGGAGGGCCAGAGCCGGGTGAACCCCTCGCTGTACTTCATGGCCGTCGTCCCGGCCACCTCCGCCGCGATCGCCGCGGCAAGCATCCCGTATCCCATGCGTACAAGCGTACACAACGTTGTGTACGGGCGTACGCAACGGGGTGGCCCAAGCGGCCCGGACCGGGTGTCCGCCCGAGGCGCTACCGTGTCCGCACCGGCACGACCGGATGATGATCCGAACATACGAATGACGGGGCAGTGGTGGCACAGGACGCAGGGTGGGGCGGGGGCGCCCACGGGGGCGCGTCGTACGGCGGGGCACCTCATGGGGGCCCGCCGGGATGGGGCGGGTGGATGCCGCCGCCGAGGCCGGGGGTGATACCCCTCGCCCCGCTGGGACTGGGGGACGTGCTGGGCGGGGCGTTCTCGACGATGGGCCGGTACTTCAAGCAGCTGTTCGGCATGGCCGCCGCCCTCTACGGCGGCGCGGCACTGCTGATGACGGCAGCGGTCACGGTCGCCTGGTCGGCGGTCTCCGACCACCTGGAGCGGGTGGTCTCCCTGGACCAGGGGGAGTCCGCCGCCTCCGGTGACGTCGCTCCCCTCGTCATCGCGGGAGGCGTCCTCGTGATCCTGGGCATCGCCACCCTGGCGATCGTCTCCGGGCTGATGTACGCGGTGGTCCCTGCCGTGCTGCGGGAGGCGGTCCTCGGCAGGCCCGTCACGTTCGCGACGGTGTGGCGCGGGGCCTGGTCCCGTGTACTCCCCATGATCGGCACGCTGTTCCTCACGGCCCTGATCGCGATGGTGCCGGGCGCCCTGATCATGGCCGCCTTCCTCGGCGTGATGGTCAGCCTCGTCACCATGGACGGCGGTGGCGGTCCCTCGGTGGCCATCACCGTGGGTGTTCTCGGCGCGCTGATCGCCGGTCCGCTGGCGACCTGGCTCTGGATCAAGGTGTGCCTGGCGCCCGCGGCCGTGGTGTTCGAGGGCTGCGGGGTCACCGGCGCGCTGCGCCGCTCCTCACACCTGGTGCGCGGCGACTGGTGGCGGATCTTCGGCATCGTCCTGCTGGCCGGGCTGATGGCGGGGGTGGCGGCCTACGTCGTCCAGATACCGTTCACCGTCCTCGGCGTCTTCCCCAGCATGATCGGGACCGCCTCGCTCGGCGACGACCCGAGCACCGCCGCCGTGCTGGTCGCCATGAGCGGCTACTTCGTGGCGACCCTGCTGGGACAGCTGGTCGGCCAGATCATCTCGGCGACGTTCCCGCAGCTGGTGACCGGCCTGCTCTACGTCGACCGGCGCCTGCGGACGGAGGACCTGGGCCCCGCGCTCGCCGAGGCGGCCGGGGGCCCGTACCAGGGCGCCCCGCCGTACGGCACGCCCTGGTACGGCGGCATGCACCGCTGACCCGCCAGGGCGCCCGCGCACCGGCGGGCACCGGGCTCAGTCCACGAGCGTGCTCTTCGGCCTGAGCACGCAGAACTCGTTGCCCTCGGGGTCGGCGAGCACCACCCAGGTGATGCCGGTGCCCTGTCCGACGTCCACCCGCCTCGCCCCGAGCGCCAGTACCCGCGCGACCTCGGCGGCCTGGTCGTCGGGGGCGAGATCGATGTGCAGACGGTTCTTGACCGACTTCCCCTCGGGCACCGGGAGGAAGCAGATACCGGGCCGGGCGGTCTCGTCGGCGCCGATGACGATCTCGTCCTCGTCCTCGAACAGCACCTTCCAGTCGAGCACCTCGCACCAGAAGCGGGCCAGGGACGGCAGGTCGTGGGCGTCGACGGCGATCTGATGGAAGCTCAGGGTCATGCGCCTCAGTGTGCTGAGGGTCCCCCCGGCCCGCAAGGGCAGGGGGGACCGGCCGCTCAGCCGCCCACGGTGAACCAGGTGGCGCGGGACTTCTTCCACTCCGCGTGGTCCAGGTCCTTCGCCTCGGTACCGTCGCCGTACAGGTCCGCGGCGCCGGCGTCCGTGACGACCTGGGCGCGCGTACCCGCCACCGTCAGGTCCGGTACGGAGACGACGGCCTCCCAGCCGCCCGGGTCGCTGGTGGGCAGCGTGGCCCGCTTCACCGGCGCGTGTCCGGCCACACCGTCCCAGCTGTAGAGGGCGTACGGGTCGGAGTTGTCGTCGGCCACCCAGGATCCGGCCACGATCAGGTACTGGTCGGCGGCGTTCTTGCGGATGTCCCGGATGGTCAGCCCGCCCAGGTC
The DNA here is from genome assembly GCF_042755185.1 of Streptomyces sp. NPDC059166. Lineage (NCBI taxonomy): Bacteria > Bacillati > Actinomycetota > Actinomycetes > Kitasatosporales > Streptomycetaceae > Streptomyces > Streptomyces sp. NPDC059166. The sequence continues at coordinate 19,310 of NZ_JBHZCI010000016.1, read as the reverse complement.
GAGTTCGATCGGCGTGCCGAAGACCGCCTTCGCCCCGCTGCCGGCGACCTTGTCGAAGTTGGTCACGGGCACGATCAGCGCCTTGCCGCCCGACTTCGGCGGGACGAGCGGCGCGCGGAAGCCGACGTACGCGGTGCTCGTCGAGCCCGGTGCGAACTCCAGGCCCTCCACGTTGAACCCGTCGATCTGCTTGGGCGCCTCGCCGTCCTCCGTGCCCTCGGCGAACCCGTAACGGTCGCCGTTGGCCTCGTCCCAGGCCACCAGGTCGTCACGGAGCTTCCTGTACGAGCCTCCGACGGTCAGCTGCGTGGAAGCTCCCGAGCCACTGACGGTCGTGGTGAAGACGGTGTTGCGGTCGGCCTTGTACTCGCCGTCCTTGTTGTTGCCGAGCGAGCCCGTCCAGTAGACGGTGTTCCCGACCCGGGCCGCCCCCTCGATGTCGATCTCCTTGCTCACACCGAGCTTCGAGGCGACGTCCCAGGTGCGCACGGGCGCGCCGGATGCCGAGAGGTCGTACAGGCGCAGGGTGTTGGACTCGTCGTCGGCCACCACCGCGTAGCCCCCGCCCACGTCGACGGCGGCGGAGGCGTCCGACGAACCGGTCAGGTAGCGGGTGTCCGCGGCGTTCTGCACGGCGGCGGACGCCGCGTAGTACAGCTTCTTGGTGGCGGTCTTGCCGCCGAGCCCGGTGACCTTGACGGTGAGGTCCGTGTACCCGCGGGCGCGCGCGGCCACGGAGAGGGTGCGCGTCGTCCCCGTGCCCGTGACGGTGACGTCGGAGGTGGCCGCGACGGAGGACTTCGAGCTGGCGGAGGCCGCCACCGTCAGGGCGGAGGCGTCGGCGCCGCTCTGCGCGATCGTCACCTTGACCACCGGGTCGCCCGTCGCGCCCACGGCGCCGGACAGGTAGGACGCCGACAGGGTGATCGTCGGGGTGCCGTAACTCGCCGCGTGGGCGGGCACGTTGCCGCCCAGCGCGGTCAGGGCGATGATCCCGGCCGCGGCGACGGCCGCCCGGCGGTTCTGGAGCGGAAGCTGATGCAGCACTGCGTGCCTCTCGTCGGCGTGATGTCGAGGAGCAGGCTCCGGTTCCTTCACCAACGAGAGGCGCACGGCGCGGGTACGGCACACGAACAACGCACGACGGCCCCCGGCTCGATGCCGGGGGCCGTCGTGGACGGGCTCGGTCAGACGTTGAAGCCGAGCGCACGGAGCTGCTCACGGCCGTCGTCGGTGATCTTGTCCGGGCCCCACGGCGGCATCCAGACCCAGTTGATCCGCAGCTCACTGACGATGCCGTCGGTGGCGGACTTCGCCTGGTCCTCGATGACGTCGGTCAGCGGGCAGGCCGCGGACGTCAGCGTCATGTCGAGCGTCGCGATGTTCGCGTCGTCGATGTGGATGCCGTAGATCAGGCCCAGGTTGACGACGTCGATCCCCAGCTCGGGGTCGACCACGTCGTACAGCGCCTCACGGACCTCCTCCTCGGAGGCCGGCTTGGTCGTGAGGCCCTCGTCGGATGTCACAGTGTTCTCGCTCATGCGGTCTTCCCTTCGGACAGCGCCTGCGCCGTCGCGTCCTTCCACGCCATCCAGCTCAGCAGCGCGCACTTGACCCGGGCCGGGTACTTGGAGACACCGGCGAACGCGACCGCGTCCTCCAGCACCTCCTCCATCGCGTCGTCCGGCTCCAGCTGACCCTTCGACTGCATCAGTTCCAGGAAGGACTCCTGGATCTTCCGCGCCTCGCCGAGCTGCTTGCCGACGAGCAGCTCGTTGAGGACGGAAGCGCTGGCCTGGCTGATGGAGCAGCCCTGGCCCTCGTAACTGACGTCGGCGACGGTCTCGCCGTCGTACTTCACGCGGAGCGTGATCTCGTCGCCGCACGTCGGGTTGACGTGGTGCACCTCGGCGTCGCCGTCCCGCAGGCCACGCCCATGGGGGTGCTTGTAGTGGTCCAGGATCACGTCCTGGTACATGGAATCAAGCTTCACCGGTCGACCCTCTGCCTCTACCCGAAAAAGTTCCGCACGTGTTCCAGCCCGTCCACCAGGGCGTCGACCTCGGCGGGCGTGGAGTACAGATAGAACGACGCTCGCGTCGTCGCAGGAATTCCGTACCTCAGGCAGACCGGTCGCGCGCAGTGGTGTCCGACCCGGACGGCGATGCCCTGCTCGTCGAGCACCTGGCCCACGTCGTGGGGGTGGATGTCGCCGAGCGTGAAGGAGATCGTCGCACCGCGGTCCTCGGCCGTCGCCGGACCGATGATCCTGAGATCGGGGACCTCCAGCAGACGCCTCACCGCGTACTCGGTGATGGCCTGCTCGTGGCGGTGGATGTTCTCCATGCCGATCGAGGTCAGGTAGTCCACGGCCGCGCCGAGGCCGACGGCCTGCGCGATCGGGGGCGTACCCGCCTCGAACTTGTGCGGAGCGGGGGCGTACGTGGACGAGTGCATCGACACCGTCTCGATCATCTCGCCGCCGCCGAGGAAGGGCGGGAGGTCCTCCAGGAGCTCCTGCCGTCCCCACAGCACGCCGATGCCCGTCGGGCCGACCATCTTGTGACCGGTGAAGGCCACGAAGTCGGCCTGCAGCGCCTGCACGTCCAGCACCATGTGCGGGGCGGCCTGCGAGGCGTCGATGCAGACCAGCGCCCCGACCTGCTGGGCACGCCGGACGATCGTCTCGACCGGGTTGTGGGTGCCCATGATGTTGGAGACCAGCGTGAAGGAGACGATCTTCGTCTTCTCCGTGATGATCTCGTCGATGTTCGACAGGTCGAGGCGGCCGTCGTCCGTGATGCCGAACCACTTCAGCTTCGCGCCGGTGCGCTGCGAGAGCAGCTGCCACGGGACGATGTTGGAGTGGTGCTCCATCTCGGTGGTGACGATCTCGGTGTCGCTGTCGACCCGGTAGGGCTCGTCCGCCCAGCCCAGCATGTTGGCGACGAGGTTGAGCGACTCCGAGGCGTTCTTGGTGAAGATCACCTCGTTGCGGCTGGGTGCGTTGATGAAGGCCGCGACCTTGTCACGGGCGCCTTCGTACAGCGCGGTGGCCTCCTCCGCGATGGTGTACACACCGCGGTGGACGTTGGCGTTGTGCCGCTCGTAGTACGCACTCAGCGCGTCGAGCACCTGGCGCGGCTTCTGCGACGTCGCCGCGCTGTCCAGGTACACGATCTTCTTGCCGTCGTGGACCGTGCGGTCCAGGATCGGGAAGTCCTTGCGGATCGCCTCGGTGTCGAGGAGGCCGGAGAGCCCCTGTCGGGCGTCAGTCACGCGACCGTACCTCCCGAGTTCGCTCCGCTCACGGGGCCACTCTTCACGTACGCCTCGTAGCCCTCGTTCTCCAGCTTGTCGGCCAGCTCGGCGCCGCCGGACTCGGCGATGCGGCCGTTGGCGAAGACGTGCACGAAGTCGGGCTTGATGTAGCGGAGGATCCGCGTGTAGTGCGTGATCAGCAGGGTGCCGACCTCGCCGCCCTCACGGACCCGGTTGACGCCCTCGGAGACGACGCGCAGGGCGTCGACGTCCAGGCCTGAGTCGGTCTCGTCGAGGATGGCGATCTTCGGCTTGAGCAGCTCGAGCTGGAGGATCTCGTGGCGCTTCTTCTCACCGCCGGAGAAGCCCTCGTTGACGTTGCGCTCGGCGAAGGCGGGGTCCATCTGGAGCTCGGCCATCGTCTCCTTGACCTCCTTGACCCACGTCCGCAGCTTGGGGGCCTCACCGCGGACGGCGGTGGCGGAGGTGCGCAGGAAGTTGGAGACCGAGACACCGGGGATCTCGACGGGGTACTGCATGGCGAGGAAGACGCCGGCGCGGGCGCGCTCGTCGACGGACATCTCCAGGACGTCCTCGCCGTCCAGGGTCACCGTGCCGCTCGTGATCGTGTACTTGGGGTGACCCGCGAGCGAGTAGGCGAGGGTGGACTTGCCGGACCCGTTGGGGCCCATGATGGCGTGCGTCTCGCCCTGCTTCACGGTCAGGTCGACGCCCTTGAGGATCTCCTTCGTGGCGTTGTCGGCCTCGACGGAGACGTGCAGGTCGCGGATTTCAAGCGTTGCCATGGGTGACTCAGGACTCCTGGGTGACGGAGACGAGCACATCGTCCCCTTCGATCTTTACGGGGTATACGGGGACGGGGCGCGTCGCGGGAAGACCGGACGGCTTGCCGGTGCGGAGGTCGAAGCTCGATCCGTGCAGCCAGCACTCGATCGCGCAGTCCTCCACCTCGCCCTCCGACAGCGAGACGTTCGCGTGCGAGCAGATGTCGTTGATCGCGAACACCTCGCCCTCGGTGCGGACGACGGACACCGGCGTGCCGTCGAGCTCCACCCTCTTGGGGGTGTCGTCCTCCAGCTCGCTCAGCGCACAGGCTTTGACGAAGGCCATGTCAGACCGACGCCTTCAGCTCGGCCTCGATCTTGTCGAGAAGCCGGGCCTCGACGTCGGGCAGGCCGATCTGCTGGACCAGCTCGGCGAAGAAGCCGCGCACGACGAGTCGGCGGGCCTCCTCGGCCGGGATACCGCGGGACTGCAGGTAGAACAGCTGCTCGTCGTCGAACCGGCCGGTCGCCGAGGCGTGGCCCGCGCCGACGATCTCACCGGTCTCGATCTCCAGGTTCGGCACGGAGTCGACCCGGGCACCGTCGGTGAGAACCAGGTTGCGGTTCATCTCGTAGGTGTCGGTGCCCTCGGCGGCGGCCTGGATGAGCACGTCCCCGATCCACACGGCGTGGGCGTCGTCGCCCTGGAGCGCACCCTTGTACACCGCGTTGGACTTGCAGTGCGGGGTGTTGTGGTCGACCAGGAGGCGGTGCTCCTGGTGCTGGCCCTTGTCGGTGAAGTACAGACCGAAGAGCTCCGCCTCGCCGCCGGGAGCCGCGTAGGAGACCCGGGGGTGCAGGCGGACGAGGTCGCCGCCGAAGGTGACGACGACGGACTTGAAGGAGGCGTCGCGGCCGACCAGCGCGTTGTGCTGGCCGACGTGGACGGCCGTGTCGTCCCAGTCCTGGACGGAGACCACGGTCAGCTTCGCGCCGTCACCCAGGACGTAGTCGACGTTGGCGGCGAGCACGGCGTCACCGGTGTGGTCGATGACGACGACGGCCTCGGCGAAGGCTCCCAGCTCGATGACCTGGTGGCCGTAGGCCACCCCGCCCTCGCCGTGCACGGCGATGCGGACCGGCTCGCTGAGCACGGCCTCCTTCGCGACCGTGATGACCGAGGCCTGCTGGAAGGACGAGTACGCCTGGGCGGCGACCCGGTCCACCGGCGTGCCGGCCTTGCCGAGCCGGGCGTCGTCGCGGCCGACGGTCTCGACCGTGACGCCGGACGGCGCCTCGACGACGACCTTGACGCCGTCACCGGTGGCGACCGCGGTGCCGTCGTGCAGGCCGCGCAGCCGCTCCAGCGGGGTGAACCGCCATTCCTCCTCGCGGCCGTGCGGGACGGGGAAGTCCGCGACGTCGAAGGACGGGGGCGCGCTCATGCGCGTGGCGACGGTGGACTCGGCCGCCACCGCGATGGAACCGGCGGTGGTGGAACCCACCGGGGAAGTCTGAGCCTCAGCCATGGCTGTCGTGGTGCTCGCTTTCTCAGTCAAGATCTCTTCGGGACGCGGTCGGCCGGCCTGCTAGCCGACCGAACCCTCCATCTGCAGCTCGATCAGCCGGTTGAGCTCCAGGGCGTACTCCATGGGCAGCTCCTTGGCGATCGGCTCGACGAAGCCGCGCACGATCATCGCCATGGCCTCGAACTCGGTCATGCCGCGGCTCATGAGGTAGAAGAGCTGGTCCTCGGAGACCTTGGAGACGGTCGCCTCGTGGCCCATCGACACGTCGTCCTCGCGGACGTCGACGTACGGGTAGGTGTCCGAACGGGAGATGGTGTCCACGAGCAGCGCGTCGCACAGCACGTTGGACTTGGCACCCGGCGCACCCTCGCCGATCTCGATGAGACCGCGGTAGGAGGTGCGGCCGCCGCCTCGCGCCACCGACTTGGAGACGATGTTGGAGGAGGTGTTGGGGGCCATGTGGACCATCTTGGCGCCGGCGTCCTGGTGCTGGCCCTCGCCCGCGAAGGCGATGGACAGGGTCTCGCCCTTGGCGTGCTCGCCCATCAGGTAGACGGCCGGGTACTTCATCGTGACCTTGGAGCCGATGTTGCCGTCGACCCACTCCATCGTCGCGCCCTCGTAGGCCACGGCGCGCTTGGTCACCAGGTTGTAGACGTTGTTCGACCAGTTCTGGATGGTCGTGTAGCGGCAGCGGCCGCCCTTCTTCACGATGATCTCGACGACCGCGGAGTGCAGCGAGTCGGACGAGTAGATCGGCGCGGTGCAGCCCTCGACGTAGTGGACGTAGGCGTCCTCGTCGACGATGATCAGCGTCCGCTCGAACTGGCCCATGTTCTCCGTGTTGATGCGGAAGTAGGCCTGGAGCGGGATCTCGACGTGCACGCCCTTCGGCACGTAGATGAAGGAGCCGCCGGACCACACGGCGGAGTTCAGCGAGGCGAACTTGTTGTCACCGACGGGGATGACGGTGCCGAAGTACTCCTTGAAGAGCTCCGGGTGCTCCTTGAGGGCGGTGTCGGTGTCCATGAAGATGACACCCTTCGACTCCAGCTCCTCGTTGATCTGGTGGTAGACCACCTCGGACTCGTACTGCGCGGCGACACCGGCGACCAGGCGCTGCTTCTCCGCCTCGGGGATGCCGAGCTTGTCGTACGTGTTCTTGATGTCCTCGGGCAGGTCCTCCCAGGACTCCGCCTGCTTCTCCGTGGACCGCACGAAGTACTTGATGTTGTCGAAGTCGATGCCCGACAGGTCCGAGCCCCAGTTCGGCATGGGCTTCTTGTCGAACAGCTTCAGGCCCTTGAGCCGGAGCTTCAGCATCCACTCGGGCTCGTTCTTCTTCTCCGAGATGTCGCGGACGACAGCTTCGGACAGGCCGCGCTTCGCCGCCGCGCCTGCCTCGTCGGAGTCGGCCCAGCCGAATTCGTACGTGCCCAGGCCCTCGAGCTCAGGGTGGGCAGTCTCCGTAGGGAGCGTCATGCGGGGTTCCTCCCGGCCGTACTTGCAGATGCTGATGGATCGGTCTGTCGGTTCTGTCGAGCCTGTGGTGCTGTGGGGCTGCTGCGCGGAACGTACGTCGTGCACACCCCGTCGCCGTGGGCGAGGGTGGCCAGACGCTGCACGTGGGTCCCGAGCAGGCTGGAGAAGAATTCCGTCTCCGCCTCGCACAGCTGCGGGAACTGTTCGGCGACGTGCGCGACCGGGCAGTGGTGCTGGCAGAGCTGCTCGCCCTGCTGCGGGCCCGGCGCGCTTCGCGCCGTAGCAGCGTACCCGTCGGCGGACAAGGCCTTGGCCAGCGCCTCGGTCCGCTCCTCGGGGGCGGCGGCCTCGACCGCGGCACGGTACGTCTCGGACTGGGCCGCCATCCTGGCGCGGGCGAAGGCGACGAGCGCCTCGTCCCCCGCCGTCTCGGCGATCCAGCGCAGGGCGTCGGCGGCGAGCTTGTCGTAGGACTGGTCGAAGGCGTCCCGGCCGCAGTCGGTGAGGGCGAAGACCTTCGCCGGGCGGCCGCGGGTCCGCGCGCCGTACACCCGCTGCTCGCGGGCCTCCACGACGTCGTCGGATACGAGGGCGTCCAGGTGCCTGCGCACGGCGGCCTGGGTGAGACCGACACGCTTGGCCAGGTCGGCGGCGGTGGACGGGCCGTGGTCCAGGATGGAGCGCGCGACCCGGTTGCGCGTCGAACGCTCACCGGTCGCGAGTTCCTCCTGGGGAGCCTCGCCAACGTATTTCACAACGCCATTGTTGCGTAATTCCTCCGGGCGTGACAAGCCGCCCCCGGAGCGGACACGGTGCCCTTCATCACTTAGGCAGACCTAAGTTGACCTGCGAAAACGCTCCGCCCGAGCGGGCCTGTGCAGGTGAGGGCCGTAGCGGCGGGACCCTGGGCCCACCCGGACCGGAGCGCTCCGAGGAGCCTGACGGGCCCGGCGCGCCGCGCCCCTCCAGGGGCCGGTCCGAGGGCCCGCCCGCGGTGCCACGCGCCTGCCTGGCGTCGTGGGGCAGCCCTTAGACTTGCCCGCCATGAGCAGCGAGCCCGTCGTGAAGGCCAGGGGCCTTGTCAAGCGGTACGGCACGAAGACCGCGGTCGACGGCCTCGACCTGGAGATCGCGGCAGGCACCGTGACCGCGGTACTCGGCCCCAACGGGGCCGGCAAGACGACCACGATCGAGACCTGTGAGGGCTACCGGAGGCCGGACGGCGGGACCGTACGCGTCCTGGGCCTCGACCCGGTCGCGGACGCCGCGGCGCTCCGCCCCCGTATCGGAGTGATGCTCCAGTCCGGCGGCGTCTACTCCGGCGCCCGGGCCGAGGAGATGCTGCGCCACGTGGCGAAGCTCCACGCCCACCCCCTCGACGTCGGCACGCTCGTCGACCGCCTCGGGCTCGGCGGCTGCGGCCGCACCACCTACCGCAGGCTCTCCGGCGGGCAGCAGCAGCGCCTCGCCCTGGCCATGGCCGTCGTCGGCCGGCCCGAGCTGGTCTTCCTGGACGAGCCGACGGCGGGCCTCGACCCGCAGGCGCGCCGCTCAACCTGGGACCTCATCCGGGAGCTCCGCTCCGACGGGGTGTCGGTGGTCCTCACCACGCACTTCATGGACGAGGCCGAGGAGCTCGCCGACGACGTCGCCATCATCGACGCCGGGCGGGTGCTGGCCCAGGGCAGTCCCGAGCAGCTGCGCCGGGGCGGCGCCGAGAACACCCTGCGCTTCACCGGCCGCCCCGGCCTCGACCTCGGCTCGCTGCTGAAGGCGCTGCCCGACGGCAGCGAGGCGCTGGAGCTCACCTCGGGCGCCTACCGGATCACCGGGCAGATCGACCCCGAGCTGCTCGCGACCGTCACCTCCTGGTGCGCCCAGCACGGTGTGATGCCGGACGGCATAGCGGTCGAGCGGCACACGCTCGAGGACGTCTTCCTGGAACTGACCGGCAAGGAGCTGCGCGCATGAGCGCCGGTACGTACACCCCCCGCCCGGGCGCGGCGCCGCTGCCGCGCATGATCGCGGCGCAGGCGGCGCTGGAGACCCGGATGCTGCTGCGCAACGGCGAGCAGCTGCTGCTGACGGTGGTCATCCCGACGCTGCTGCTCGTGCTGTTCAGCGCGGTCGACATCGTGGACACGGGCGCGGGCGAGCCCGTCGACTTCCTCGCTCCGGGCGTCCTCGCGCTGGCGGTGATGTCCACGGCCTTCACCGGCCAGGCCATCGCGACCGGCTTCGAGCGGCGCTACGGCGTGCTCAAGCGCCTCGGCGCCTCTCCCCTGCCCCGGTGGGGGCTGATGACCGCCAAGACGCTCTCCGTCCTGGTCACGGAGGTGCTCCAGGTCGTCCTGCTGACCGTGATCGCCTTCGCCCTGGGCTGGTCGCCCGAGGGCAGCCCCTTCGCCGTCCTGCTGCTCCTGGTCCTGGGGACCATGGCCTTCTCCGGTCTCGGGCTGCTGATGGCGGGGACTCTGAAGGCGGAGGCGACGCTGGCCGCGGCCAACCTGGTCTTCCTGCTGCTCCTGGTGGGCGGCGGGGTGATAGTGCCGCTGGACCGGTTCCCCGACGCGGCCGCTTCGGTCCTGGGGCTGCTGCCGATCGCGGCGCTCTCCGACGGGCTCAGGGACGTGCTCCAGCACGGCGCGTCCATGCCCTGGGGCGACGCGGCGGTACTGGCCGTCTGGGGGGTCCTGGGGCTGGGCGCCGCGGCACGGTTCTTCCGCTGGGAGTGACCGGGCAGGCCGGGAAGATGTCCAATCTCACCCGGTAATGACCGACCCCTCGTGAAAACTTGCACAAGCCGGTGCCTACGATGGGGCGCGTGGAAACCCCCCTCTCCTACATCGCCAAGCGCTGGACGCCGTCGATGAGGACAGCCAAGCGCGCCGCGCTCGCGGCGGTCGTGATGAGCGTCTTCATCATCGTCACCGGCGGCGCCGTCCGGCTGACCGGTTCCGGGCTGGGCTGCGACACCTGGCCCAAGTGCACCGACGACAGTCTCTTCGCCACCCCGGAACAGGGCCTGCACGGTGCCATCGAGTTCGGCAACCGGATGCTCACCTACGTGCTGTGCGCGGCCGTCGGATGGGCGATCATCGCGACCCGTTCGCTGAAGCCCCGGCGGCGGGGTCTGACCCGGCTGGCCTGGTCCCAGTTCTGGCTGGTGATGGGCAACGCCGTCATCGGCGGGATCACCGTCTGGGTGGGCCTCAACCCGTGGTCGGTGGCCGGGCACTTCCTGCTCGCCAACTGCCTGCTCACGGTGACCGTCCTCACCTGGGTCAGGATCGGCGAGGGCGACGCGGCCCCGCGCCCGCGCGCCCCGAAGCCGGTGCGCCGGCTGTCCTGGGCCGTCGTCGCCACCACGGTCGTGCTGATCGCGCTCGGCACCACGGTGACCGGTTCCGGCAAGCACGCCGGTGACAGCAGCGACGTGGCCCGGATGCCGTGGGACTGGACCGCCGCGGCCCACGTGCACGCGGTCGCCGCCTGGGTGGTCTGCGCCCTGGCCGTGGCGATGTGGTTCGCCCTGCGGGTCGTCGACGCCCCCGTGGACACCCGGGCGCGCGCCCGTGACCTGCTGGTCGTGCTGCTGATGCAGGGCGCCATCGGCTATGTGCAGTACTTCAACGACGTTCCGGAGATCCTGGTCGGCCTCCACATGCTCGGCTCGTCCCTGATGTGGATCGCGGTGCTGCGCCTGCTGCTGTCGATGCGCGAGCGTCCGGCGGCGGACAGCGCGGGCGCTGTGCCCGCTCCGGCGTCCGGGGAGCGCCCGGAGCCCGTGGCCGCGGGCTGACACCGGCCGGTACGTCCAGGAGCCTCCGGCTCCGGACCCTGAGGGGTCCGGAGCCGGAGGCTCCTGTCGTGTGCGGGACGGTTTCAGCCGTTGGACGGGCCGCCGACCTGGATGCCCGCCATCCGGGACCATTCGTACGGACCGGTGCGGACCTTGGCGGCGAAGTCACCGTCGAAGTCCTCGTGGACCGTGATGCCCGCCTTCTGCGCGGCCTTCTCGGCGACGGCGTAGGAGGGGGCGACCAGGTCGCCCCAGCCGCCGTCCTCGCCGACCAGCACGATCCGGGTGCCCATCTGGCCGAGGTGGGCGAGCTGCCCCTCGGCGCCACCGTGCGCCGTGGCGAAGGCATTGATCTGCTTGGCGAGCTTGGCCGCCCTGCGCTCCGCGCGGGCCGCCTGCTTGCTGTCGTCCGTCTGCTGGGTCTGAGGCTCTGCCGTCTCTGCCATGGACAGGATGCTACCGACGGGTAGAGGGAACGGCGACGGGCGGGGTCCGTGGCATCGGCCACGTCCCCCGCCCGGCGGCGGAGCTTCGGTACGTGCGGGGGCTACCTCAGGAAGGGGTCCACCGCGACGGCGACGAAGAGGAGTGAGACATAGGTGATGGACCAGTGGAACAGCCGCATCTCCTTGAGCTTGGCACCGGTCACACCGGACTTCGCCCGGTTCTGCAGGCCGTGCGCCTCCCAGAGCCAGAAGCCGCCGGTGATCAGCGCCACCAGGGTGTAGAACCAGCCGGTGTAGCCCAGCGGGGTCAGCAGCAGCGACACCGCGACCATCACCCAGCTGTAGATGACGATCTGCCGGGCCACGACCTTGTTGGAGGCGATGACCGGGAGCATCGGGACGCCGACCCGGGCGTAGTCGTCCTTGACCTTCATCGACAGCGGCCAGTAGTGCGGCGGCGTCCAGAAGAAGATGACGGCGAAGAGGACGACGGCGGCCCAGGACATCGAATCGGTCACCGCGGACCATCCGATGAGTACGGGCATGCAGCCGGCGATTCCGCCCCAGACGATGTTCTGCGAGGTACGGCGCTTGAGCAGCATCGTGTACACGACGACATAGAACAGAAGTGCGCCCAGGGCGAGCGCCGCGGACAGCCAGTTGACGAGCAGTCCGAACCAGACCGTGGAAATCACCCCGAGGGCAATTCCGAAGGCGAGGCACTCCCGCGGGCTCACCATGCCCGTGACCAGCGGACGCTGCGACGTACGGTCCATCAGCGCGTCGATGTCGCGGTCGATATACATGTTGAGCGCATTGGCACCGCCCGCGGAGAGATATCCGCCGATGGTGGTGGTCACCACGAGCCAAAGATCGGGCACTCCCTGAGCCGCCAGGAACATCACCGGAACGGTGGTGATCAGCAGCAGCTCGATGATGCGCGGCTTGGTAAGAGCCACGAATGCCTTGATGCGGGCCCCGAACGGGCGCTGGCCCACTGGGCTCGGAGTCAAGGCGACCCCTGCGGGTCGGGACTCGACGGCCGTCACGCACACCCCTGACAGAGAAATCCCAGCAAGCTCCAGGCATGAAAGCCCGGTGAAGACTTGCGCGAACCAGACCACTGTAGACGTTGCGCATACGCCCCTCTTCGCGGGGGTGGGGTCGTGTTGGGGTGGCGCAGAAGTGAACGGCGGCGCTCATACGGGAGGCGAACTCCGCAGGTCGCCCGCACTGTGGAAAGGGCAGAAGTACGGCCTTCCGGCGGGGGTAGGCTCGACAATGCCCGGTGCGGTCACAGTCACCGGTTTACGAACAGTGGAGAGGAGCCCTGACTCAGGGTGAGCACCAAGCCGACCACCACAGACCTCCAGTGGACCGAATTGGACCAGCGGGCCGTGGACACCGTCCGTGTCCTCGCCGCGGACGCCGTACAGAAAGTCGGAAACGGCCACCCGGGCACGGCGATGAGCCTCGCTCCTGCCGCGTACACCCTCTTCCAGAAGGTGATGCGTCACGACCCGGCGGACGCCGACTGGACCGGACGCGACCGGTTCGTGCTGTCCGCGGGCCACTCCAGCCTGACGCTCTACATCCAGCTCTACCTCGCCGGGTACGGCCTGGAGCTGGACGACCTCAAGGCCTTCCGCACCTGGGGCTCCAGGACTCCGGGGCACCCGGAGTACGGCCACACCACGGGCGTCGAGACGACGACCGGCCCGCTGGGCCAGGGCGTCGCCAACGCGGTGGGCATGGCGATGGCGGCCCGCTACGAGCGCGGCCTCTTCGACCCGCAGGCCCCGGCCGGCACCTCCCCCTTCGACCACACCGTCTGGGTCATCGCCGGTGACGGCTGCCTCCAGGAGGGCATCTCGGCCGAGGCGTCCTCGCTGGCCGGCCACCAGAAGCTCGGCAACCTGGTGATGCTGTGGGACGACAACCACATCTCCATCGAGGGCGACACCGAGACCGCCGTCTCCGAGGACACCCTGAAGCGGTACGAGTCCTACGGCTGGCACGTCCAGCGCGTGGACCAGCTGCCCAGCGGCGACCTGGACCCCGAGGGCCTCTACCGCGCGCTGCAGGCCGCCAAGGCCGAGACGGAGCGCCCGTCCTTCATCGCGGCGCGCTCGATCATCGCCTGGCCCGCCCCGAACGCCCAGAACACCGAGGCGGCGCACGGCTCGGCCCTCGGCGACGACGAGATCGCCGCCACCAAGCGGGTCCTCGGCTTCGACCCGGAGAAGACCTTCGAGGTCTCCGACGAGGTCATCGCGCACACCCGCGAGGCGCTGGACCGCGGCCGTGAGGCCAAGGCCGAGTGGGAGAAGTCCTTCGCCGCCTGGCGCACCGCCAACCCGGAGCGCGCCGCGGACTTCGACCGCATCGCCGCGGGCGAGCTGCCGGCCGGCTGGGAGGACGAGCTCCCGGTCTTCGAGGCGGGCCACGGTGTCGCCACGCGCGCTGCGTCCGGCAAGGTGCTGCAGGCGCTCGGCGGTGTCATCCCCGAGCTGTGGGGCGGTTCCGCCGACCTTGCCGGCTCGAACAACACCACGATCGACAAGACCTCGTCGTTCCTCCCGGTGGGCAACCCGCTGCCGGAGGCCGACCCGTACGGCCGGACGATCCACTTCGGCATCCGCGAGCACTCCATGGCCGCGGCCATGAACGGCATCGCGCTGCACGGCAACACCCGCGTCTACGGCGGCACCTTCCTGGTGTTCTCCGACTACATGCGCAACGCCGTGCGCCTGTCCGCGCTGATGCACCTGCCGGTGACGTACGTGTGGACGCACGACTCGATCGGCCTCGGCGAGGACGGCCCGACCCACCAGCCGGTGGAGCACCTGGCCTCGCTGCGTGCCATCCCGGGCCTCAACGTCGTCCGGCCCGCCGACGCCAACGAGACGGTCATCGCCTGGCGCGAGATCCTCAGGCGCGGCAAGAAGGACTTCGGCACGAGCGCCCCGCACGGTCTGGCGCTCTCCCGCCAGGGCCTGCCCACCTACGCGGCGAACGAGAACACGGCCAGGGGCGGTTACGTCCTCCTCGACGCCGAGGGCGGCGAGACCCAGGCGGTTCTGATCGCCACCGGGTCCGAGGTCCAGCTGGCCGTCGAGGCCCGCGACGAGCTCCAGGCGGTCGGCGTGCCGACCCGCGTGGTCTCGATGCCGTGCGTCGAGTGGTTCGAGGAGCAGGACCAGGCGTACAAGGACAGCGTGATCCCGCCGTCCGTGAAGGCCCGGGTCGCCGTCGAGGCGGGCATCGGCCTGACCTGGCACCGGTACGTGGGCGACGCCGGCCGGATCGTCTCGCTGGAGCACTTCGGTGCGTCGGCCGACGCCAAGGTCCTCTTCCGCGAGTTCGGTTTCACCGCCGAGCGCGTGGTGGAAGCCGCCCGGGAATCTCTCGCCGCCGCCGCGCGCTGACGCGGACATACGACTAGTAGGAGATGCATTTCTCATGACAGACGCACTCAAGCGCCTCTCCGACGAGGGCGTGGCGATCTGGCTCGACGACCTGTCCCGCACACGGATCACCTCCGGCAACCTGGCCGAGCTGATCGACCAGAGCCACGTCGTGGGTGTCACGACCAACCCGTCGATCTTCCAGAAGGCGATCTCCCAGGGCCACGGTTACGACCAGCAGCTCACGGACCTCGCCACCCGCAAGGTCACGGTCGACGAGGCGATCCGCATGATCACGACGGCGGACGTCCGCGACGCCGCCGACATCCTGCGCCCCGTCTTCGACGCCACCGACGGCCAGGACGGCCGGGTCTCCATCGAGGTCGACCCCCGTCTGGCCCACAACACCGAGGCCACGATCGCCGAGGCGAAGCAGCTGGCGTGGCTGGTGGACCGGCCGAACACCCTGATCAAGATCCCGGCGACCAAGGCCGGCCTGCCGGCGATCACCGAGGTCATCGGCAAGGGCATCAGCGTCAACGTCACGCTGATCTTCTCGCTGGAGCGCTACCGCGCGGTCATGGACGCCTACCTGGCGGGCCTGGAGAAGGCGAAGGCCGCGGGCCTGGACCTGTCCAAGATCCACTCCGTGGCGTCCTTCTTCGTGTCCCGTGTGGACACCGAGATCGACAAGCGCCTGGACGCGATCGGAAGCGACGAGGCGAAGGCCGCGAAGGGCAAGTCCGCCCTCGCCAACGCCCGTCTGGCCTACGAGGCCTACGAAGAGGTCTTCGCGGGCGAGCGCTGGGCCGCGCTGGACAAGGCGCAGGCCAACAAGCAGCGGCCGCTGTGGGCCTCCACCGGCGTGAAGGACCCGTCCCTCAAGGACACCCTGTACGTCGACGAGCTGGTCGCCCCCAACACGGTCAACACCATGCCGGAGGCGACATTGGACGCCGTGGCCGACCATGGTGAGATCACCGGCAACACCGTTGCCGGCGGTTACGACCAGGCGCGTGCCGACCTCGACGCCGTGAAGAAGCTCGGGGTCAGCTACGACGACGTCGTCCAGCTGCTGGAGGACGAGGGTGTCGAGAAGTTCGAGGCCTCCTGGATCGACCTGCTCAACTCGACCGAGGCCGAGCTCAAGCGCCTCGCTCCTTCGGAGGGCTGACCACCTTGTCTGGTGTTCCCGGAGCCAACCCGCTCCGTGACGCCCAGGACCGACGGCTCCCGCGTATCGCGGGGCCGTCGGGCCTGGTGATCTTTGGCGTCACGGGCGATTTGTCCCGTAAAAAGCTGATGCCCGCCGTCTATGACCTGGCCAATCGCGGCCTGCTTCCGCCGGGCTTCTCGCTCATCGGTTTCGCGCGCCGCGACTGGGAGGACGAGGACTTCGCCCAGGTCGTCCACGACGCGGTCAAAGAACACTCCCGTACCCCCTTCCGCGAAGAGGTCTGGCAGCAGCTCAGCCAGGGCATGCGCTTCGTCCAGGGCAACTTCGACGACGACGTCGCGTTCGAGACCCTCAGGGCCACGATCGAGGAGCTCGACAAGGCCCAGGGCACGGGCGGCAACTTCGCCTTCTACCTCTCGGTGCCGCCGAAGTTCTTCCCCAAGGTCGTCCAGCAGCTCAAGAAGCACGGGCTGGCCGACCAGAAGGAGGGCAGCTGGCGGCGGGCCGTCATCGAGAAGCCGTTCGGCCACGACCTGGAGAGCGCGCAGGAGCTGAACCAGCTCGTGCACGACGTCTTCCCGCCGAACGAGGTCTTCCGGATCGACCACTACCTCGGCAAGGAGACGGTCCAGAACATCCTGGCGCTGCGCTTCGCCAACACGATGTGGGAGCCGATCTGGAACAGGTCGTACGTCGACCACGTCCAGATCACGATGGCCGAGGACATCGGCATCGGCGGCCGGGCCGGCTACTACGACGGCATCGGCGCCGCCCGCGACGTCATCCAGAACCACCTGCTCCAGCTGCTCGCGCTCACGGCGATGGAGGAGCCCGGCTCCTTCCACCCGAAGGCGCTGGTCGCCGAGAAGCTGAAGGTGCTGACGGCCGTGGAGCTGCCCGAGGACCTGGGCAAGCACACGGTGCGCGGCCAGTACGCGCACGCCTGGCAGGGCGGCGAGGAGGCGCTCGGCTATCTGGAGGAGGACGGTATCGACCCCAAGTCGAAGACCGACACCTTCGCCGCGATCAAGCTGACGATCAACAACCGCCGCTGGGCGGGTGTGCCGTTCTACCTCCGTACCGGCAAGCGCCTCGGCCGCCGGGTCACGGAGATCGCGGTCGTCTTCAAGCGCGCCCCCTACCTCCCCTTCGAGTCCGGTGCCACGGAGGAGCTCGGCGGCAACGCCCTGGTCATCCGGGTGCAGCCGGACGAGGGGGTCACGGTCCGGTTCGGCTCCAAGGTGCCCGGCACCTCCATGGAGGTCCGGGACGTCACGATGGACTTCGCCTACGGCGAGTCCTTCACGGAGTCCAGCCCGGAGGCGTACGAGCGGCTCATCCTCGACGTGCTGCTCGGCGACGCCAACCTCTTCCCGCGCCACCAGGAGGTCGAGCTCTCCTGGAACATCCTCGACCCGATCGAGGAGTACTGGGACAAGCACGGCAAGCCCGCCCAGTACGAGGCCGGCACGTGGGGGCCGGCCGAGGCCGACGAGATGCTCGCACGCGACGGACGGAGCTGGCGCCGGCCATGAAGATCGATCTCACGGAAACCACGTCCAGCAAGATCAACCAGGCCCTCGTCGCGGCCCGCCGGGACATCGGCTCCCCCGCCGTCGGCATGGTGCTCACCCTGGTCATCGTCACGGACGAGGAGAACGCGTACGACGCCCTCAAGGCGGCGAACGACTCCTCACGCGAGCACCCCTCGCGGATCATCGTGGTGATCAAGAGGGTCAGCCGCTCTCCGCGGGCCCGCCGTGACGCGCGGCTCGACGCCGAGATCCGGGTCGGTTCCGACGCGGGCTCGGGCGAGACCGTGGTGCTGCGTCTGCACGGCGAGCTCGCCAACCACGCCCAGTCGGTCGTGCTGCCGCTGCTGCTGCCGGACGCCCCGGTCGTGGTGTGGTGGCCCGAGGACGCCCCGGCGGACCCTGCCAAGGACCCGCTGGGCGCACTCGCCCAGCGCCGTATCACCGACACCTACTCCGCCGAGCACCCGCTCGACGAGCTGTCGGTGCGCGCGGCGACCTACCGGCCGGGCGACACCGACCTGGCGTGGACGCGCATCACACCGTGGCGCTCGATGCTGGCGGCTGCGCTCGACCAGCAGCCCGCGCAGGTCGTCTCGGCGACGGTCGAGGGTGAGTCCGACAACCCGAGCTGCGAGCTGCTGGCCATGTGGCTCGCGGACCGGCTCGGTGTGCCGGTGGAGCGCACGCTCTCCGGCGGTCCCGGCCTGACGGCCGTGCGCATGGAGACCAAGAACGGCCCGATCGTCCTGGACCGGCCCGACGGTTCGCTGGCGACGCTGTGCATGGCCGGTCAGCCGGACCGCGCGGTGGCGCTGAAGCGGCGGGAGACCGCCGAACTCCTCGCCGAGGAGCTGCGGCGTCTGGACCCGGACAACATCTACGAGGCCACGGTGAAGTTCGGCGTGGAGCGCCTCGGCGGTCCCACCGAGGCGTCGTCCGTCGGTTCGGGGCAGAAGCGGGCGGAGCCCGCGGGTGCCGCGGCACCCGCGGCGAAGAAGACGGCGGCCAAGAAGGCGGCGTCGAAGTGAGCGCACCGCAGCTCGTCGTGCACCGCGACAAGGAGCTGATGGCCCAGGCGGCGGCCGCCCGGCTCATCACGAAGATCGTGGACGCCCAGGCGGCCCGGGGCTTCGCCTCGGTGGTCCTCACGGGCGGGCGCAACGGCAACGGCCTGCTGGCCGCGCTCGCCGGTTCGCCCGCGCGGGACGCCGTCGACTGGTCGCGGCTCGACCTGTGGTGGGGCGACGAGCGCTTCCTCCCCGAGGGCGACCCGGAGCGCAATGTCACGCAGGCCCGTGAGGCCCTGCTGGACAAGGTGGGCCTGGACCCGGCCCGGGTCCACGCGATGCCCGCCTCGGACGGGCCGTACGGCGGCGACGCCGACGCGGCGGCCGCGGGGTACGCCGAGGAGCTGGCCGCCGCCTCGGGGCCGGAGGACCACGGGTCCGTGCCGGCGTTCGACGTGCTGATGCTGGGCGTCGGCCCGGACACCCATGTCGCGTCGCTCTTCCCCGAGCTGCCGGCGGTGCGGGAGACCGAGCGCACCGTCGTCGGTGTGCACGGCGCGCCGAAGCCGCCGCCCACCCGGGTCTCGCTGACGCTGCCGGCCATCCGCGCGGCGCGTGAGGTGTGGCTGCTGGCGGCTGGTGAGGACAAGGCGGAGGCGGCGGAGATCGCGCTGTCGGGCGCCGGTGAGATCCAGGCGCCGGCGGCGGGTGCCTACGGCCGCGGCCGCACGCTGTGGCTGCTGGACGCCGCGGCGGCGTCGAAGCTGCCGCGCGCCCTGTACCCGCCGGCTTCGGCCTGACCGGAGTCGTGACGAGGCCCGGACCGCTCCCCCGCGCCCGGCCGGCCCCGGGTGAATTAAACAAAAACCAACCCCCCCG
>NZ_JBHZCI010000015.1:0-159640 GCF_042755185.1 Streptomyces sp. NPDC059166 | reverse complement strand
GTCGAGTTCAACGGCGAGAACAACCACGTCCACCTGCTCGTGAACTTCCCGCCGAAGGTCGCCGTGTCCAAACTGGTCAACAGCCTCAAAGGCGTGTCCTCGCGCAGGCTCCACCTGAGGGCACCTCCCGGCCGAAGGCTGGGGGAGAGTTCCCCGACCTCGTCCGCCACTACTGGCGGGCCCAGCGTCTGTGGTCCGGCTCGTACTTCGCCGGGTCGGACCCACTCGGGGCAGTTGACCGCCCAGATGCCGACCCGGTCGCCCTTCCCCACCCCGGACGCCATGAGCCCGCGGGCGAGTTCCGCCACGTCCGCGCCGAACTCGGCGTACGTCCAGCGGCGACCCGAGGTCACGTCGACCAGCACCTCACGCTCCCCGAACGCCTCGATCGCCCGGTCCAGGTTGCGTCCGATGGTGTCACCCAGCAAGGGCTTGTCGCCGGTGCCGTGCGCGTAGGAGAGTCCGGTCACAGCAGGTCCCCCTCGGCGTACTCGGTGCCGCCGCCCTGAGCGGTGCGCTCACGCAGCTCGATCCTGCGGATCTTCCCCGAGACGGTCTTGGGAAGTTCGGCGAACTCGATTCGGCGGACCCGCTTGTACGGCGCGAGGACCGCCCTGGAGTGCTCGAAGAGCACCTTCGCGGTGTCGGCGCCGGGCTCCCACCCCTCGGCGAGGACGACGTAGGCCTTCGGTACGGAGAGCCGCACCGGGTCGGGCGCCGGTACGACGGCGGCCTCGGCGACCGCCTCGTGCTCCAGCAGCGCGCTCTCCAGCTCGAAGGGCGAGATCTTGTAGTCGCTCGCCTTGAACACGTCGTCCGCCCGGCCGACGTAGGTGATGTATCCGTCCTCGTCGCGGGAGCCGATGTCCCCGGTCCGGTAGTAACCCCCCGCCATGGCCTCGGCGGTGCGCTCCGGGTCGCCGTGATAGCCCGTCATCAGGCCGACGGGCGGGGCGGCCAGGTCCAGGGCGATCTCTCCCTCCTCCGCACCCGGTTCACCGGAGACCGGGTCCAGCAGTTCGACCTTGAAGCCGGGGCTGGGGCGGCCCATCGAGCCTGCCTTGAGCGGCTGTCCCGGCGAGTTGGCCACCTGGACCGCGGTCTCGGTCTGGCCGAACCCGTCGCGGATGGTGACGCCCCAGGCGCGGCGCACGCTCTCGATGACCTCGGGGTTGAGCGGCTCCCCCGCCGCCACGACCTCGCGGGGCGGGGTCTTCAGCTGGGTGAGGTCGGCCTGGATCAGCATCCGCCAGACCGTCGGCGGGGCACAGAAACTGGTGATCGCGGACCGGTCCATCTCCGCCATGAGGCGGCCGGCGTCGAACCTGCTGTAGTTGAAGATGAAGACGGTGGCCTCGGCACTCCACGGTGCGAAGAGATTGGACCAGGCGTGCTTGGCCCAGCCCGGTGAGGAGATGTTCAGATGGACGTCGCCGGGCTTGAGGCCGATCCAGTACATGGTGGCCAGGTGGCCCACGGGGTAGGAGACATGGGTGTGCTCGACGAGCTTCGGACTGGCCGTCGTGCCGGAGGTGAAGTAGAGCATCAGGGGTTCGTCGGCGTCGGTCTCCCGGTCCGCGGTGAACTCCTCGGGCGCCTCGTCGGCGCCGCCGTAGGAGAGCCACCCCGCGACGTCGTCGCCGACGGCGATACGGGAGTAGTCCCCGGGTACCTCGTCGAACTTCGCCGTGTCCTGCGACCGGACGAGGACGTGCGCCACCCTGCCCCGGTCGACCCTGTCCCTCAGGTCGACCGGTCCGAGCAGCGGGGTGGCGGGGATGACCACGGCCCGCAGCTTCATCGCGGCGAGCGCCGTCTCCCAGAGCTCGGTCTGGTTGCCCAGCATGACGAGGATCCGGTCCCCGGCGCGCACCCCCTGTTCCCGCAGCCAGTTCGCCGCCTGCGCGGACCGTGCCGCCATCCGGGCGAAGGACACCTCCGTGCGCGTGCCGTCCTCCTCCACGATGTGCAGGGCGGTGCGGTGGTTGTCCTCGGCGATGACGTCGAACCAGTCGAGTGCCCAGTTGAACTGCGCGGGCCGGGGCCAGCTGAAGCCTTCGTACGCCGCGGTCCAGTCCTCACGGTGCTCGATCAGGAAGTCCCTGGCCTCCCGGAACATCTCGGTCGCACTCGTTGCCGGCATATGTCCTCCTCGTTGCTGCCACGTTCCTGACATCATGGGAACAGTGACCCTGATCTCACCACCCCCGGACGGGGGTAGGGGCGACGGGGCGGGGAGTCAGCGACGTGCCGGAACGCGGTGAGACCGAAGAGCTGAGGTCGGCGCTGCTCGGCCTGCGCCGGACGAGCGGGCTGCCCGTCGTGTTCGGCGGGCTGCTGTCGGACGCCCGTCATGCCCGGATCGGGGAGCTGAACGGGACCCGGACCCCGGCCCTGCGCGGGCTCGTCATCTCCTCCGGAAGCGGTCTCGGCGGCAAGGCCATCGCCTTGTCCCGGCCCTGCGCGGTCACCGACTATCCCTCCTCGCGCCACATCAGCCACGAGTACGACACGGCTGTCGCCGCGGAGGGCCTGCGCTCGGTGGTGGCGGTGCCCGTGGTCGTGGGGCGGACGGTACGCGGAGTGCTGTACGGGGCTCTGCGTGCGCCGCTGACGCTCGGGGACCGCACGTTCGACGCGGTGGCGTCCGCCGCACGGGACGTGGAGCAGGCGCTGGCCGTACGGGACGAGGTGCGCCGGCTCCTGGCGGCCACCGGCGGACAGGTCGCCGGTCCTGGCGTCCAGGCCGGGCCCTGGGAGGACGTACGGGAGGCGCACCGGGAGCTGCGGGCCCTCGCCCCGAGGATCGTCGACCCCGCCCTGCGTGACGAACTGCTCGCGGTGTGCGGGCGGCTGGCCTCGGCCGCAGGCCCGGAAGCCGCACCGGCGCCCCGTGTGCGTCTGGCCCCGCGCGAGGTGGATGTGATCGCCTGCGTGGCCTCGGGCGCCACGAACGCCGCTGCGGCCGAACGTCTGGGGCTCAGGCCGGAGACCGTGAAGAGCTACCTGCGGTCCGCGATGCGGAAGCTGGGGGCTCGTACCCGGTTGGAGGCCGTGGTGGCGGCCAGGCGCGCGGGGCTGCTCCCGTGACCGCGCACCGTGGGCGGAAGCTGGGGGCTCGTACCCGGTTGGAGGCGGTGGTGGCGGCCAGGCGCGCGGGGCTGCTCCCGTGACCGCGCACCGTGGACGGACCCGGGGGTGGCACCGGAGGTGCGGCCGGATCGCGGTGCCGCAGCCCTGAGATGAGCGGGTACGGGGCCACGGTGCTCGGCTGCTCGGCTCATGGGCAGACGGGGCGGCTCAGGGTCTCGCCCGGTTCCGAGGCCGTCCGGACGCGGCGGTGACCGGCGTTCCGGGAGGTTCCCCGCCCCGCGGCAGGTGGGCCACGCGTGCGGCGGCGTTCACGGGGCGGGCAGGTCACGACGGCCGTGCGGGGCGGTGGAACGGCGACACCCCGAGGCCGGCGGCATCGCCGGGGAAGCGGTGTCCGCCCCCATGATGGGGCGGTGATCAGTGTCCTGTTCGCCGTGCTGACCGCGCTCAGCAACGGCACCGCCTCGGTACTGCAGCGCCGTGCGGCCCTGCGCGTGCCCGACAGCGAGGCGATGCGGCTGTCGCTCGTCGGACACCTGCTCCGCCAGAAGGTGTGGCTGGGCGGCATCGGCCTCGTGATCGTCGCCGCCGTGTGCCAGGCGGTGGCGCTCGCCACGGGGCCCATCGCCGTGGTCCAGCCGATCTTCGTGATCGAGCTTCCGGCGACGCTGCTCATCGCGGGGTTCGTGATGCGCGTGGGTGTGGGGCGCACGGTGTGGGTGGGGGTGGCCACCGTGACTCTGGGCCTCGCCGTGGGTATGGCCGCGGCCGCGCCGGTCGGCGGGAGCGACGACGTCCAGGGGGCGGCCTGGATCCCGGCTCTGGTGGCGACCGGGGCGTTCGAGTTCGCCCTGATCACCGCCGCGCTGTCCACCTCGGGGAACGCCAGGGCAGCGCTGCTGGGCCTGGGGGCGGCCTGCGGCTACGCGCTGACGGCGGCACTGATGAAGGACGCCATGGCCCGGCTGGACAGCGACGGCGCGGTGGGCCTGTTCACCGCCTGGCAGTTGTACGCCACCGCGGCGGCGGGTGTGGGCGCTCTGTTCCTCCTGCAGAACGCCCTGCAGGCCGGGTCGCTGGTGGCGGTGCAGCCGATGCTGACCCTGGGGGACGCGCTGATCAGCATCACCTACGGGGTGACGCTGTTCGGTGAGGAGCTGCGCACCGGCTGGTGGCTGCTGCCGCAGATCGCGGGGCTCGCGCTGATCGCCGTCGGCTGTGTGGTCCTCGCCCGCTCCCCTCTGGCGAGCGCGAGCACCCCGCAGGAGGTGCGGCGGTGAACGGTCAGGGGCGGCCGCTCGCCGGGACGGCTTCGCCGGCCGGTACCGGCCCGGGCGGGGTCCCGTCGCCGAACGGACGGCCGCCGAGCTGCTCCCGGTGGTGCGGGGTGAGCCAGCCCGAGAGGCCGGGGCCCAGAGGGACGATGCCGGTGGGGTTGATCCCGGTGTGCACCTGGTAGTAGTGGCGCTTGATGTGGTCGAAGTCGACGGTGTCGCCGAAGCCCGGGGTCTGGTACAGGTCGCGGACGTACGCCCACAGGACGGGGTCCTCGGCGATCTTGGAGCGGTTGCACTTGAAGTGCCCGTGGTAGACGGCGTCGAAGCGTACGAGCGTGGTGAACAGCCGGATGTCGGCCTCGGTGATCGTGTCGCCGACGAGGTAGCGCCGGGCGGCGAGGCGTTCGGAGACCAGGTCGAGGCGTCGGAAGACATCGACGTAGGCGGCCTCGTACTCCGCCTGTCCGGCGGCGAACCCGGCGCGGTAGACGCCGTTGTTGACGTCCCGGTAGACGCCGTCCATCACGGTGTCGATCTCGTCGCGCAGCGGCTCGGGGTAGAGGTCGGGCGCGCCCTCGCGGTGCAGGGCGGTCCACTCGGTGGCCAGGTCCAGGGTGATCCGCTGGTAGTCGTTGGTAACCAGGGTGCCTGTCGGTACGTCGACGATCGCGGGGACGCTGACCCCTCCGGGATAGCCGCGCTCCCGCGCGTCGTACGCCTCGCTGAGGTATCCGATGCCCAGTACCGGGTCCTTGCCGCCCTCGTCCAGGGTGAAGCGCCAGCTGCGGTCGTCCTGGATCGGGTCGGCGACGGCCAGGGAGAGGGCGCTCTCCAGACCGAGCAGCCGGCGTGAGACGAGTGCGCGGCTCGCCCAGGGGCACGCGCGGCTGACGACCAGGCGGTAGCGCCCGGCCTCGACGGGCCAGCCGTTGCGGCCGTCGGCGGTGATGCGGTCGGCGAAGTGGCTGCGGGACCGCTTGAACGGCTTGCGGCCGTACGCGTCGTTCCCGTCCTGGTCGCGGGCCTCGGTGTCGCTCACGGTGTGCTCCTCGGCGAGTGGGTGGCGTCGGCGGCGGTCGTGCCGGCTGTCTCCGCGTGTCTCCTTCCCCGTCGGCCCGCCACGACGTCGGCGAGCGCCACGATCAGGGCGGCGAGGACGAACGCGACGGAGACGAGGAGTCCGTGGTCGTATGCTCCCGCCCAGCCCCCCGGGCCGAGCCGGGCGAAGAAGACGGAGCCCACCGCGGCGATCCCGATCGCCGAGCCGACCCGCTGACTTGTCTGGAGGGTGCCGCCCGCGCTTCCCGCGTTGTTCACCGGGACCTCGGCGAGGGTGAGGGTCTGGTTCGGGGCGATGACGAGGCCGCTCCCCAGCCCCGCCAGCAACAGTGGTGCCGCCATCGCGAGGCCGGCTCCACGACCCGGCACCAGGTGTGCCGCGAGGGCGGTGAGCCCGAGTCCGGCCGCCACCATGACGAGGCCCACGACGATGAGCGGCCGGCCGAAGCGGCCGACCAGCCGGCCTCCGATGCTCGCGGAGGCGCCCGCGCCCAGGGCGAACGGGGTGATGGCGAGTCCGGCCTCCAGGGCGCTGTAGCGCAGTCCCGACTGCAGGTAGAGGGTGCTGATGAAGAAGATCGAGGTGAATCCCGCGAAGTACAGAAGGATCATCAGGCAGCCCAGCCAGAAGGACCGGAGCCTGAAGAGCGCGAGGTTCAGCACCGGCTCGACGCTGCGCCGGGCGCATCGGGACTCCCAGGCGACGAACACCGTCAGCAGCACCGCGGACACCGGTACGAGCAGCCACTTGCCGTTGCCCTGCCACTGCTGGGCCTGGACGAACGGCAGCAGCAGCGTGAGGACGCCCGCCCCGAGCAGCAGCACGCCGACGGGGTCGAGGTCGCGGAGGCGGACCCGGGTCGCGGAGGGAGTGTCGGGGAGCAGGCGTCTGGCCAGCAGGAGGCAGACGATCCCGATCGGGAGGTTGACGTAGAAGACCCAGCGCCAGCCCTCCTGCGTGCCCGCGCTCTGGATGATGAGGCCGCCCAGCAGCGGACCGACGGCGGTGGAGATGCCGACGACCGTGCCGAACATGCCGAAGGCCCGGCCACGTTCGCGGCCGGAGAACATCTGCTGGATGAGTGCGGAGATCTGGGGCGAGAGGAGGCCGCCGGCGGCGCCCTGGAGGAGTCGGGCGATGACGAGCCAGAGGCTGGACTGCGCGGCTCCGCACGCGGCGGACGCGAGGGTGAAGAGGGTCAGCCCCACCATGAACATCAGGCGGCGGCCCCGTG
This sequence comes from Streptomyces sp. NPDC059166, assembly GCF_042755185.1. Lineage (NCBI taxonomy): Bacteria > Bacillati > Actinomycetota > Actinomycetes > Kitasatosporales > Streptomycetaceae > Streptomyces > Streptomyces sp. NPDC059166. Next base: position 152,976 of record NZ_JBHZCI010000015.1, on the reverse strand, counting down.
CGTCGCCGAGCCGGCCGCCCGGGACGAGTACGAGGCCGAACGCGAGTGCGTACCCGGACAGCACCCACTGCAGGTCGGACTCGGGGGTGTCGAGTCCCTCCTTGATGGACGGCAGCGCCACGTTGACGATCGAGACGTCCAGCAGAGTCATGAAGCCCGCGACCAGGCACACGGCGAGCGCGCGCCAGCGGCGGGGGTCGGTGGGGACCGGACCGGAAGAGGGCGTGTCCCCGTCCCTCGCGCTCGCTGACATGATCCGCACCCTAAGGGCTGCCCGGCGATTCCCGGCGCATCAGCGCGCGGCTTCGGATGCGGTGCACCGTCCACGGTCTCCGCCCGGCCGAGCCGTACACCCGCTGTCGTCTCCAGCACCGGCCCCGACGTCCAGGAGTCCCTGCGGACCCCCGACTCCCCCGGTTTTTGCGGCGTGTGACGCCCCATCGGGGGTAGCGATGGGGCATGACTGTCGGGAAAACGAGCGTTCTCGTCCTGGACTGTGCCGAACCCATGGAACTCGCGCACTTCTACGCCACTCTCCTCGACGCCGAGACGCGGATCGGGAGCGATCCCGATTTCGTCGAGATCGTCGGCAACAGCGGGGTGCACCTCGCCGTGCGCCGCGACCACGGCTACGCCCCGCCCAGCTGGCCGCGACCGGAGGATTCCCAGCAGGCGCACCTGCGGGTCCTGGTGGACCCGGGTGACATGGACGAGGCGGAACGGGAGGCGATAGGCCTCGGCGCACGGCCGGTGGACACGGGCGACACCAACAGCGGACCGCGCGACGTCCGTGTGTACACCGATCCGGCCGGGCACTCGTTCTCGCTGGCCGTGTACCCGGCGCGCCTGCCGGAGCACACCACCGGGTGAGGCCTTCCGGGGGCGGGCAGACCCGAGTGTCCGCCGGTACGGGTGCCCGGGTCGGGGAGCATCCGGTTCCGGTTCCTCGGTCCTGGATCCCTCCGATCCGGTTCCCTCCCGGCCCGGGGGGCGTCGGACGGGAGCCATCGGTTCGGATCTCACGGCCCGGGTCCCCCGCCCCGGATCACCTCGGTCCGGCACCACCCGATGGACCTGGTCACCGGCCGGGGCCGTACACGGCTTCGGTCCGGTTCGCGGTTCGCGGTGGGTATGGACGGTGCGGGCATCGATCCGATTCGCGGTGGGTATGGCGGCGCGGGCTTCGGTCCGGTTCCGGTTCTCGGCGGGTATGGACGGTGCGGGCATCGATCCGGTTCGCGGGTCGCGGCGGGCACGGACGGTGCGGCATCGATCCGGTTCCTGTGCGCCGGGCGCCCCCACCGGCGCACAGGGACGCTCCCGGCTTCCCGGCATCGACGCGTCCGAGGGTGAACTGCCGTGCCCGCACTCCGGATTGACGCCCGGATTTAACCTCCGGTCTCTTGCCATGACAGGTCTACGCGCATAGCTTTTGGCCCCTCACCACACTTCTGGGGGCAATTCCCGTGCACATAGCCAGACCCGGTTCCGCCCTGCTGGCCACCGCCGTCGCCGTGACCCTGTCGGTGACCGCGCTGCCCGCCGCCTTCGCGGCGCCCTCGTCGTCGGCCGTCATCTCGGAGGTGTACGGCGGCGGTGGCAACTCCGGCGCGACGCTGACCCGCGACTACATCGAACTGGCGAACGCGGGGCAGAGTACGTTCGGCCTGTCCGGCTACAGCGTCCAGTACCTCCCGGGCACGCCCTCCGCCGGATCACTCTGGCAGGTGTCCCCTCTGTCGGGCGCCGTGGCGCCGGGCGGCCGGTACCTGGTCGCGGAGGCCGCGGGTACGGGCGGCACGGTGGCCCTTCCCGCCCCGGACACGACCGGCACCATCGCGATGTCCGCGACGAGCGGCACGGTGGCGCTCGTCTCCGGCACGACACCTCTGACCTGCAAGACCGCGGCGGACTGCGCGGCCGACACCCGGATCGTCGACCTCGTCGGATTCGGCTCGGCGGTCGTGCGGGAGGGTTCCGGCCCGGTGACGGGTGCCTCCAACACCGCTTCCGTGGCCCGCGGTTCGTCCCTGGCGGACACCGACGACAACGCCGGCGACCTGACCGCGGGCACCCCCACACCGGTCAACGCCGCCGGAGAGACCTCCGGCGGCTCGGGCCCGGGCGAGCCCGGCGGGCCGACCGAGCCCGGCACGGTCCGGATCCACGACATCCAGGGCACGACCCGCCTGTCCCCGCTCACCGGGCAGCAGGTCGCCGGGGTCCCCGGTGTCGTCACCGGTGTGCGGACCTCGGGCTCGCGCGGGTTCTGGATGCAGGACACCGCGCCGGACGGCGACGCCCGTACGAGCGAGGGCCTGTTCGTCTACACCGGGTCCTCGGCACCGGCCGTCTCCGTCGGTGACTCCGTACTGGTCAGCGGCAAGGTGGCCGAGTACTACCCGGCCACCGGGACCCAGTCCCTCACCCAGATCACCGCGCCGCTGACCACCGTCCTCTCCTCGGGCAACGCTCTGCCCGAGGCCGTCGCCCTCGACGCCCACTCGGTGCCGGACGCCTATGTGCCGACGGCCGGCGGCGCCTCGGTCGAGACGCTCGGCCTCGACCCGTCCGTGTACGCCCTGGACCTGTACGAATCCCTCGAGGGCTCCCGCGTCACGATGGCCGACACCCGGGTGACGGGCGCGACGACCGCGTACGACGAGGTCTGGGTGACGGTCAAGCCCAGGGAGAACCCCACCCGGCGCGGCGGCACGCTGTACCGGTCCTACGAGGACCAGAACACCGGCCGTCTCAAGGTGATGTCCCTGGACCCGGCACAGCCCGTCCCGGTCGCGAACGTGGGTGACGTGCTGTCCGGCACGACGACGGGTGTCGTCGACTACGCCTCGTACGGCGGATACAACGTCCAGGCCACCCAGCTGGGCACGCTCCGGGACAACGGGCTGAAGCGCGAGGTGACGCGGAAGCAGAAGCGCCGGGAGCTGGCGGTCGCCACGTACAACGTGGAGAACCTCGACGCGGCCGACGAGCAGGAGAAGTTCGACACCCTGGCGCAGGGGGTCGCGGTGAACCTCTCGTCGCCCGACATCGTCTCCCTGGAGGAGATCCAGGACGACAACGGTGCGGTGAACGACGGCACGGTGGGATCCGAGGCCACCCTGAAGCGCTTCACGGACGCGATCGTCGCGGCGGGCGGCCCCAGGTACTCCTGGCGCTATGTCGCTCCGGAGGACGGCAAGGACGGGGGCGAGCCCGGAGGCAACATCCGCAACGTGTTCCTCTTCGACCCTCACCGGGTCGAGTTCGTGGACCGTGCGGGCGGTGACGCGACCACCGCGGTGACCGCGGTGAAGACGCGGAAGGGAGTCGCGCTCTCCGTGTCACCGGGCCGGATCAACCCCACGAGCACCGCCTGGGACAGCAGCCGCAAACCGCTGGTGGGCGAGTTCCGCTTCCGTGGGGAGTCCGTCTTCGTCATCGCCAACCACTTCGCCTCCAAGGGCGGCGACCAGCCCCTGCACGGCCGTTTCCAGGAACCGGCGCGCGGTTCGGAGATCCAGCGGGTGCGGCAGGCGGCCGAGGTGAACACCTTCGTCACCTCCCTGCTGAAGGCGGACAAGTCGGCCCGGGTCGTCGCACTGGGCGACCTCAACGACTTCGCCTTCTCCGACACCATGAAGGCGCTGACCGGCGGCAAGGTTCTCAAACCGCTGATCACCACCCTGCCGGCGCGCGAGCAGTACAGCTATGTGTACGACGGGAACTCGCAGACGCTGGACCACATCCTGACCAGCCCCGCCGTACGCCGCTTCGACTACGACGTGGTGCACATCAACGCCGAGTTCGCGGACCAGGCCAGCGACCACGACCCGCAGATCGTGCGGATCGACGTGAAGGGCGGAGGCCACCGGCACTGACCGGAGCGGGTGGCGGCGCGACGGTCGTCGCCACCCCGTCCCGCACGCGTGACAGCCCTAGACGGCCGGGACGTCCGCACCCGGTCGTGCCTGGTGGGGGAGCCGGACGGCGGACGGTTCGAGCGGCTGGTCCGTGAAGAACCGGGTCACCAGGTCCGCGACCTCCTCGGAGCGCTCGAGCACGACCCAGTGGTCGGACTCCGGAAGGGTGAGGAAGCGGCTCCCCTCGATCGTCCGGGCGAACTCCCGCTGCAGCTCCGGTGACGTGACCGTGTCGTGCTCCCCCGCGAACACCAGCGTGGGTACGCCCGACAGCCCGCCGGTGAAGTCCGGCCGGTCGGCGATCGCCCGGTGCAGCGAGTCGGCGGCGTGCGCGGAGTGGGCGAGGGCGTGTGTGAAGGAGCGTCGCACGTAGCGGCGCGCCAGCTCACCGCGGTGCACGGGTTTGGCGGGGTCGCGGCACATCAGCCCGTCGGCGGCCAGTGCGGCGAACTTCTCGGGGTCCCCGTCGGCGAGTGCCCGCTGCGCGCGGTGCCAGTGGGCGACCTGGTCGTCGCCGATGTGGGTGGGGACTCCGCCGAGGACGAGCCTGGCGACACGCCGCGGGTCGTGCCGGGCGCAGCCGAAGGCGATGGCGGCGCCGTAGGAGAAACCGAAGAGGTTGATCCTGGCGACGCCCAGATCGTCCAGGATTCCGGTGACCGCCGCCCGGAGGATCTCGGCGCTCGGTCCGGGGGGCAGCGGGTCGGCCGTGCCCATGCCGGGCAGGTCGGCGGTGACCACATCGGTCAGCGGGCCCAGATGGTCGTCCATCTGGGGCCAGCCGAACATGCCCTGCAGTGCTCCGCCGATGACGACTACCGGTTCGGTGGCCGGAGCACCGGCTCCGGGGTCGCGGGGCAGGAGGCGGTAGCCGTAGCGCAGTCCGTCCACGGTCAGGCTGCGGATGATCTCCTCGGGCACGCTGCTCCTCGCTTCCGTCATGCCCTGGTGAGCACGAGCGCGGCGTTGTGACCGCCGAATCCGAGTGATGTCTTGACGGCACAGTCGAACGCCGCGTTCCGGGCCTCCTTCTGCACGATCTCCATGGGGATGGCCGGGTCGGGCGCCTCGAGGTTGACGGTCGGCGGGACCACCTGGTGCTGGAGGGCGAGGACGGTCAGGGCGGTCTCGATGCCGCCGGCGGCACCGAGGGTGTGACCGGTCATGGCCTTCGTCGAGGTGACGAGCGGGTGTTCGCCGAGGACGCGGCGGAGCATGGTCGCCTCGATGAGGTCGTTGGCGACGGTCGACGTGCCGTGGGCGTTGACGTGGCCGACATCGACGGCATCGATTCCGGCGTCGGCGAGCGCGGTGCGCAGCGCCCGCTCGATCCCGAGGCCGTCGGGGTCGGGGGCGACCGCGGAGTGGGCGTCGCTGGAGGCGCCGTACCCGGCGACGCGGGCGCGGACGGTGGCGCCCCGGGCACGTGCGTGTTCGGGGCGCTCCATGACGAGCAGCCCGGCGCCCTCCCCCACGACGAACCCGTCGCGGTGGGTGTCGAAGGGGCGGCACGCGGCTGACGGGTCGTCCCGGCGGGTGGAGACCGCCCTCATCTGGCATGCGCTGGCGATCAGCAGCCGGGAGCGGACCGATTCAGCACCGCCTGCCACGACGATGTCGCAGGCCCCGGTGCGGAGCATCTGATGAGCCGTGCCGATGGCGACGGTGCCGGACGAGCAGGCCGTGGAGACGGCCTGGCTGGGGCCGTGCACCCCCAGGTCCATGGCGACACTGCTGGCCGCGCCGTTGACGACGCTCAGCGGGGCGAGCTTCGGGGATACGCGCCGCGCACCGCGCTCGGTGAGGGTGGTGTGCTGCTCGTCGTAGAACGGCAGCCCGCCGTGGGCGGATCCGATGACGACGGCGACCCGCCCGCTGTCCCAGACCGAGGGGTCGAGTCCGGCGTCCGCGACCGCCTCACGGGCGGCGACCACGGCGAGTTGTGAGAAGCGGTCCATGAGCCGCTGCGCCGCGACGCCCAGTACCGCCTTCATGTCGAGGTCTTCGACGGTGTACATGAAGTCGCACGGCAGGCCATCCAGTTCAGGCAGATGCGGAACCGAGGGCGCTCCCGCGGTGTCGCACACCCCGCGCCAGGCGGCGTCCACGCCCACTCCGGAGGCGGTGACCAGGCCGATCCCGGTGACGGCGGCGCTGAACGGCTCGATGCCCGGCCGGGAGGGCCTGCGCGCGAACGGCCCGCGCCCCGTCACGCGCCGGCCTTGCTGCACACGGCCGTGACCAGGTGGCCCACGGTGTCGCGCGACGACAGCACGACGTCCTCCAGGTCGACGTCCAGCCGGTCCTCGATGAGGAGTCTGAGTTCTTCCAGCGCGAGGGAGTCCAGCCGCAGCTGACGGAGCGGCACCTCGGGCCTGATGGCCTCCGGATCGGTTCCGAATCTGGTGACGAGCAAGGCGCTGATCTCTTCCGAGGTGCTCATGGCGACGCTCCTCCGCTCTCGGTACGCGGTGACGCCGGCCGCGTGGTGGGTGGGGTGGCCATCGGGGGACGCCGGCTGCTCGGGAGGGACCCTTTATACGCCTTCGCGGCCGGTTCCCAGGCCCTCGTTCCCCCGTGAGGAGGGGTAGCGGCCAGGTGTACGAATCCCTCCGGCTCTCATGGGGGATTCCAGGGGCACGAACGTACGGGTGCGGCGTCGCGGACGGAGCCCCGCAGGGGACGCCGGGTGGCCGCGCCGACGCGGGCGCCTGTTCGGCCACTCGCAACTCGGCACATCCGTCGCCCAGTTGTGCTCCCCACAACCGGGCAGAGGATCCCGGAACACGTCCCGCACTCCTGCGCGGGCGGGATCCGCGGGACCGGCCGGTACGGGTGGCGGTCCAACAGCACTCCCTCCGGGAGTGTTTGAGCCGTAGGATCCGCGATCATGACCTTCGAAACGGTGCACCCCGCCGCTCCCGCCCCTGACGGGCCCGCCCTCTTCCCGACCATGTCGACGATGCGCGCCATGCGCAGGCTGAAGCCCGACGCAGTACCCCAGGAAACGCTCGACCAGCTGATACAGGCGGCCGTTTGGGGTCCCAGCGGTGGCAACATGCAGCGCTACGAGTACGTCGTGGTGACCGACCGCGCGGTCATGGCCGAGCTCGCGCCGCTGTGGAAGCGGTGCGTGGACGCCTATCTCGCGACGACCGGCAAGCACGCCCCCGACGGCATGCCCGCCGAGGCGTACGCGCGGATGGTCGCGGCGATCGAGTACCAGCGTGACCACTTCGCGGACACCCCGGCGCTGATCATCCCCTGCTACCAGTTCCCGGAACCGGAGTTCGACGAGGAAGGACTCGGCGTCTACGCCGAGGCGCTCGGCCCGGCGGGCCTGGAGCAGATGGCGGCCACCCAGACGCGCTTCCAGGCGCTCGCCGAGGGCTCCTGCGTCTATCCGGGCGTCCAGAACATCCTTCTCGCCGCACGTGCCCTGGGGCTCGCGGCCAACGTCACCATCTGGCACCTGATGCTGGAGCAGGAGTGGAAGAAGGCGCTCGGGATCCCCTCCGACATGCACACCTTCGCCGCGATTCCGGTGGGGTGGCCGCAGGGGAACTTCGGGCCGGTCCGGCGCCGCCCCGTGGCGGACGTCGTCCACCGGGACCGCTGGTAGCCACTGCGCGGGCCGTCACCCCGGGCGGGTGACGGCCCCTGGACGGCCGGTCGGACGGGCGTGGACGGCCCGCGTGCGGACTCCGCGGGACGGATCAGACCAGCCGCGGTCCGCGGCGGGCGGTCGCGGCCGAGCTGGTACCCGGGTAGACGTCGATACGCCCCGCTCCAGGACGCAGGCGCCCGTCGGGTCGTCGGTCCAGTAGCCGAGGTCCTCGGCTCCCAGGGTGAAGCGCACCCGGCGCTCCTCCCCCGGCCGGAGGGTGACACGCTCGAAGCCGCGCAGCCTGCGGACCGGCTGGACGACGGCTGCCGCGACGTCGTGCACGTACAGCTGGACGACCTCGTCGCCGTCGCGGTCCCCGGTGCTGGTGACCGGGACCGTGACCTCGACCTGCCCGCCGCAAGGGCGTCCAGGGTGTGCGCCCCGAAAGGCCCAGCTCCTGCGCCCCTGGCGCGACGGGTCGTCCACCCCTGGCCCGGATCCCAACTCCATTGGAGTGACGGGCAGTTGGACACGCGTAGACCTCATTGTCATGCGTCGATCACATCGATAGCCTGTGCGGGCTCAGCGGCCCCAGGCCCGACGTCACCCGGGTCCGGCGGTCCCCTTCTCCCCACAAGACCTGGAGCAGGTATGCCCCCACGACCCGTCGGCCACACCCGAGGCCGCGCGGCCGTCCTGGCCTCTCTCACCGCCACCGTCCTCGTCGTCACCGGGTATCCGGCCGGCGCGGCCCCGGCCGGGACCGACCCCATGAACAAGGCCCTCCAGCGGGCAGCAGAGAAGTACGGAGTGCCGCGCGACCTGCTCGCCGCCGTCGGCTACGGAGAGACACACCTGGACGGCCACCACGGGCGTCCCAGCCAGGACAACGGCTACGGCGTCATGCACCTCGTCAGCAACCCGGTGAACCACTCCCTCGAGAAGGCCGCCTCCCTGACCGGCGAGCCGGCGGCCGAACTCCGCGAGGACGACGGGACCAACATCCTCGGCGGGGCGGCCGTACTGCGCAGCCACGCCGACGCGCTGGGGCTGGACAAGGCCGAGCGGGCGGACATCGACGCCTGGTATCCGGCGGTCGCCCGCTACAGCGGAGCCGAGGGCGCCGTCGCCTCGCTCTACGCCGACACCGTCTACACCTTCCTCGCCGAAGGGCTCAGAGCCACCGTCGCCGGAGGCGAGAAGGTCACCGTCACCTCCCGGCCGGTCTCCCCCGAGAAGGGCGTCCTCGCGAAGGCCGACGTCACCGCGCAGAGCCCGGACTACCCGCCCGCGCTCTGGGTCGCCGCCGACTCGGCCAACTTCGCCACGGGCCGCACCGCGACCGTCGACAAGGTCGTCATCCACGTCACCCAGGGCTCGTACGCCGGAACGATCAGCTGGTTCCAGAACGCGACGTCCAAGGTCAGTTCCCACTACGTCGTCCGCTCCTCGGACGGCCAGATCACCCAGATGGTCCGCGACAAGGACACCGCGTACCACGCGAAGAGCGCCAACGCCTCGTCTCTCGGCATCGAGCACGAGGGCTTCATCGACGACCCGTCATGGTTCACCGACACCATGTACCGGTCGTCGGCCGCTCTGACGAAGTACCTGTGCGACCGGTACGGGATCCCGAAGGACCGGTCGCACATCATCGGGCACAGCGAGGCTCCCGGGAACGACCACACCGACCCGGGCGCGAACTGGAACTGGTCCTACTACATGCAGCTCGTCGGCGGTTCCGGCAGCGGGGCCGACGGCCTCAGCTTCTCGTCCTACACGACCCAGAAGTCAGGATCGACGGGCGACCAGGTGAAGGCCGTCCAGACCCTGCTGAACCAGCAGGGCTACGAGGCCGGCGCGGCGGACGGCGTCTTCGGCTCCACCACGCAGAGCGCCGTGGCGGCCTTCCAGAAGGCGCGCGGCCTGACCGCCGACGGCGTCGTCGGCCCGAAGACCTGGACGGCGCTGCTCTCCGCGGGAACCACTCCGGTCCTCACCAAGGGCTCCTCGGGAGACGCGGTGAAGCGGCTGCAGCGAACGCTCACGGCTGCGCTCGGCCGTACGGTGACGGCGGACGGAGCCTTCGGGGCACGGACCGACACGGCCGTACGCGACTACCAGAGCTCGCGGAGCCTGGGCGTCGACGGCAGCGTCGGCCCCGCCACCTGGGAGGCGCTGCAGGCAGGGCGCTGACGTACGGCGCGACGGCCGGGGAGGGCGCGACAGCCCCCGGCCACGACGTGGGCCCGTGTCCGGACCGGACACGGGCCCACCGCCTCAGAGACCTGCCGGGCGCATCACTTCAGGCCGAAGGCCCTGATGATCTCCTGGTCGACGACCAGGCCGCCGGGGCCTTCCGCGTGCACCTTGAGCGAGACCGAGGCCGCGCCCTTGGCCGGCGTCCTCAGTTGTGTGGTCCACGCTCCGGAGCCGCCCTTGGCCAGATCGACCGGGCTCCAGCGCTTGCCCTCGTCGTAACTGATCCACATCGAGGCGGACTTGGCCTTCACGGCGCCCTTCAGCCATTCCTGGGTGCCGGACTCCAGTCCGAGCTCGATCCGCTTGCCGGCCTCGACGTCACCCGCCAGGTCGGTGTCGACGTCGTAGTCGAGCTGCAGCATCGGGATGTCGGCCCGGGCGCCGTCGGGCAGCGCACCGGAGCGGAAGCCCCACTCGGAGTGGGTACGTGTGGAGGTCTTCCAGGTCTCCTCATCCCTTGCGGAGTCGATCACGAGGCGGTACGGAGTGCTTTCGTCGGACAGATCCCAGACCGACGTCGCCCGTCCCGCCCCCTTCTTGAGGAGCTTCTCACCCTGGTAGAAGGCGTAGGAGGTGGTGTCGTACTCGTCCTCGGGCATCGAGCCGGAGTGGCCCTCACCCGAGTCGGTCCACGGGGTGATGTTGAACTGGATGGTGTCGTCCGCGCGGAACGGCCCCCAGTACGCGGTGCCGAGTCGCGGACCCACCACCGGGGCGAACCACTCGTCGTGGTAGCTCGAGCCCGCCTCGTAGTCGGCCTCGGGGCCGCGGACCTCGTGCGCGGTTCCGTTGTCGGCGGTCAGGACGGAGTGGTTCTCGTACCAGAAGGAGTCGCCCGGGAGCGGGTTGACCCACTCGGTCCGGGTTCCGGGGAACTTCTCGTACTCCTCGAAGCCGAGGCCCGGGCCGTATTCCGGGATGTCGTAGCGGTAGCCGCCGCCGAGGTTCTCCTCGTGCCCGTGGAACGTGTTCGTGATCTCGGCGAGCTGGCGGGTCGAGGGCGCGAAGGCCAGGGACCGGTCGGGCACGGCACCGTCGTGGCGGTCGACCAGGTCGTACAGGTACCCGGCGAACCTCTTCTCGGCGACGGTCACCTTCTTGCCGTGCCGGGCCGCCTCGATCAGCTCCTGTCCCGCGATCCGCTGTGCCGAGACGACCGGGATCGACGCCTGCTCGCCGTAGGGGGCGTAGCGCTCCATCAGCCTGCCGCGGCCGTCGTTGACGACGAGGAGGGCCTGGGCACCGGCCGCGAGGGCGTTGGCCAGACGGTCGGCGGGCGCCACCGCGTCGCCGCGCTCGACGACCACGGCCTTGCCCTTGGCGTTCAGGCCGTCGTAGTCCGCCTCGGCGCCCTTGCCGGCGTAGACCGCGGTGAGCTTCGACGTCCTCCTGTCCGCGAGGGCGGAACCGCTCTGCGGGGTGGCGGGGACGTCCTGGCCGTCGGCCGTGACGTCGATCTGCTCCTCACCCTGGCGCCAGCGGGTCAGGAAGCTGAAGTCGCCCTGAGTGGGCTTCTTCGTGGGGCTCGCCCACAGCTGGTCGTAGGTCAGGGGAATCTGGTAGGCGTCCCGCTGTACCACGCCCCCTGGCGAGGTGCGCGCCATGTCGTAGCGCAGTTGCCGGGTCTCCGTCTCCTTGGGGGTGCGCACACTGATCCTGCGGGCCTCGGAGGCGTCGAGGGTGACCTTGGTGGCCGTGGTCAGCAGGATCTCGGGGGCCGCGAGGAACGCCAGTCCCTTCGAGTCCGCCCGGTCGCCGTCGACCTCCAGCGCGCTCCAGGCGGTGTAGTTGCCCGGAGGGAGCCGCAGGGTGGTCTCGCCGTCGACGGGGACGATGCTGAGCTGGGGGTCACCGAGTGCCCCGAGGATGACGTTGTCCGCCGCCGGCTTGCCCGCCCGGTCGCGCAGACGCAGGGTCAGGTCGTAGAGCTCGCGCTCCTTGGTCATGGCGAAGCCGGTGTGGGCCACGGTCGCACCCGAGGCGTCCTTGGCGACGACCTGTCCGGAGTACTGGGTGGCGTTCGCTGCCTTCGACGGGTCCAGCGAGAGGACGGCCTCCGCGGTGGAGCCGGCGGGGACGGTCAGCTTCCGTGTGGAGAGCGTGTACGCCTCGGCGTCGGTGCCCGTGCTCAGGTCGAGCGTGACGTCCTGGTCACCCGTGTTGCGGTAGGTGATGGTCCGCTCCGCGACCGGGTCGGACGCGCTGTGCGGCCAGTCGTAGGAAGCGACCGCGACCGAGCCGGTGGCCTCGACGGTCGTGTCGATCGCCGCCTTCACATCGAGGCGACCGGTGCCCTGCTGGTACGGCGAGTAGGCGGGGAGTACCAGGGACGAGCTCATCAGCGCGTCCTTGATGCGCTGCCCGGTCCATCCGGGGTGACGCTGCTTCAGGATGGCCGCCGCTCCCGCGACATGGGGTGTGGCCATCGAGGTACCGGACATCCGCTGGTACATGCCCTCGATGCCGGGGACCGACTGCGAGGCCGCGGCGTTGATGTCGACACCCGGAGCCGAGAGGTCCGGCTTCAGGCCGTGGGACCGTACGAGCGGGCCCATGGAGGAGAAGGCGGCCCGCCCGTCCTGCTTGTCGACGGCGGCGACGGTGAGCGCGCTCGCCGCCGAGCCCGGCGCGCCTATGGTCCCCTCGCCGTAGGCGTTGCCCGCGGCGATGACGAAGAGCGGGCCTCCGTCGGCGGAGAGCGTGTCGACGGCCTGTGCCATCGGGTCGGTGCCGTCGTCGGGAATGCTGGAGCCGAGGCTCATGGAGACGACGTCGGCGCCTTCGGACTTCGCCCACTCCATCGCCTCGATGATGCCGGAGTCGGCGCCGGACCCGGTGTCGTCCAGCACCTTGCCGACGATCAGGTCCGCGCCGGGGGCCACGCCCTTGTTGACGCCGTCCGAGGCGGCACCCGATCCCGCGACGGTGGAGGCGACGTGCGTGCCGTGGCCGTGCTTGTCGTCCACCTCCGCGCCGGGGACGAAGCTCTTCGACGCCTTGACGCGGTCCTTGACGTCCAGGTGCGTCGCGTCGATGCCGGTGTCCAGGACGGCGACCGTGGTGCCCGTTCCGTCGTAGCCCGCCGCCCAGGCCTGATCCGCGTTGACCTGGGGAACCGAGTCCTTGAGCGTTGCCCGGGCCTTGCCGTCGAGCCAGAGCTTGGTGATGCCGTCGTCGAGCGAACGGCTGTTCTCCGTACGGGAGATGTCGCCCCAGAAGGCGCGGGCGTCGTCCTTGTCGGCCTTGAGCGCCGCACCGTGGACGGACTCCAGCGGGCGGACGTCGGTGCTGCCCTCGGGCGCCGCGGGCAGCGAACGTCCCTTCGAGGCCGCGTAGGTGGCGATCAGCGGGATGCCGGCGGAACGCTTGTCGTCGTAGCCCATGGCGACCAGGGCCGAGACGTCGAACAGCCGCTTGTCCAGCTTGTCCGCGGCGATGAGCGAGGTGGCCTCGTCGGGGATGACGAAGAGCTCCTCGCCGGCCTGCTGGACGTGCACGCCGCCCTCGGCCCCGTCGGGCCGGTCGACGGTCACGGTGTCCTGAGCTCCGGCGCCGTCCCTGTAGTGGACGACGTCCCCGGTGATCAGCGTGATGTCGTAGTCGTGCACCTGCGATACGCGTTGGCCCCCGGCGGCGGAGGTCGCGGGGGCGGCGCCGGCGGAGGCCGCCACGGGGAGCATGACGCCGCTCACGAGGGCGACGGACGTCGCTATGAGCAGGGCCCTGTGTCCCGCGCGAGCGGGTCTCGCCCGGCCGGAGACGGAGGAGGGGGAAAATGTCATGCAGCTGATCTACCGGTAAATCAGCTGCGGCAGGCGGCCTCGCCCCGGCGTGAAACCGCCGTGGCGGTTATCCGCCTTCCGGTGCCGGGGGCTTGCGGCGGGGTTCAGGCCACCGAGGCCAGCGGAGTGCCGTCCTCGTGGTGGATCGGGGTGTGGGCGCCCTTGAGCGGCAGCCCGCTGCCGCCCCTCCGCTCCGCGACGATCTCCGCCACGATGGAGAGCGCGGTCTCCTCCGGCGTCCGTGCCCCGAGGTCCAGCCCGATCGGCGAGTGCAGCTTGGCGAGTTGACGTTCCGTCACACCCACCTCGCGCAGGCGTTCGTTGCGCTCCAGGTGGGTACGGCGGGACCCCATCGCGCCGACGTAGGCCACCGGGAGCCGCAGTGCCAGTTCCAGCAGGGGTACGTCGAACTTCGCGTCGTGCGTGAGGACGCAGAGCACCGTCCGCGCGTCCACCTCGGTGGTCGCCAGATAGCGGTGCGGCCAGTCCACGACGATCTCGTCGGCCTCGGGGAAGCGGGCCTCCGTGGCGAACACGGGACGGGCGTCGCACACCGTGACCCGGTAGCCGAGGAACCGGCCGGCCCGGACCAGGGCGGCCGCGAAGTCGATGGCCCCGAAGACGATCATCCGGGGTGGCGGCACGCTCGATTCGACGAGAAGGGTGAGAGGGCTGCCGCAGCGGGACCCCTCGGCCCCCACGGCGATCTCGCCGGTGCGGCCCGCGTCGAGCATCGCCCGCGTCTCGGCGGCGACTGTGCGGTCCAGCTCCGGGTGGCCTCCGAGACCTCCCTCGCGCGTCCCGTCGGACCGCACGAGCAGGGGCCGGCCGAGCATCTCGGCGGGGCCCTCGGTGACGCGGGCGACGGCGGCCGCCCGGCCCTGCGCCGCGGCCGCGAAGGCCGCGGCGAACACCGGGCGCGCGGGATCCTCCGCGCGCACCGGGGTGACCAGGATGTCGATGACACCGCCGCAGGTCAGACCTACCGCGAAGGCGTCGTCGTCGCTGTAGCCGAAGCGCTCGCGGACGGTGTTCCCGTCCTCCAGCGCCTGCCGGCACAGCTCGTACACCGCGCCCTCCACACATCCGCCGGAGACCGACCCGACGGCCGTGCCGTCGCTGTCCACCGCGAGGGCGGCGCCGGGCTGCCTGGGTGCGCTTCCGCCGACCGCCACCACGGTGGCGACGGCGAACTCGCGTCCCTGCCCGACCCACCGGTGGAGCTCCTCGGCGATGTCCAGCATGGCGTGTCTCCTTACGACTGAGGTGCGGGGGCGCGGTGGACGTCAGCTGACGCCCAGCCAGCTCTCGATGGGATGGAGGGCGAAGTAGACGAAGAAGACGAGCGTCAGGACCCACATGAAGGCACCGACCTCGCGGGCCCGGCCCTGGGCGGTCTTGATGGCCGTGTACGAGATGACGCCCGCGGCGACACCGGTGGTGATGGTGTAGGTGAACGGCATCAGGACGACGGTGAGGAAGACCGGTACGGCGACGGAGCGGTCCGCCCAGTCCACGTGCCGGGCGTTCTGCATCATCATGGCGCCGATGACGACCAGGGCGGCCGCGGCGACCTCGGCCGGGACGATCGCCGTCAGCGGGGTGAAGAAGAGGCAGGCCGCGAAGAACAGTCCGGTGACGACCGAGGCGAGCCCGGTGCGGGCACCCTCGCCGACGCCGGTCGCCGACTCGACGAACACGGTCTGGCCGGAGCCGCCGGCGACGCCGCCGATGGCACCGCCGGCGCCGTCGATGAACAGCGCCTTGGACAGGCCCGGCATCCGGCCCTTGTCGTCGGCGAGGTTGGCCTCGGTCCCCACGCCGATGATGGTGGCCATGGCGTCGAAGAAGCCCGCGAGCACGAGCGTGAAGACGATCATGCCGACGGTCATGACGCCGACGTCTCCCCAGCCGCCGAACTCGACGTCGCCGAAGAGCGAGAAGTCCGGCGAGGAGACGGCGCTGCCGCTCAGCTCGGGCGGGCCGCTGCTCCAGGACTTGGGGTCGATGTCGCCGACGGCGTTGACCACGACCGCGATGACGGTACCGACGACGATGCCGATGAGGATGGCACCGGGGACGTTGCGCGCCTGCAGCATGAAGATGAGCAGCAGGGTCACGGCGAAGATGAGCACCGGCCATCCGGTCAGCTCACCGGTGGGGCCGAGGGACAGCGGGGTGGCCGTCCCCTGGTGGACGAATCCCGCCTTGACGAGACCGATGAGGGCGATGAAGAGCCCGATACCGATGGTGATGCCGTGCTTCAGGGCGAGCGGGATGGCGTTCATGATCATCTCGCGGAGCCCGGTGACCACCAGGAGGCAGATCACCACACCGTAGATCACGCACATGCCCATGGCCTGCTGCCAGGTCATGGCGGGCGCCACCTGGGAGGCCAGCACTCCGGAGACGCTGAGGCCGGCGGCGAGAGCGAGCGGCACCTTGCCGACGAAGCCCATCAGCAGGGTGGTGGCCGCCGCGGCGAGCGCGGTGGCCGTGATCAGACCCGACTGGCCGAGGAGCTGGCCGTCGACGTCCTTGCCGCCGAGGATCAGCGGGTTGAGCAGCAGGATGTACGCCATGGCCATGAAGGTCGTGACGCCACCGCGCACTTCACGGGCGACGGTCGAACCGCGCTCGGATATGTGGAAGTAACGGTCGAGCCAGGATCGTCCGGCGGGGACACGCGAGCCGGGGCCCGCGTCCTCCGCGCTCGTCCTGGGTTCTACGGACTGCTGGGTCATGTTGCCTGACTCCCAAGGTTCACAGGGGCACCCGCGTGGAGATCGGAGAAGTGCGGGATTTGGGATGCTGCGAGGCGCACGACCCGGGGGACGGCCCGAGACGAACTCTTCGTGCAGACGGTGCGGTGATGCGTGGACTCCGGACGGTGCGCGCGCGGGGAAGTGTGACGTTCACGGCAGATACGCACCGCCCGGAGGGTATTGACGAGCCGTCAGACTCCGGTGATGTGCTCGGGGCGCACCGGTGTCCGGTTGAGCTCGAGTCCGGTCGCGTTCCGGATCGCCGCGAGGACGGCCGGGGTGGACGACAGGGTGGGGGCCTCGCCGATGCCGCGCAGCCCGTACGGGGCGTGGTCGTCGGCGAGTTCGAGCACGTCGACCGGGATGGTCGGCGTGTCGAGGATGGTGGGGATCAGATAGTCCGTGAAGGAGGGGTTGCGCACCTTCGCGGTCTTCGGATCGACGATGATCTCCTCCATGACGGCCACACCCAGACCCTGGGTGGTGCCGCCCTGGATCTGGCCCACGACCGACAGCGGATTGAGCGCCTTGCCGACGTCCTGGGCGCACGCCAGCTCGATCACCTTGACCAGGCCGAGCTCGGTGTCGACCTCCACCACCGCGCGGTGCGCGGCGAAGGAGTACTGGACGTGGCCGTTGCCCTGTCCGGTGCGCAGGTCGAATGCCTCGGTGGGCCGGTGGCGCCACTCGAGCTCGATGTCGACGGCCTCGCCCTCCAGCACGTCGGCGATGCCGGCCAGCACCTCGCCGCCGTCGGTGACCACCTTGCCTCCCTCCAGGAGGAGTTCGGCGGTGGCCCAGGCCGGGTGGTAGGTGCCGAACTTGGCGCGGCCGATCTCCAGGACCTTCTCGCGGACGGCCTCGCAGGAGTTCTTGACGGCGCCGCCGGTGACGTAGGTCTGGCGGGACGCCGAGGTCGATCCCGCCGAGCCGACCTGGGTGTCGGCCGGGTGGATGGTGACCTGGCTGACGCCGAGTTCGGTACGGGCGATCTGGGCGTGGACGGTGACGCCGCCCTGCCCGACCTCGGCCATGGCGGTGTGGACGGTGGCGACCGGCTCACCGTTGATGACCTCCATCCGCACGCGGGCGGTGGAGTAGTCGTCGAAGCCCTCGGAGAAGCCGACGTTCTTCAGCCCGACCGCGTAGCCGACGCCGCGGACGACGCCTTCGCCGTGGGTGGTGTTGGAGAGTCCGCCGGGCAGCGCACGGACGTCGACGGACGTGCCGTCCGCTCCGGCCGCCAGCCACTGCTGCTCGGGCGGCAGCGGCCGGGACTTGACCCTGCGCAGGAGTTCGGCGACCGGGGCCGGCGAGTCGCAGGGCTGTCCGGTGGGGAGCAGTGTGCCCTGCTCCATGGCGTTCAGCTGCCGGAGCTCGACGGGGTCCATGTCCAGGGCGGCGGCGAGCTTGTCCATCTGTGCCTCGTAGGCGAAGCACGCCTGGACCGCGCCGAAGCCGCGCATGGCGCCGCAGGGAGGGTTGTTGGAGTAGAGGGCGATGGCCTCGATGTCCACGTCCTCGACGGCGTAGGGGCCGACCGCGAGCGAGGAGGCGTTGCCGACGACGGCCGGGGAGGCGGAGGCGTAGGCACCGCCGTCCAGCACGATCCGGCACTTCATGTGGGTGAGCTTGCCGTCCTTGGTGGCCCCGTGCTCGTAGTGCAGCTTCGCGGGGTGGCGGTGGACGTGTCCGAAGAAGGACTCGAAGCGGTTGTAGACCATCTTGACGGGCTTGCCGGTGCGCAGCGCCAGGAGGCAGGCGTGGATCTGCATCGACAGGTCCTCGCGCCCGCCGAAGGCGCCGCCGACACCGGAGAGCGTCATGCGGACCTTGTCCTCGGGGAGACCGAGGACGGGCGCGATCTGGCGCAGGTCGGAGTGGAGCCACTGGGTGGCGACGTAGAGCTCCACACCGCCGTCCTCGGACGGCACGGCGAGGCCGGACTCGGGTCCGAGGAAGGCCTGGTCCTGCATCCCGAAGACGTAGTCACCGGTGACGATGACGTCGGCCCGCGCGGCCGCGGCGTCTGCGTCGCCGCGGATGATGGGCTGGCGGTGGACGATGTTGGGGTGCGGGACATGGCCGATGTGGTGGTCGTCGCGGTTCTCGTGCACCAGGATCGCGTCGGGCGCCGTCGCGGACGCCTCGTCCGTGACGAGCGGGAGCTCGGCGTAGTCGATCTTGATCTTGGCGGCGGCCCGGCGGGCCGTCTCGGGGTGGTCCGCGGCGACGATCGCCACGGGTTCGCCGTGGTGGCGGACCTTGCCGTGGGCGAGAACGGGGGTGTCCTGGATCTCCAGCCCGTAGTTCTTCATCTCCGCGGGCAGGTCGTCGTAGGTCAGGACGGCGTAGACGCCGGGCGTGGCGAGGGCCTCGCCGAGGTCGATGGAGCGGATCTCGGCGTGGGCGACGGTGGAGCGGAGCGTGTGGCCCCACAGCATGTCCTCGTGCCACATGTCCGAGGAGTAGGCGAACTCACCGGTCACCTTGAGGGTGCCGTCGGGGCGCAGGGTGGACTCACCGATGCCGCCCCGGGTCTGCGAACCCTGGGTGATCTTGGTGGGGGTGCCGGCCGGTACGGTCGCGGCTCGTGGGTGCAGCGCCATGGCTATCGGACCGCCTCTTCCTGACGGGCGGCCGCGAGGCGGACCGCGTCGAGGATCTTCTCGTAGCCGGTGCAGCGGCAGAGGTTGCCGGAGAGCGCCTCGCGGATGTCCTGGTCGGACGGGGAGGGCTGCGTCTCCAGCAGTTCGTCGGCCGCGACCAGCAGCCCGGGGGTGCAGAAGCCGCACTGCACGGCTCCGGCGTCGATGAACGCCTGCTGGACGGGGGAGAGTTCGCCGGCCTCGGCGCTCTGCCCGTCCGTGGGCCTGGCCTGCCAGCGCTGGGCGGCGTCCAGCGAGGTCCCGCAGGAGCCGGCCGCGCAGCCGCTGCCCGGGTGGGCGCCCTCCCGGTGCTTGGCGTAGTCGGCGAGGCCCTCGACGGTGACGACCTCCCGGCCTTCCGCCTGGCCCGCCGCGACGAGACAGGAACAGACCGGCACGCCGTCGAGGCGGACCGTGCACGACCCGCATTCGCCTTGTTCGCAGGCGTTCTTGGAGCCGGGGAGTCCCATGCGCTCGCGCAGGACGTAGAGGAGGGACTCGCCCTCCCAGACGTCGTCGGCCTCCTGCTTACGGCCGTTGACGGTGAAGTTGACTCGCATGATCAAGCAGCTCCTTCGAGGGTGCGTCCCGTTCCTCGGAACTGCTCCCAGGTCCAGCCCAGCGTGCGGCGGGCCATGATGCCGACGGCGTGCCGGCGGTAGGCGGCGGTGCCGCGTACGTCGTCGATGGGGTTGCAGGCGCCCGCGGCGAGCTGGGCGAACTGCTTGGCCACCGAAGGGGTGATGATCTTCCCGCTCTCCCAGAAGCCGCCCTCCTCCAGCGCCGCGTTGAGGAAGTCCTCGGCCTCCTTCGCCCGTACCGGGGTCGGGGCCGCCGAGCCGATGCCGGTCCGTACGGTGCGCGTCTCCGGGTGGAGGGCGAGGCCGAAGGCGCAGACGGCGATCACCATCGCGTTGCGGGTGCCGACCTTGGAGTACTGCTGCGGGCCGTCGGCCTTCTTGATGTGGACGGCCCGGATGAGTTCGTCCGGGGCCAGGGCGTTGCGCTTTACGCCGGTGTAGAACTCGTCGATCGGGATCATCCGCGTCCCCCGTACGGACGCGGCCTCCACCTCGGCTCCCGCGGCGAGCAGCGCCGGGTGGGCGTCCCCGGCCGGTGAGGCGGTGCCCAGGTTGCCGCCGACGCCTCCGCGGTTGCGGATCTGCGGCGAGGCGACGGTGTGCGAGGCGAGCGCGAGGCCGGGCAGCTCGGCGCGGAGGTGCTCCATGATCGCGCTGTACGGCACGGAGGCGCCGAGGCGTACGGTGTCCTGGCCCACCTGCCACTCGGACAGGTCACCGATACGGTTCAGGTCCATGAGGTACTCGGGCCGCCGGTGGTCGAAGTTGATCTCGACCATCACGTCGGTGCCACCCGCGATGGGCACAGCCGTCGGGTGCTCGGCCTTGGCGGCGAGCGCCTCCTCCCAGCTGGCGGGGCGAAGGAAGTCCATCAGTGGCTCTCTTCTTCTCAATCGGGTCGTTCGGCTGGGGCTGGGGACGGCCGGCCCTCGGGGTCGTTCCTGGTGTTGTTGACTCGGTGTGTGGCCCAGTACACAAGGCTTGCTCCACTCGGTGCAGTCACCGAAACCATGAAGGAATTGGCTGGCCCCCGCCCCAGTCTTGTAGATTCGAACGAATGGCGGGTACCGGTAACCTCACCGCAATTCACAGGTCACCTCCGTCGTCCCCCGCACCAACGAAGAGATCGGCGGCAATCGACGATGCGGCTGCGCGCACTGCTGGACACCGAGGCGCTGGGTCTGCGGCTGCTCGGCGGCGAGGACGAGCTGGACCGGTCGGTCCGGGGCGTCATGACGACCGACCTGCGCGACCCGAGCCGGTATCTCTCGGGCGGAGAGCTCGTCCTGACGGGACTGGCGTGGCGCAAGGAGGCGGCGGACTCCGAACCCTTCGTACGCATCCTGGCGAACGCCGCGGTGGCCGGTCTGGCCGCCGGTGAGGCGGAGCTCGGCGCCGTACCGGACGACCTGGTGCAGGCGTGTCTGCGCCACCGGCTGCCGCTCTTCGCGGTCGACGAGACCGTCGCCTTCGCGACGATCACCGAGCACGTCGTGCGCCAGGTCTCCGGGGAGCGCGCGGGGGACCTCGCGGCGGTGGTGGACCGCCATCGCAGGCTGATGACCGCCGGGCCGGCGGGCGGGGGCCCGGAGGTGGTACTCGACCTGCTGACCTCCGACCTCGACCTGCGCGCCTGGGTACTCTCCCCCACCGGACGCCAGATCGCCGGTGCCGGAGACCCCCTGCCGCCCGGGGCGGGGGCGGAGCTGGCGGGACGCCATCTCGCAGCGACCCGTACCGGCCGGCCCGGCCCGCACCGGGCCGAGGTGGACGGCACGGCGTACTCCCTGTTCCCCGTGCGCCACACCGGGCGTAGCACTCTGCCCTCCCCCGCGCGTGACGTGCGCGAGTCGGTGCTCTCGGACTGGCTGCTGGCCGTGGCGGCCGACGCGGGTGACTGGCCGGACGCCAGGCTGGACCTGCTCGAAGGCGTCACCCAGCTGATCGCCGTCGAGCGGGACCGCCGCGACGCGGCCCGCTCGGTGCGCCGCAGGCTCGCCCAGGAGGTCCTGGAGCTCGTCCAGACCGGTGCCCCGCCGTCCGAGATCGCCGCGCGACTCCGGGTGGCCGCCCCCGTGCTGCTGCCCGGCCTCGGCACCGCACCGCACTGGCAGGTCGTGGTGGCGCGTGTGGAGTGGGCCGCGGAGGATTCCGGGCTCTCGGGCGGCAGGGCGGCACAGGCCCTGCTCGAGGAGATCCTGGTCGATCCCGACGTGTCGGGACCCGACTCTGCGGACCGGATCGCCGTGGCGCACACGGGCGAGGAGGCCGTCGCCCTCGTACCGCTGACGGCGGTGGCCTCCGCCGCGTCGGGCGCGGACACCCGGGAGGAGGCACAGCCCCAGGACACCGCGCTGCACGCGGACGTCCTCCTCGGCGCCGTACGGGCACCGCTCGCCGCGGGCCTGGCGGATGACGGCCGCCTGACACTCGGTGTCAGCGCGGCCGTACATTCCGCCGAGGGACTGCGCGGCGCCCTGGAGGAGGCACGCCACGCCCGCAGGGTGGCCGCGGCTCGCCCCGGCCCGGTCTGCGCGGCCGGCCACCACGAGCTCGCCTCGCACGTCCTGCTGCTGCCCTTCGTGCCGGACGACGTCCGCCGGGCGTTCACCGCCCGGCTCCTGGACCCGCTGCGCGACTACGACCGCCGCCACCGCGCGGAGCTGATCGAGACGCTGGAAGCGTTCCTGGACTGCGACGGTTCCTGGACGCGCTGCGCCACCCGGCTGCACCTGCACGTCAACACACTGCGCTATCGCGTCGGACGGATCGAGCAGTTGACGGGCCGTGACCTCTCGCGCCTCGAGGACAAGCTCGACTTCTTCCTCGCCCTGCGTATGAGCTGACATCCGGGGCCTCACCGGCCCCGGCGGGCTCCCGGTGATTGTGAAATC
Organism: Streptomyces sp. NPDC059166; assembly: GCF_042755185.1. NCBI lineage: Bacteria > Bacillati > Actinomycetota > Actinomycetes > Kitasatosporales > Streptomycetaceae > Streptomyces > Streptomyces sp. NPDC059166. The sequence goes on along the minus strand of NZ_JBHZCI010000015.1, from coordinate 130,514 downwards.
TTTCACCTGACATCGATCCCACCCCTTGGCCCGGCGTGCCAATCCGTGCTGAGATGCGCGCAGACCCTGGCCGACCGGCGGTCGCCGGCCGGCCTTCGCAGCTCGATGGCGCGCTCGGGGAGGGCAATGTGGCGCATACCGCCATGTCTGGTTCCGGAACGACAGCTGATGACGATCCGCCGCTCCAGACAGCGGTATGGCGGCTGCGTTCTCGCGCCTGCTGGACCGACGCGGCAGCCCTGCTCGAACCCGCGGCGGCCACGGACCACGCGGCAGCCCTCCAGCGGACCTCCCTGCTGATCGAGCGGTGCCTCTACACGGGAGCCGGCTGGACGGACGCCGAGGACGCACTGCGCGGCGCCGAGGCCCTCGCCCACGACGACTCCGAACGCGGCGCGTCCGCCTGCGAGCGCGGCTACCTCGCCTACGCCTCGACCCTGCTCGGGGCACGCGACCGGGCCGACGAGGCGAGCGTGGCGCTCAGCCGGGCCGCCGCGCTGCTCTCACCCGCGGCACCCGGCCGTCCTCTGCTGGACTTCCGCAGGGGCCTGATCGCCCAGAACATCGCCGACTCCCCCCAGGCGGCCCGAGCGGCCTACCGCAGGGCGCACGCCGGAGCGGTCGCCGGCGGCGACGACCTCCTGCTCTCCTTCACCTGGCGGCATCTCGCCTCACTCGCCCTGCGCGAGGGCGAGCTCGCGGAGGCACGGCACGGCTTCGCAGAGTCGTTGCGGATACGGGAGGAACTGGGGTACCTGGTCGGGACGGCTCCGGCACTCATCTCACTGGCGGACGCCGAGGCGGAGCCCGAGGTGGCGGCACGGCTGCGCGCGGAGGCGGGACGGCTCTTCCGGCTGCTGGGCGGCGTCCCCACCTGGCTGGCACCGCGACTGGAACCGCCTGCCCCCGGGACGGCCGAGGCGAACTGACGGAACCCGGCCGGGCGGCCCGCACGGTCGGCATGCTCGATGCCCGGGCCGGGTGGCCCGGCCGGGTCAGCGGCCCGCGCCGCCGAGGTGCCGGGTCACCAGGGAGCGCACCACAACGAGGTCCCCGGCGACGAGCGCGTCCAGCAGGGCGGAGTGTTCCGCGGCGTCGGCGGGCAGATCGGCCCGAGCCCCGGCCGGGCTGTTCACCGGCGGCCACTGGGACCTGCGGTGCAGGTCGTCGGCGACCGCGACGAGCTGCTCGTTGCCGGCCAGTGCCAGCACGGCCCGGTGGAAGGCCCGGTCGCTCTCGGCGTAGGCCGCCCGGTCCCCTCCGGCCGCCGCCACGACGGTGGCGTCGGCCAGCGGGCGCAGGGCGCACCAGTCGGCCGGCGGCACCGTCCGCGCGAGCCGGAGCACGACGGGCACCTCGATCAGCGCGCGCACCTCGGCGAGCTCCGCGAGCTCCCGCGGCCCCCGCTCGCTGACCCGGAAGCCCCTGTTCGGCACGACTTCGACGGCGCCTTCGACGGCCAGCTGCTGCATCGCCTCGCGCACCGGGGTCGCCGACACGCCGAACCGGGCGCCCAGCGCCGGGGCGGAGTAGACACGCCCCGGAGTCAGCTCCCCTCCCACGAGCGCCGAGCGGAGCGCGTCGAGTATCTGTCCGCGCACGGAGTGCCGCTGAACCGTACGGGGCCTCTCGGGCCCGTCATGGGGGTGCTCGCCACGGGCCTGCTCGGGCACGCGGGAGTGCTCGGCGCCGCCCGGGGAGAGGTGCGGACGCGCGTCCTCACGCGCTCTGGCCTGCTCCACCCGGACCTCCTCCTGCCGACGGTCCGGCTCGCGGCGTGCCGGACCCCTGTGCACGATAGGCCCAGAGGGCGCCGGTTCAAACATCGAGATCATCGGGTAAGGTAAGGCTTACCTGTAAATGATCGCGATTCGGTGGTCCCCGCATGACCCTGCCCGCCCTGCTCACCGCCCCCGCCCCCTCTCCCCTGACGGCGGCGTACGAACGCCTGGCCGAGGTCTTTCCCGGCCTGCGCGCGGACGTGCTCGTCGGTGACGCGGAGGCGCCCACGGGTGGCGGATGGGTCGGCGCCGCCGATCTCGCGGCGGGCGGGGCGGCGCTGGAGGAGTTCCTCGCCTGGGACGACGAGCAGGTGCTACGCGACTACGGCACCCGCGCCCGCCCCGACGTGGTGGCCAGCTTCGGTCTCCACCGGTACGCCTGGCCGGCCTGCCTCCTGGTCACGCTGCCCTGGTTCACGCACCGCCGGGTCCCCCGGATCCCCGTCGGCGATGTCTTCTTCCACCGGGGACTGGGCCGCCTGGCCCTCCGGGTCGAGGAGTTCGCCTGCCTTCCCGACGACCCGGCGGCCGGACAGCCCGGCGCCCACGTGGTCGCCGACGAGGCGGCGCTGCGGGCCGAGGTCCTCGACGCCGTGGCCCGGCACATCGAGCCGGTGCTGGACGGGTTCCGGCCGCGGATGCGCCGGGGGAAGCGCGCCCTGTGGGGCATGGCGACGGACGAGATCGTCGAGGGTCTCTGGTACGTCGCCCACCTGCTGGGCGAGGAGGACCGCGCGATGAGGGAGCTGGAGCTCCTGCTGCCCGGCACCACCAAGCCCTACGTCGGGACGGCGGGCTTCCGTGAACTCACCGGCCCCGAGGGGCAGTCGCTCCCCACGCGCGACCGCGCGAGCTGCTGCCTCTTCTACACCGTGCGCCCCGAGGACACCTGCGTCACCTGCCCGCGCACCTGCGATGCCGACCGTGTCCGGAAGCTGGCCGCCGCCACCTCCTGAAGCACGCGACGCCGACACCACCCGGCCGGGCGACAACGATTCGAATGCGACTCGGCCCGATCGCGCGGGCATTCGAAGATTTTCCGTCCAACGATGAGCCTCACCGACCCGATGGCGTTCAGTTGGCACGAAAACCCCCTGAGAGCGACGGCACTTCCGCCACGATGGCGCCCGAAACGCCCTACGTGACGCAAGGGACCGCGCATGAGACTGACCGACATATCGCTTGACTGGCTGCTTCCGGGCGCCGTGCTGCTCGTGGGAGTCATGGCGGCGGTGACGGTGGTCGCGCGCGGCAAGCGCGCCGCTGGGAAAGCCGCGGCCGACGACAGCTGGGAACGCAGCGAGGAGCGCCGAAGGCGCAAGGAGGCGCTCTACGCCACCGCCTCGTACGTCCTGCTGTTCTGCTGTGCCGCGGTCGCCGCCGCCCTCTCCTTCCACGGGCTCGTCGGCTTCGGCCGGCAAAACCTCAGCCTCTCCGGGGGCTGGGAGTACCTCGTACCGTTCGGCCTCGACGGGGCCGCGATGTTCTGTTCCGTGCTCGCGGTACGGGAGGCCAGCCACGGCGACGCCGCGCTGGGCTCCCGGCTGCTGGTGTGGACGTTCGCCGGTGCGGCGGCCTGGTTCAACTGGGTCCACGCGCCACGCGGCATGGACCACGCCGGCGCCCCGCACTTCTTCGCGGGGATGTCGCTCTCGGCCGCGGTGCTGTTCGACCGCGCGCTGAAGCAGACCCGTCGTGCCGCGCTGCGCGAGCAGGGCCTGGTGCCGCGCCCGCTGCCGCAGATCCGGATCGTCCGGTGGCTGCGCGCCCCCAGGGAGACCTTCGGCGCCTGGTCGCTGATGCTCCTCGAGGGAGTGCGGACCCTGGACGAGGCGGTGGACGAGGTGCGCGAGGACCGCCGCGAGAAGGAACAGGACCGCCACCGCCGCCGGGACCAGGCGAAGCTGGACCGGGCCCACATCAAGGCCCTGAACCGGCAGAACCGGGTCTGGGGGCGCGGCGGCCGAACCGGCCGCCAGGTGGACGTCCAGGCCATCGCCCCCTCGGCCGGTGGCGGCCCACCGGCCGTCGCGGAACCCGCCATAGCGGAACCGGGACAACTGCCTCTACGCCCCCGGCCATCCCTGCAAGCCGCGAACCGATCGAACTCCAGGAGTACTTCGGCAAAGACAACGAGCGGTGATCCCGCGACGGTCGACCTCACCGCCGAGGACGACACCCAGGCCCTGCCCCGGCTCGATTCGCTGGAGCAGAAACTGAAGGACCTGGAGCAGCAGTTCGGCTGAGAGTCATGGTTCATCCCCCCCTCAGCTCGAACCACACCACCTTGCCCAGGGCCTGCGCTGTCACTCCCCAGGAGTCGGCCAGGCTCTGGACGAGGATCAGCCCCCTGCCGTGCGTACCGTCGTCGGCGTTCGGTACGTACGGCGCGGGTTCCTGACCGGGCACGAAGTCCCTCACCTCGACCCGTAATCGACCGGGAGCCTCGGTCACCGTGACCACCGCGCCGTTGCGTGTGTGGATGAGGGCGTTGGTCACCAGCTCGCTCAGGAGCAGCTCCGCCACCGCCACCTCCTCGGCCCCTCGGCGGGGACCCAGGAACTTCCCCAGCTCCGCACGGACTCCGCCCACCCCGGACAGGTCGGTGTGCCCGAGTCTGCGCCGCAGCCGAGAGCCACTCCCCTGTCTCTCCGTCATGTCCCCCGAACGCACACCGAATCGACCTCCCCCAGAATCCGCCGCGTCGTGTCACAGGTCGAACACCGTCCCGGGATGCATGCCCCACAGCCTGCAAGTCACGCGTCAACAGGTGAACGAACGACCGATGCCGGAGAGGCCCGCCGATCCTCCGCCGTCGGCCTCGGCATGCCGGCCTTCGCCGACGCCGCCGGCCGCACCACCGCCACATCGACGTACCCGCTCCGTTTCCGGGAGTCCATGGTCGCCACGAAGGTGGACTGCCTACACTCCGACCCATGCGAACGGTCTTCGTGTTTCCCGCAGGTGAGCGAGCCGACGCCGTCGCCTCGCTCGACCGGCATCTGCCCGGGCAGCGCGATCCGCGGACCCTGGACGGCAACCCCTGCATCGACATCGACGACGAGCGGACCGGCCATCTCTTTTCCGACTGGGATCCCCAGGATGTGGCCGTCCTCGAGGCTGCCGTCGGACATCACCCCACCTGGGCGGTGCAGATCGACGTCTCCGGGCGGATCGACGGCACCGCCGAGGTTCACCGGATGATCGCGCTGCTCCTGGAGCATGGAGGCGTGGCAACGGACGACTACACCCCCCACCCTTGGACTCTGCCGGAAATCCTGTCCGGAGCAGTGATCGGCGGTCTGCGCTTCTTCGACTTCCGCGGCTGTCACGGACCCGATCGCGAACCGGAGCGCTCCTGACTCGATCACCTCACCAGCGCGAGGCGGCAGGACCTCGATGATCTCGACGGTGCCGGCGGCCGGCCGGGCCTCGTGCCCGGTGATCACATCACCAGGCTCCAGACGCCGCCACCGCTCGGGCTGCGGGGGAGCTGCCGGTCGGACGTCGGCGGTCTCCCCGCCGGTCTCGCCGGGCGGTCGGGGAACGCGACCGTCCGGCGGCAGGCTGACGTCATGGGCAGTGGCGTTCCGAAGCCTGTCGGGTCAGGTGCTGAGTGGGTGTCCGGTTGTCGAGTCGACGTGCTCCGGGATCTCGTCATGGCGATCGCCCACGGTCGGTGTCCCGGTGGGCTCGAACATGAGGATCGCGGCGCCGGACGGGGCGTACGGCTTGTGCTCCGTACCCCGGGGGACGGTGAAGACCGCCCCTTGCGGGAGCAGGACCGTGCGCTCCCCGTCGGTCTCGCGCAGGGAGATGTGCAGCTCGCCGTCGAGTACCAGGAAGAACTCGTCGGTGTCGTCGTGCACGTGCCAGACGTGTTCGCCCTCGACCTTGGCGATGCGGACGTCGTAGTCGTTGACGCGCGTCACGATGCGGGGGCTCCACAAGGCGTCGAAGGAGGCCAGAGCCTTGCTGAGGGGGATGGGTTCGCTGCTCATGTGCTCATCCTGAGCCGTTTCGCCTGACCACCGTGAGTGCTAGGAATTGCATATGGCGAAAGAATCCTCGCACGCGGCTCAGGCGGCGGGCATACACCGGGTCGTCGTGGTCGTGGACGAGAACTCCAACCCGTTCGAGCTCGGCTGCGCGACCGAGGTCTTCGGTCTGCGCAGACCGGAGATCGGCCGTGATCTCTACGACTTCAGGCTCTGCTCCCCCGAGCCCCACACCCTGATGCGAGACGGATTCTTCACGCTCACGGGAGTCGCCGGCCTGGAAGCGGCCGACGCGGCGGACACCTTGATCGTCCCCAACCGCCCGGACACCGAAGTGCCCCGCCGCCCCGCCGTGCTCGATGCCGTCCGCCGGGCACACGCCCGCGGTGCACGCCTGGTCGGCTTCTGCAGCGGCGCCTTCACACTGGCCGAGGCCGGAGTCCTCGACGGGCGCCGGGCCACCGCGCACTGGCAATGGGCGGATTCCTTCCGGACCCGCTTCCCCTCCGTCCGGTTCGAAGCAGACGTGCTGTTCGTGGATGACGGTGACATCCTCACCGCGGCAGGCAGTGCGGCCGCGCTCGATCTGGGGCTGCACGTGGTCCGCCGCGATCACGGCGCGGAGGTCGCCAACTCCGTGAGCCGGCGGCTGGTATTCGCGGCACACCGGGACGGCGGGCAGCGGCAGTTCGTGGAGCGCCCCGTCCCCGACCTGCCGGACGAGTCCCTGGCACCTGTCCTGGCCTGGGCCCTGGAACGGCTGGACTCACCGCTCACCGTGTCCGGCCTTGCGGCGCGTGCGGCGGTCAGTCCGGCGACGCTGCATCGCCGCTTCCGGGCGCAACTGGGCACGACCCCGCTGGCGTGGCTGACAGGGGAACGGCTGGCTCTGGCGTGCCGCTTGATCGAGCGGGGCGAGTCCCGGTTCGAGGTGGTCGCGCGCCGCAGCGGGCTCGGCACCGCTGCCAATCTGCGCACGCTGATGCGCCGCGAGACCGGCATCACCCCGTCTGCGTACAAGCGCCGGTTCGGGCCGGAGGCGAACTGAGGGCGGGCGTGCCCTGCCGACGAACCACCGGCGCCTCACCGTCTGCTGCCGCCCGGGGGCGAGCAGGCTCGTCAGCTCCGGGACCGCCTCGGAAGAGTGGCGGGACAGCTTGGGCCCTGCCGCATGACCGACGCCCCGTCAGCCGCCCGCCGGGGCGGACAGATCCTTGACGTCGGCTTTCGCCGCGATGCCCCTCACTTCTCTACTCACGGTTGACTTCCGGAAACTGCACGTGAGTTGGCCTTGACGCCGGGTCCACGCGACCAACCGGGAGCGCGTCGAGCGGGAGCTCGCGCGGGCCCGCGCGGGGCAGGGGCCCACGCTCTTCGACGACCTGGTCGGCATCATCGCCGACCGGAGGGCTCCCGTCACCCTGGAGCTGAGGTGAGCCGCGGCCCGGATGGCCGTGCCGGCGAATCCCCGCCCCCCGCCTCAGGGCCGGGGTACGTTGCGGATGTTCGAGCGGGCCATCTGCAGCATCCGGCCGACCCCGCCATCCAGGACGATCTTGCTCGCGGACAGGGCGAAGCCGGTGACCATGTCGGCGCTGATCTTCGGCGGGATGGAAAGTGCGTTCGGATCGGTGACCACGTCCACGAGCGCGGGCCCCTTGTGTCTGAAGGCGTCCTTGAGCGCGCTCTCCAGCTGCTTGGGCTTCTCCACCCGCACCCCGTAGGCCCCCGCCGCCCGCGCGATCGCCGCGAAGTCGGGGTTCTTGTTGGTCGTGCCGAAGGACGGCAGGCCCGCCACCAGCATCTCCAGTTCGACCATCCCCAGTGAGGAGTTGTTGAAGAGGACGACCTTCACGGGCAGGTTGTACTGGACGAGGGTGAGGAAGTCCCCCATCAGCATGGTGAATCCGCCGTCGCCGGACATCGACACCACCTGCCGGCTCCGGTCGGTGAACTGCGCCCCGATCGCCTGCGGCAGAGCGTTGGCCATCGAGCCGTGGCTGAACGAGCCGATCACCCTGCGTCGCCCGTTCGGCGTGAGGTAGCGGGCCGCCCAGACATTGCACATACCCGTGTCGACGGTGAACACCGCGTCGTCGTCGGCCAGTTCGTCGAGCACCGAGGCGACGTACTCCGGATGGATCGGCACGTGCTTCTCGACCTTGCGGGTGTAGGCCTTGACCACGCCCTCCAGCGCGTCGGCGTGCTTCTTCAGCATCCGGTCCAGGAATCTCCGGTCGGACTTGGCCTTCACCTGGGGGGTCAGGGCGCGCAGCGTCTCGCGTACGTCGCCCCAGACCGCCAGGTCGAGCTTGGAGCGGCGGCCGAGGTGCTCGGGGCGGACATCGACCTGGACGATCTTCACATCGGTCGGCAGGAACGCGTTGTACGGGAAGTCCGTGCCGAGCAGGATGAGCAGGTCGCACTCGTTGGTCGCCTCGTATGCCGCTCCGTAGCCGAGCAGCCCGCTCATCCCGACGTCGTACGGATTGTCGTACTGGATCCACTCCTTGCCGCGCAGCGCGTGGCCGACCGGTGCCTTGACCCGTTCGGCGAACTCCATGACCTCGGCGTGCGCGCCCGCCGTGCCGCTCCCGCAGAAGAGCGTCACCCGTTCGGCGTCGTCGATCATCTTGCGGAGGGTCTCGATCTCCTCGTCGCCGGGCTTCACCGAGGGCCGCGAGGTGACCAGGGCGTGCTCGACGGATTTCTCCGGGGCCGGACGTGAGGCGATGTCACCGGGCATCGAGACGACGCTGACCCCGCCGCGGCCGATGGCGTGCTGGATCGCGGTCTGCAGCAGACGAGGCATCTGCTGCGGGTTGGAGATCATCTCGTTGTAGTGGCTGCACTCCTGGAAGAGCAGCTCGGGGTGGGTCTCCTGGAAGTATCCGAGCCCGATCTCGCTGGACGGGATGTGGGAGGCGAGGGCGAGCACCGGGGCCATGGATCGGTGGGCGTCGTACAGGCCGTTGATGAGGTGGAGGTTGCCGGGCCCGCAGGATCCGGCGCAGGCGGCGAGGGTGCCGGTGATCTGCGCCTCGGCACCGGCGGCGAACGCGGCGGTCTCCTCGTGCCGGACCTGGATCCACTCGATCGCGGAGTTGCGCCGGACGGCGTCGACCACGGGGTTGAGGCTGTCGCCGACGACTCCGTAGAGCCGCTTGACCCCCGCGCGCACGAGGATGTCGACGAACTGCTCCGACACGTTCTGCTTGGCCATGGGGGATTCCCTCTCCGACTCCGGCTGGTCCCTTCCCCCATCAACCCACGGTGTGCCGGGTTACGCCTCCCAGACGGCCGCGCTCGTACGGTCGTCGGCGTATCCCTTGGCGCGCAGCTGTGTGTCGGCGAGGTAGGCGGGCAGTCCGGGCGGGCCCCCGGCCGACCAGCGCCGCGCCAGCTCCTGGGCGAGTCCCGGCTCGCCGCGCATGGGGTCGGCCAGCCCCTGGCCGCAGAGCAGCAGGGTGTCCCCGGGCCGTGCGACCGAGGCCCGGAAGCGGAAGGGCTCCGTGGGCGGCTGCGGGGGCTGTCCTGCGTACGGGGACGGGGGCGTGGTGATCTGCAGGTCCATCGTCAGCCGGTCCCCGCCCGGGCTCTCCTCGCTCGCCGCACCGGGCTCGGGGAGGTGCGGGTCGAGGTCCTGCCAGGCTCCGTCGCGCAGACGGAAGAGGCCGCCGGGCCCGGTGCCGAAGAACACCCGGGTGCGGCAGCCGGGGTCCGCCGTCAGCAGCAGGCAGCGCAGTCCGGCGGTGTACCCGGAGGGGTCGAGTCCCTGTTCGGCCGCGCGGGCCCGGAGCTTTCCGTAGGTGCGGTCGGTCAGGCGGTGCAGACCCGACTTGAGATCTCCCCTGCGGCCCGCCCTTATGTCCTCGGAGAGCCGGGCATGGCTGCGGGCGACGGCGCCCGCGATCCAGCGGCAGGCGTCGGCCGCGGCCAGATGCGCCCGTTCACCCGCCCGGGCCCCGCCGCCCACCGCGACGAGCACCAGCGAGCCTGCGCCCTCCCCGAACCGGGCGGTCAGAAGTGCGTCGCGCCGGGGCTCGCCGCGGAAACGTGCCGAGTCGCCTCGCACGGAGGCGGCCCGGAGCGTGTACGTCCCGTACCGGGCGCCGTCGACGACGGTGTCGGGCACGAGTGCGTCGAGGTCGCCGGGACCGGCCGCGGGCAGGGCGGCCGGCTCGGCGTCGTAGGTGGGCGGCCGGTCACCGATGTGGGCCACGGCCGGGCGTTCGGCGGGTGCGGGGGCCGGAGGCCCGGGTGGCGGTGGCGGCACGGGCCGCGGCACGGCGAAGGTCTGCGGCCGGGAGGGCCCGGCGGGGGGCTCCCACGGCGCCCGGTCCACCGGGACGGTACGTGAGGGTCGCGGCGGCCCCTGTGCGGGTTCCACGTCCGACGCCCGCGGATCGGGCAGACGCATGACCGTGACCGGGTGCTCCTCGCGGCCCACGGTGTCCGACACGGAGTCGAACCGGTCGTCGAGGCTGTCGGCCCCTCCCCCGGTCCCGGCGTCCGGTGCGGTCTCGTCGTCGTACAGCGCGCCCCACCAGTCGTCCTCGTGGGCGGGCGTCTCCCCCTGCTGGCTCATGACCTAAGTGTCGACCGCTGGGGCCGTACGAAACCGGGTCATCCGGAAAGTGTTCCGTAAGTGTCGGCCCGCCGGGCGTCCCCACCCCCCACGGGAAGGCAGCCCGGCGGGCCGGTCGGTGACCGGCCCGCCGCCCCGGGGGGAGGGCCGATGTGGCGCCAGGTTGTCAGAGGGATCGCGGGGACGGGGCATGATGACCCCGGCGGGTTTACGCCGTGGCCACATCCCGCCACGGCGGACCGGCCGGGAGCGGGCGCGGACACGCGCGGGGAGCTATGTGGGGAGGGCCGGGGGATGCTGGCTGCGATAGGGCTCGACGAGAGGCAGGAGGCGGCCTACCGGGCGCTCGTCACGACAGGCGCCGCGGAGCTGTCCCTTCTCGCGCGCCGGCTGGCCGTACCCGAGGCGGAGGCTGAGCACGCCCTACGGCGCCTGGAACAGCGGGGGCTGGTCGCCCCGTCGTCCTCCCGCTCGGACCGCTGGGTCGCCGCGCCGCCGGGGGTCGCCCTCGGCGCTCTGCTCTCCGAGCAGCGCCACGAACTCGAGCAGGCCGAGCTGGCGTCCGCGCTGCTCGCCGAGCAGTACCGGGCCGACGCGGCGGAGCCCGCGGCACACGACCTGGTGGAGGTGGTGACCGGTGCGAGCGCCGTCTCCCACCGGTTCCACCAGCTCCAGCTGGGCGCCACCTCGGAGGTGTGCGCGCTGGTGACGGGAAAGCCCATCGCGGTCTCGGGGATGGAGAACGAGTCCGAGGAGCGGATGGCCATGCGCGGTGTCCGCTACCGCGTGGTCATCGAGCGCGACGTGCTGTCCTCCCCGTCCGGCATCACGGAGCTCTCGGCGGCCCTGAGCCGCGACGAGCAGTGCCGGGTGACCGACAGGGTGCCCACCAAGCTGATGATCGCGGACGCCACGCTGGCCATGGTGCCGCTGAGCGGCCGCGGCACCGAGCCGGCGGCTCTGGTGATCCACTCCAGCGGACTGCTGGAGTCCCTGATGGGGCTCTTCGAAGCGGTGTGGAGGGACGCGATGCCGCTTCGGCTGGGGGCGGGCGGGATCAGCGAGGAGCACGGGCCCGACGCCGACTCCACCGATCTGGAGATACTCTCCCTGCTCCTGGCCGGCCTCACGGACGCCAGCGTCGCGAAGCAGCTGGACCTGGGGCTGCGGACGGTCCAGCGGCGCGTCAAGGGACTGATGGAACTGACCGGCGTCACCACGCGTCTGCAGCTCGGCTGGCACGCGTACGAGCGCGGCTGGGTCGCGCGCGCCCCGCGCTGACGGGGACGGCCCGCGCGTTCGGTCGCCCGGAGGGCCACGTCGGCGGGCGCGACCGCGGGGACTCCGGCACGCTGGTCGAATGAGTGTGTGGCAGCTCTTTGCCGTCGGGGCGGTGATGCTGCTCGGACTGGTCGGTGTCCTGGTGCCGGGGGTGCCGGGGCAGGCGATCGTCTGGGCCGCCGTCCTCTGGTGGGCGCTGACGGACCCGACCCCCGTCGCCTGGGGTGTGCTGATCGGATCCACCTGCCTGCTGCTGCTGAACCAGGCGCTCAAGCCGCTGCTGCCCGCCAGGCGCCCTCGCGAGTCCGGCGCCCCACGCCGGACTCTGCTGGCCGGGGGGATCGCGGCGATCGCGGGGTTCTTCGTGATCCCGGTGGTGGGGGCGGTCCTGGGCTATGCGGGTGCGGTCTACGGCGCGGAACGCCTGCGTCTGGGCAGCAGGGCGGCGGGCTGGAGTTCGCTCAGGTCGGTGATGCGGGCGACCGGTTACTCGGTGCTCGTGGAACTCTTCTGCTGCCTGCTGGCGGTCGGCGCCTGGCTGGGCGCCGTCGTCTGGGGCTGAGGCCCGCCGGACGCCGCTCGCGTCCGGACTCCCGCGGGCGTGCCCGCGGCACGGGAGTCCGGACGCGGCCCGGTGGCTACCGTGCCCCTCCGCGCTTCATCGCCATGGCCTGGCGGCCCTCCGCCCCCCTGCGCTTCCATTCGCGCAGCGTCTCGCTGCGCAGCCGGGCGTCGGTCTTGGCCGCGATGCGCTGGTTCTCCCTCAGGAGTTTGCGGTAACTGTCGAGCCTCCGTTCGGCCAGGGAGCCGTCCTCGATGGCGCCGAGCACCGCGCAACCCGGCTCCGCCTGGTGGGCGCAGTCGTGGAAGCGGCACTCCCGCGCCAGCTCCTCGATCTCCGAGAAGACCTGGCCGACCCCGGTCCCGGCGTCCCAGAGGCCGACGCCCCGGAGTCCCGGCGTGTCGATCAGAACACCTCCGCCGGGCAGCACGAGCAGGTTGCGGGTGGTCGTGGTGTGACGGCCCTTGCCGTCGACGTCGCGAGCCGCCCGCACCTCCATCACGTCGGTACCGAGCAGGGTGTTGGCGAGCGTCGACTTGCCGGCGCCCGAGATCCCGAGCAGCACGCTGGTCCCGCCCGACACGATCGCGCGGAACACGTCGACGCCCCCTCCGGTGCTGGAACTGACGGGGAGTACCTGCACCCCGGGGGCGACGCGCTCGACGTCCTGGACGAGGTGGGACAGGGTGACGGTGTCCGGCACCAGGTCCGCCTTGGTCAGGAGCACGACCGGCTGGGCCTCGTACCGGCCGGCGCCCTGCCCAGGTCCCAGCAGGGCCGCGCCCTCGGTACTGGACATGGCCAGCGCGAGGAAGCGTTCCAGCCGGCCGAGGTCGAGTTCGACGGCGAGCGACACGCAGATGACGATGTGGTCGATGTTGGTGGCGAGCACCTGTCCTTCGGAGCGCTGCGAGGACGTCGAGCGGACGAAGGCGGTGCGCCGGGGAAGCAGGGTGCGGACGAACCTGGGGTCGCCGTCCGGGTCGACGGCCACCCAGTCACCGGTGCAGACGATCCGCATCGGGTCGCGGGGCACCACGAACGCGGTGTCGGCCCTGAGTGTGCCGCCGGGAGTGACCACGTCGCACTGTCCGCGGTCGACCCGCACCACGCGTCCCGGCAGGAGGCCCTGCTCGGCGTACGGGGTGAAGGCGTCGGCCCATGCGTCGTCCCAGCCGTACGGAGCGAGAGGGTGCGACGGGACGGAGGCCTGGAAATCGTGGAAAGACAAGGGGAACCCTTCACAAGGGCGGTCCCGGCCACGCGCGTCGGGCGCGAGGAGAAGGTTCAGCCGGTGGCCGCAGGGGTGGGAGAGATGCACTTCGGGTTGTGGGCAGCGCCCATCGCAACGACAGTCATCAATGTCCTCACCTCCTGGTTCCTCGAACTTCGCACACAGTAGTCCGGTGCCCGCCCGCACTTCAAAGGGTTTTCGGGAGCGGACGTCGGCCGGTGCCGCTCGGGGCCGTTACGCCGAGTTCTTCCCCGATCAGGTGATACGCGTGCGTAAGGACGGGTCTCGGGCGGTTAGGGTGCCGCACATGACATCACCGAACACCGTCACCTCCCCTTACTCACAAGCCCAGTTGGGCACACAGGTCCTGATCGGCTGGAGCGGGTCCGGTCGGCCGGGGGAACCTGACAGGGCGTTCCTCCTCACCTACTCCCTGGGCGACGGCCCGGACGGGCCCGAGGCCGGAGCCGTGGCCATGCGCACAGCGCTGCAGCGCAGCGGGCTCCGGGTGGGGGGAGAGACCCTGGACGCCACCGCGTTGCCGAACCTGCCGGTGAAGCTCGTCGTCCAGGCCGGACAGGCCGTGCTGACACTCCCGCACTTCAAGGCCCAGTACGCCGTCCCGCCCGAGTGGCTGGCAGCGGCCGGATCGGAGGGCACGGTGCACGGGATGTTCGCCACCCGCCCGTGGCCCGCCGCCGTCCCCGGCCGGCAGGTCACGGAGGAGCTGCTGAGCTCGTTCGCGGGCGATCCGGAGGTCATCGCGTCCTCCGCCCACTGCCTCCTGCCGGTACGCAGCCTCGGCTGACGGCAGGAGTCCGGGCGCACGACGAGGCCCACCACCCCGTGGGGTGGTGGGCTCGAAGGACGTGGCGTGGGGTCAGTTGTTGCCGACGCCGTTGCCGGAGATCACCGGGATGTCGTTCAGGATGTGCGACAGCGGCTCGTCGCCCTTGGCCTGCGTGGAGTTGTCCGCGCACTGCTGGTTCTGCGGGTTCGACAGGACGTTGACGTCCTGCACGGCGATCGGGATGAGACCGATCAGCGAGCCCACGTTGGCCTTGACCGGCAGGGCCACACAGGGCTTGTTCAGCGAACCCTGGACGAGGCTGAGCTGCGGGCTCTGGTCGCCCCGGGTCGCGCTGTTGCCGTACTCCGCCTCGGCACCGTTGCCGTTGCTCGTGGTCGTGCCGTGGTCGTCGCCGATCGCCATGGCCGAGGGGGCCGCGGCGGCGGACAGGCCGATCAGGGATACGGCTACCGCGGCGCCGGCCATCATCTTCTTCATCACGCTTCACCTTTCGGAGCGTCCCGTTGTGGAACGTACTGATAACCCCAAGCGGAGCGATCGGTTCCGCTGCACCACTCGAACGAGTTTGATCACGCTCCCGGGCGACGCGGGACTACCTGTCCCGCTCCCGGCTGTCCGGAGTACGGGCGGCCGGCACGAAGACGCTTCGCCCGCCCGGCGAGGAGTCGCCGGGCGGGGGCGGCGGGGTCCCGGCGCGGCCCGGCCTTCGTACCCCCGGGTCCGCGGAGGCCCGGCCCCATTCCGCGAGCAGCCGGTCGTAGATGGGCGTCAGGCTCTCCGGCGTTCCGTCGCGGCCGGACGCGTGATGACTGTCGTACGGGTCCATGGGGCGCACCTACCCGGACGGGCCCGCCGCGTCGGCCGGAACTGCGGCATCCGGCCCAATTCCCGCACTATCGGGCTACCTGACGGATGGACGCCGGCTCACGGACCGACCGGCGGACAGACCCGTGGGGCCGCTCCGCCGGATGCCCGACCGCTGGTCGGTCATGGTCCGGACGGCACGGCCCCACAGGCGTTCACCGGTTACGACAAGGCGGGAAACGGTGCACCCTGACCTGAGCGGACAGAGACGGGAAGCCGGAGCGGCTCGGTGTCAGTTGTTGCCCGCACCGTTGCCGGAGAGCACCGGGATATCGTCCAGGATGTGCGAGAGTGCCTCGTCGCCCTTGGCCTGGGTCGAGTTCTCGGTGCA
Source organism: Streptomyces sp. NPDC059166 (assembly GCF_042755185.1). Classification (NCBI taxonomy): domain Bacteria; kingdom Bacillati; phylum Actinomycetota; class Actinomycetes; order Kitasatosporales; family Streptomycetaceae; genus Streptomyces; species Streptomyces sp. NPDC059166. The sequence continues at coordinate 115,064 of NZ_JBHZCI010000015.1, read as the reverse complement.
CTGCTGGTTCTGCGGGGAGGACAGGACGTTGATGTCCTGGACCGAGATCGGGACGAGTCCGAGGAGTGAGCCGACGTTGGCCTTGGCCGGCAGAGCGATGCAGGGCTTGTTGAACGAGCCCTGGATGAGGCCGATCTGCGGGCTCATGTTGCCGTAGGTGCTGCTGTTGCCGTAGTACTGCTCGGCGCCGTTGCCGTTGCTCGTGGTGGTGCCGTGGTCGTTGCCGATCGCCATGGCCGAGGGGGCCGCGGCGGCGGAAACACCGGCGACGGATGCGGCCATGGCCGCCGACGCCAGGATCTTCTTCATCATGAACGTGCCCTTCTGGTTTTTCTGTTGCCCGCCTGTCCGGAGCGTTCTGCACAACTGCGGACAGTGATCACCGGTTGCGCCGTTTCACTCGAACGATGCGTGTCGCCCGCATCCTCACGGTCGCCCGGAGCGACCCGGCGGAATCACCCCCTGGGGAATCCGCTCCCGGAGGATCAACCCCCCAGGGGGAGCCCTCCCAGGAGGGAGCCGGCGGAGTCGGCGACCCCGCTCGCCGTCTGCGCGGACCGGCTGACCAGCCCGTCCTCCCGCAGGGTTCGGGCCGTCTCCCCGGCCGCGTCGACCAGGGGGTTCACCGCCCGGTCCGGGATCCGGGGAACCGTCGCGGTCAGCTCGTCGACGCCGGTGGTCAGGCTCATCCTGGGCGCTGTGGGGACGGTCGCGGCGAAGGCCGGAGCCGATGCCCCGACGGCGGCGACGGAACCCGCGACCAGCGCGGCGGTCTTGGCGTACTTCACTTTCCCTGGTCCTTTCCCCGGCGGCGTACGCCGCCGTCCATGACCGGGACAACGAGCAGGAGCCCTTCGGGAAACTACGCGCGGTACCGGGTCCCGAGACGACGAAAAGGCCCCGGTGCGCGCGACGCGCCCCAGGGCCCTCTCGTGACGGGCGGTCAGTTCGCCCGGAAACGACCTCAGTCGTTGATGCAGACGTTGCCGAACGCCGGGTTCAGCAGACCGACGACGTTCACGGTGTTGCCGCAGACGTTGACCGGGATGTGGATCGGAACCTGAACGATGTTGCCGGACAGGACACCCGGGGAACCGACAGCGGCGGCCTCGGCACCGGAGTCGGCCATGGCCGGAGCGGCGGCACCCAGCGCCATGAGGGTTCCGGCGGCGACGGCGGCAACCTTGGTGTACTTCACTTTCGTCCCTTTCTGCAGCGGAGTCATGAGCGGTCACGTCTTTCGTGCCCGCACGAACGCTCTGTTGAATGCGTTCGTAACTCCGGAGCTGTTATCCGTAACGATCGACGGGCGGCGACGAAACGCTATGGAAGAAGTTTCTCTCGAATCCGCCCGAATGCTGCAGGCCCGGGCCACGCGATGGAGGAGTGTCGGCGGCCCGGACCGGTCCTGGGGCCCGGGTCAGCTGTTGCCGGCACCGTTGCCGGAGAGGACCGGGATGTCCGACAGGATGTGCGACAGCGGCTCGTCGCCCTTGGCCTGCGTGGAGTTGTCCGCGCACTGCTGGTTCTGCGGGTTCGACAGGACGTTGACGTCCTGGACCGCGACCGCGGCGAGGAGTCCGACGAGCGCTCCGGCGTTGGCCTTGACCGGCAGGGCCACACAGGGCTTGTTCAGCGAACCCTGGACGAGGCTGAGCTGCGGGCTCTGGTCGCCCCGGGTCGCGCTGTTGCCGTACTCCGCCTCGGCACCGTTGCCGTTCCACGTCGTCGTGCCCGTGTCGTCGCCGATCGCCATGGCGCTGGTCGCCGTGAGACCGAGGACGGAGGCGGCGACGGCTCCCGTAGCCAGAACCTTCTTGATCACGATTAGCCCTTCTCGTACCGAGTGCCCCGCAGCGGAGCGACCTGATCAACTCACCGCCCGCAGTTAGGTTCCCCCCGTTCACCCGAATGCCCGCCTCGCATCGAAATTCCGAACATACGTGCGTGCCCCTTTCGGGTGATTACAGAATTTCCACGAGTCTCCAAGTTTCCCCCGTAACCACCGGGTCGTTATGGAGTCGTCCGCGTCGATGGAATGACTGCCATCAGGGTCACCGCCTACGCGAATTTCCCCGGAGAAGGGCATGTAATGCGACAGGTTCTGAACAAAAGCATGATCGTCATGGCGGCGGCGTCCGGCATCCTGACCGCCGCCGGCGGTTACGCGCACGCCGACGCCGCCGCCGACGGTGTCGCCGCCAATTCGCCCGGTGTCGGCTCGGGGAACGCCGTCCAGGTGCCGGTGCACGTCCCGGTCAACCTCTGCGGCAACACCGTCAATGTGATCGGACTGCTGAACCCGGCCTTCGGCAACAAGTGCGCCAACGTCAGCTCCGGGCACGGGGGCGGGGGCGCGCACGGGGGTGGCCATGGTGGTGGTCACGGCAGCGGTCATGGTGCGGGACACGGCCACGGGGGTTCGGGTGCAAGCGCCGACGGCAAGGCCGTCGGCTCGCCCGGCGTACTCTCGGGCAACCTCATCCAGGCGCCGGTGGAGGTCCCGGTGAACGCCTGCGGCAATTCCGTGGACGTCGTGGGCGCGCTGAACCCCGCGTTCGGCAACTCCTGCCTCAACGACAGCGGCCCGCACCGCCACCACCCGCCGGTGAAGCCGCCCGTCGACGAGCCGCCCACCGAGGAGCCCCCGGTCGACGAGCCCCCCACCGAGGAGCCCCCCACGGAGGAGCCCCCGACGGTCACCCCGCCGACCTCGAAGCCCCCGGTGGAGGAGCCTCCGGCCGGCAACCCCGGGCCGAACACCCCGAACACCCCGGACACCCAGCTCGCCCAGACCGGCGCCGGGAACATCGGCCTGGCCGCCGGCGCGAGTGCCGTGGCGCTCCTGGGTGGCGCGGTGCTCATGCGCCGTACCCGCGCCTCGCGCGTCTGACCGGCTCCACGCCCCCCGAGGGGCCTGCCGGCGGGTTCTCCCGCCCGGCAGGCCCCTCGGTCCGATCCCGGCGGCGGTCCACACCGGTTCGGCTGCCTTCTCTGCCCGGACCCAGATCTGACGTCTGATATCTGATGCCTTGGTAACGTGTCCCCCTGCTCCACGACCGGAACGCGAGAGGGGTCGACAGGTGGGGAGTTCACCCACGCCGGGCGGGAAGCCCGGCCGGACGCTGCTCCGGCAGGAGGTCGCCGAGGGCATCAAGCGCCTCATCCTGGAGGAGCGACTGCGTCCCGGCGATCCCCTGCCCACCGAGCCCGCACTCTGCGAGGCGCTCGGCGCGAGCCGTTCCAGCGTGCGCGAGGCCGTCAAGATCCTGGACGCGCTGGACATCGTCGAGGTACGCCACGGATACGGCACCTACGTCGGCCGGTTGAGCCTCTCGGCACTGGTGGAGAGCCTGGCCTTCCGCGGACTGCTGTCCCCCGGCGACGACTTCCGGGTGCTGGCCGACCTCGTGGACGTACGCGAACTCTTCGAGCGCGGGATGGCCGACCGGATCATCTCTCTCCTCCGGCCCGCGGATCTGGACGAGCTGGACGTCCTCGTGGACGAGATGCGCGGGACGGACGCGCACACGGGCGAGGGCTTCGTGACCGCGGACCGGGCATTCCACGCGCTCCTGGTCGCTCCGCTCGGCAACGACCTGATCGGGCAGCTGTCCATGGCCTTCTGGGACGTGTACGCGATCGTCGCCCCGCACCTCGACGGGTTCACCCACGCCGACGAGACGGCCACCCTCGCCGCCCACCAGGCCATCGTGGACGCCGCACGGGCCGGTGACGTCGAGGGTTTCGTCAAGGCTCTGGGGGAGCACTACGCCCCCGTCCGCCGCCGCATCTCGGAGGCCCGCACCGCCTGAGTCCGGCCTGACCGGCCGCGTCCTCACCAGGACCGGAACCGGGTTCACTGCCGTCAGGAGCTGCGGTCCCCCGCGTCGAGCCTCGCCCGGATGCCGTCGAAGTGCGTGCGCATGGCGCGTACCGCTCGCTCCCCGTCACCCGCGGCCACCGCCTCGACGATCTCCAGGTGCTGGGAACAGGTGGTGTGCGGGTCCTGGTGACCGTCGTCGAGATCCTCACGCACCCTGTCCATGGCCGCCCAGAAGGCGTCCAGCACCTCGCTGAGCAGATGGTTGTCGAGTGAGGCGTAGAGCGCCAGGTGGAAGGCGCGGTCGGTGGAGCGGGCAACTCTGCCGGTCCGCGCCTCGGACTCCATCGTGCGAACGAGTCCACGGAGCGTCGTCAGGTCCTGGGCCGGCACGCCTGCGGTGACGGCGCCGACGAGGCCGGCCTCGAGCGCTTCCCGCACCCTCATGAGTTCCAGCAGACCCGGCTCGCCGCGCCGGTGGCGGACGGCCGCGCGGAAGGCGAGACCTTCCGCGAACGGCGAGAGCGACAGGGATCCGACGAAAGTGCCTGACCCGCGCCTGATCTCCACCACGTTGACGGCCTGGAGCGACTTCAGGGCCTCGCGTACGGAGACCCGGCCGGCATCGAACAGTTCCGTCAGTTCGCTCTCGGTGGGCAAGGGGTCCCCGGGGCCGAGCCGCCTCTCGAGGATCAGCTCCTTGATCCGGCGCTCGATGTCCTGAGCCATGGTGGGGCGGGCCACAACTGTCCTCCTGGGATGGATCTACCTCTTGACCGTGCGCCGGGACTTCTGTTTATGGTGAGCCCAGACATAGGACATCTTACGTCTGATCTCACGCCACCGTTTGCCCTGTGGGCCCGCGGAGGCGCGCACCGATTCCCTGGAGCCCTCGAAATGCCCCTGACCGCACCCCTGCACGGCGTCGTTCCGCCCGTCTGCACCCCACTCGACGCGCACGGCGAGGTGGACACCGGTTCCCTCTCCCGGCTCGTCGGCCATCTCGTCGACGGCGGCGTGCACGGGCTGTTCGCGCTCGGCTCGACCAGCGAGGTCGCCTATCTGACGGACGCCCAGCGCGCCGTCGCCCTGGAGACCGTGGTCACGGCTGCCGCCGGGCGGGTGCCGGTGCTCGCCGGAGTCATCGACACCACGACCTCCCGGGTGCTCGAACACGCCCGGACCGCCGCGGATCTCGGCGCGGACGCCCTCGTGGCCACCGCGCCCTTCTACACCCGCACCCACCCCAAGGAGATCGCCGGCCACTTCCGCGAGCTCCGTGCCGCCGTCGGTCTCCCGCTGTTCGCGTACGACATCCCGGTGGCCGTGCACTCCAAGCTTCCCGCCGGGCTGGTGCGCGAACTCGCCGAGGACGGCACCCTCGCCGGCCTCAAGGACAGCAGCGGCGACGAGGGCGGTCTGCGCCGGCTGCTCGTGGAGCTCGGTGGACGCGAGGGCCGGTCGAGCGGTCCCGCAGCGGACTTCAGCGTGCTGACCGGTTCCGAACTCACCGTGGACGCCGCCCTGCTGGCCGGGGCCGACGGTGTGGTGCCCGGCATCGGCAATGTGGACCCGGCCGGATACGTCCGGCTGTACCAGGCGGCACGGGCGGGTGACTGGGAGCTCGCGGCACGGGAGCAGGAACGCCTCGTCGCGCTGTTCTCCATGGTCGACGTCGGCCCGGAGGCGGACATGGGCCGCAGTTCCTCCGCGCTCGGCTCCTTCAAGCAGGCTCTGTGGCTGCTGGGTGTCATCGAGAACGGGTCCACCGTCTTCCCGCAGATCCAGCTGTCCGGTGAGTCCGTCGCGCTGGTCGCCGAGCGGCTGCGCGCCGCCGGACTCCAGCCGGTCCGATGAACGTGAGGGCGGCCGGCACGCCGGTGATCGGCCTCGACCTCGGCGGCACCAAGATCGCGGCCGCTCTCTTCGCCGCCGACGGCCGGGTGCTCGCCCGCCGTACCCGGACCACGCCATCCCGGGACGGCGCTCCGGCGGTGCTCGACGCGCTCGCCGCAGCGGCGGCCGACGTCGACCCGGACGGCCTTGCCGGGGTACTGGGCGTCGCCGCCGCCGGGGTCGTCGATCCGGAAACCGGCACGGTCACCAGCGCCACCGACTCGATCAGCGGCTGGGCGGGCACCGCTCTGGGCCCCGGGCTCGCGGCCCGCACCGGCCTCCCCGTGGCCTGCGACAACGACGTACGCGCCGCAGCGGGGCCGGAGCTCGCCGCCCTGGCCGCCCCTGGTGCCTCCCTGCTGTACGCGGCCGTCGGCACAGGCGTGGGCGGGGCGCTCGCCGTGGACGGGCGGATGCTTCTCGGCGCGGCGGGTCTCGCCGGGCACCTCGGGCACCTCCCCAGCGCGGAGGCCACCGGACTTCCCTGCACCTGCGGGGCCGTCGGCCACCTGGAGGCCATCGCCTCCGGGCCGGGCATCACCGCACACTACGGGCGGCTCACGGGTACGCCGGTGGAACGGCTCGAGACCGTGGCCGCCCGGGCTGCCGGAGGTGACGCCGCCGCCGTACGGTCCGTCACCACCGGGGCGGCGGCGGCCGGGAGGGTGCTCGGCGGCCTCGCCAACGCCCTCGGGCCCGACCGGGTCGTCGTCGGCGGCGGCGTCCCGCGGATCGGCACCCTGTACACCGACGCTCTCGACGCCGCCTTCGCCGCGGAGCTGATGCCGCCGTTGCGAGGGCTGGTTCCGCGGCCGCCGCGCTTCGGACATGACGCGGCGGTACGGGGCGCCGCCTCCCTCACCACCACTCTTCCCCTCCATCGTCCGGGAGTTCTCCGATGACCGCTGAGAATCTGGCCCGCGCACTCCGCGGCCGGCTGATCGTCTCCTGCCAGGCGCCGCCCGGAGATCCGATGCGCGAGACCGCGACCCTGGTGCGGCTGGCCCGGTCCGCGGCCGCCGGCGGCGGGGCCGCCGTCCGCGCCGACGGTCCGGAGGTCGTCGCCGCGATCGCCGAGGCGGTGGATCTGCCGGTCGTCGGACTGTGGAAGGACGGCGACGCGGCCGTCCGCATCACCCCGACGGTCCGCCACGCCGTCGCGATCGCGGAGGCGGGTGCGGCGGTGGTCGCCGCCGACGCCACCGGCCGGCCCCGCCCCGACGGTTCGGCCTTCCCCGAACTCGTGGAGGCCGTCCACGCGGCCGGGTCACTGGTGATGGCGGACGTCTCGACCCTCGCCGAGGGTGTCTCCGCGGCCGGGGCCGGGGCGGACTTCGTGTCCACCACCCTCTCCGGCTATGTGCCGGGCACCCCGGAGCAGGAGGGCCCCGACCTCGCCCTGGTGTCCGCCCTCGCCGCCGCCATCGGCGTACCGGTGGTTGCGGAGGGCCGCATCCGCACCCCCGAGGAGGCCGCCCGGGCTCTGGCACTGGGTGCGCACAGCGTCGTCGTCGGGACCGCCATCACCGCACCGACCGCCCTGACCGCCCGTTTCGTGGCCGGTCTCCCCCCGCGCTGAACCGTCCGGACCGCCCAAGGGCACCCGCCCTCCCGCATCTAGGAGTCCAACGTGCAGAAAACGTCACCCTCGCTCCCCTGGTACCGCGAGGTGAGCGGCACCCAGTGGAAGTCGTTCTTCGCCGCCTGGATCGGCTATCTCCTGGACGGATTCGACTTCGTCCTCATCACGCTCGTCCTCACCGAGATCAGCGACGACTTCGGCCTGAGCACGGTGGAGGCGGCCAGTCTGGTCTCCGGTGCGTTCATCACGCGCTGGCTGGGCGGCGCCGTTCTGGGGGCCATCGGCGACCGGTACGGCCGCAGGGCCTCGATGGTGCTGTCCATCCTCCTCTACTCGCTGGGCACCTTCGCCTGCGGCTTCGCCTGGAACTACCACAGTCTCTTCGCCGCACGTCTGGCGATCGGTATGGGCATGGCCGGCGAGTACAGCGCCAGCGCCACGTACGTCATGGAGAGCTGGCCCGCCAGGGTTCGCAGCCGGGCCAGCGGCTTCCTCATCTCGGGCTTCTCGGTCGGCTCGGTACTGGCGGCGCAGGTGTACGACTGGGTGGTCCCCTCCCTCGGCTGGCGCTGGATGTTCTACCTGGGGCTGATACCTATCGCGGTCGCGCTGTGGATGCGGCGCGCCCTGCCGGAGGCCGAGGAATGGGCCACGGACGTCGCGGACCGGGGCTCCCGGCCCAATCCCTTCCGGCCGCTGTTCCGGACGCCGCCTCTCGCCGTGGTCAACACCGTCCTGACCGTCGCCGCCACGCTCGCCCTCTTCCTGGTCTTCACCCCGGGGGGCGAGGGTCTGGTGCCGGCGCTGTCGGTGGTCGCCGGGATCGCCCTCGTGGCGCTGGCGGTCCAGCTCGGCGGGAAGCGCGGATGGCTGCTCTACCTCTCGATGATCGTGACCCTGTTCTTCGCGTTCCTCTACTCCTGGCCCATCCAGTCCCTGCTCCCCACCTATCTCAAGACGGAGCTCGGGTACACCACCGGGCAGGTCACGGACGTGCTCTACTTCGCGGGCTTCGGCACCATGGTGGGGTGCTGGGCCGCGGGTTTCCTGGGCGACCGGATCGGCGCGCGGAAGGCGTACGCGCTGACGCTGCTGGCCTCCCTGGCCTTCGTCTACCCGGTGTTCGCCGTCAAGGACGACCTGCTGCTGCTCGGCTGTCTCCTGTTCCTGCTCCAGGCGACCAGCTTCGGGATCTCCGGGCTGCTGCCCCGGTACATCGGCGGGCACTTCCCGACCGCGAGCCGGGGCGCCGCGCTCGGCTTCACGTACAACGTGGGGGCGCTCGGCGGGGCCGTCGCGCCGGTCCTCGGAGCCCACCTGGCTTCCGGGATGGACCTGGGGCAGGCCCTCGCGGTGCTGACGTTCGCCGGGACGGTCATCGTGGTGCTGCTGGTCGGCCTCGACGTGCCCTCCCGCCTCAACCGGCTGACTGATCCGGAGGCGCGGGCGGACCATCTCGCGGCGTCCGCGACGGCCACGGAACCGGCGAGGACGGGGCCTGTCTCCTGACGGGCCCGGCGGGCCTACGGGTAGAAGTGCGTCAGCGACTCGGCGACACAGGCCGGCTTCCCGGAGCCCTCCAGTTCGAAGGTGAAGGACCGCGTCATCTGTACGCCGCCCCGGGCGACCTCGGAGACCCCGGTGACGGTGGCGTGCAGGCGCACCCGGCTGCCGACGGGGACGGGGGCCGGGTGACGCACCCGGTTGACACCGTAGTTGAGCGCCCTCCCCACGCCCGTCACCTGGAGCAGTTCGCCGAACATCGGGATGCCCCAGCTGAGCACCATGTAGCCGTGCGCGATGGTGCGCCCGTACGGGCCGGTCGCGGCGCGTTCGACGTCGGTGTGGATCCACTGGTGGTCCCCGGAGACGTAGGCGTAGGCGTCGATCAGCTCCTGGGTGATCTCCTTCCACTCCGAGCGCCCGAGGTCGCGGCCTTCGAGGGCGAGGATCTCCTGGATACCGTGCGCGGTGAGGGGCATGGGCGGTACTCCGTTCTGCGGGCGGGGTCAGACGGTGGCGGGAGCCGTGCGGGGTGCGGTGAGCTGCTCGCCCGCCTGCTCGTCGTGGTTGGGGCGCTTGAGCAGCAGGAGCATGCAGCCCAGGGTGAGTGCCACCTGGAGGACGGCGTAGACGATGACGGCGGTGATCGAGCCGGTCCGGTTCAGCAGGAACTGGCCGATGATCGGGGTCGTGCCGCCGAGCAGGGTGCCGCAGAGCTGGTAGCAGAGCGAGATGCCCGTGTAGCGCAGGTGGGCCGGGAAGCGGCTGGCCAGCATGCCGGCGAGAGCCGCGTAGTAGAGGCAGTGCGGGATGGTGGCGACGGCGACGCCGACCATGGCCAGGCCGTAGTTCTCGGTGCTGATGAGCACGAACATCAGCGGCATGAGGACCACTTCGGGGACCAGCATCACGACGACGGCGCGCGACCAGCTCTTCATCCGGGTGGCGATGAGCGCGCCGAAGGGCTGGACGATGATCTGCGTGATGTTGGCGACGAGGATGATCGTCAGGAACGAGCTGCGGTCGAAGTCGAGCGACGAGGTGGCCCAGGACAGAGCGAACGTCGACTTGAAGTACGTCGCGGAGAGGCCGATGGTGCAGGCGCCGATGCCGAGGACGATCAGCATGGGGTGGCTGCGCAGGACCTCGGTGAGCGGGAGCTTGACGACTTCCTTCTTCTCGATGAGCTTGGCCATCGCCGGGGACTCGGCGACCTTGAGCCGCACCAGGAGGCCGACCATGACGAGGGCGGCGGAGGCGAGGAAGGGTACGCGCCACCCCCAGGAGACGAACGCGTCGTCGGGGAGTTGGCTGATGGCGAGGAAGCTGAGGGTGGAGAGGGTGTTGCCGACGGGTGAGCCCTGCTGGGCGAACGCCCCGTAGAGCACCGACTTGCCCTTGGGGGCGTGTTCGGAGGCGATCAGTACGGAACCGCCCCACTCACCGCCGAGGCCGATGCCCTGGACCATGCGGATGCAGACCAGCAGGATCGGCGCGGCGACACCGATGGAGGCGTACCCGGGCAGCAGCCCGATGGCGGTGGTCGAGACGCCCATCATCAGCAGGGTGATGACCAGGGTCTTCTTGCGGCCGAGCCGGTCGCCGTAGTGGCCGAAGATGATCCCGCCGAGGGGGCGGGCGAGGAATCCGACCCAGAAGGTGGCGAAGGCGACCAGGGTGCCTATGGGGCCTTCGAGTTCGGGGAAGAACACCTTGTCGAAGACGAGCGCTGCCGCGGTTCCGTAGATGTAGAAGTCGAACCACTCGATGGTGGAGCCTATGAAGGCTCCGAATCCCGCGCGGTTGGCGGCTTTCGTTCGCTCGCGTGCGCTGGTCGCACTCATTGGTGGCTCCCGTGAACATGGTTGATCAAGCGGATGGGGCACCCGGCAGGGCGTCGCCCGAGACGCCCGGCCCGGTGTGAGGAGGGGACGGAAGGGGACGGAGGGGGTCAGGCGGCGACGCGCTCGAAGATCGCGGCGAGGCCCTGGCCGCCTCCGATGCACATGGTCTCGAGTCCGTAGCGTGCCTGGCCGCGGTGCATCTCGCGGCTGAGGGTGGCGAGGATGCGGGCGCCGGTGGCGCCGACCGGATGGCCGAGCGAGACGCCGGATCCGTTGACGTTGATCCGCTGCTCGTGGTCCTTCTCGCCGAGGCCCAGCTCGCGGGTGCAGGCGAGGACCTGGGCGGCGAAGGCCTCGTTGATCTCGATCAGGTCGAGGTCGGCGAGGGTGAGGCCGGCCCGGCCGAGAGCCGCGTGGGTGGCCGGGACGGGGCCGAGGCCCATCGTCGCGGCGGGGACACCCGCGCGGGCGAAGGAGACGAGACGGACGAGCGGGGTGAGCCCGAGCCGTTCGGCGGTTGCGGCGCTGGTGACCAGACAGGCGGCGGCCGCGTCGTTCTGTCCGCTCGCGTTCCCGGCGGTGACGGTGGCGTCGGGGTCCGACTTCACCATGATGGGGCGCAGGGCGGCGAGTTGCTCGGCCGTGGTGTCGGGGCGGGGGTGCTCGTCCGCGGTGACGACGGTGTCGCCCTTCCTTCCGCGTACGGTGACGGCGACGGTCTCCGCGGCGTATCGGCCCTCCTGCGCGGCGCGGGCGGCGCGGGCCTGTGAGCGCAGGGCGAGCGCGTCCTGGTCCGCGCGGCTGATGGAGTAGGCGCGGCGGAGGTTCTCGGCGGTCTCGATCATCCCGCCGGGCACGGGGTGGTGGACGCCGCCGGCCGTGACCCGGCCCCGGGCGAGCGAGTCGTGGAGCTGGAGGCCGGGGCCCTTGATGCCCCAGCGCCCGTCGTGCGTGTAGTAGGGGGCGGCGCTCATGACGTCGACGCCGCCGGCGATGACGACCTCGCTGAACCCCGCCCGGATCTGCATGGCGGCGTCGAGGACGGCCTGGAGTCCGGAGCCGCAGCGCCGGTCCGTCTGGATGCCGGTGACGGTGTCGGGGAGTCCGGCGTCCAGGGCGGCGACGCGGCCGATGGCGGGGGCCTCGGACGTGGGGTAGGCGTGTCCGAGGATGACCTCGTCCACCCGGTCCGGGTCGACGCCGGTGCGGGCGACGACCTCGGAGATCACGCGTGCGGCGAGTGCGGCCGGGGTCTGGGTGGCGAACGCGCCGCCGAACCGCCCGATGGGCGTGCGCAGCGGCTCGCAGATGACGATGTCGGTCTGATCGGGCACGGCGGAACACCTTTCGGCCGGTTCGGGGTGTGGGGTGACCTTCGCACTGGACCACTGAGTCGGTCCAATATCGAGTTACCCCTTGTTCAAGACGCCGTTCGTCTCAATCGAGGGGTTCGGGGGTCGGCAGGGCCGACTCGGCGACCGCGAGCACCGCGCGCAGGGCCGCGGAGGGGTTGTCGGTACGCCAGGCCAGAGCGGCCTGGCGCCGGACGGCCGGGCCGGCCAGGGGCCGGTAGACCAGCCCGTTCTGCTGGATGTGGCGGACGGAGGAGACCGTGATGGTGACGCCGACGCCGGCCGCGACCAGGGCCAGGATCGTGTACGAGTCGGGGGCCTCCTGCACCACGCGGGGGTTGAAGCCGGCTGCCTCGCACACCTGGAACGTCGCGTCGCGCACGGTCGATCCGGCGTTGGCGGGGAAGGAGACGAAGGGTTCCTCGGCGAGGATGCCGATGGGGATGCTCTCCAGCCGTGTGAGCGGGTGGTCGGAGGGCAGCGCGCACAGCAGCTCCTCCTCGTCGATCACCCGGCAGGAGACTCCCGGCTGGGTGACGGGGAGCCGGACGAACCCCAGGTCGAGCGAGCCGTCGGCGACCCGGGAGAGAGCGACGTTCGCGTACGTCTGCCCCTTCATCACCAGCTCGATCCCGGGGTGGGCGGCGCGGACCGCCCGGGTCAGCAGCGGCAGGGTCTCGTGGCTGGAGGCTCCCGCGAAGCCGATGGTGACCCGTCCGTACTCCCCTCGCCCGGCCGCCTTGGCCGCGCGTACGGCGGTGTCGAGGTCGGCGAGGACCGTCCGCACGGGTTCGAGGAAGGACTCACCCGCGCTGGTGAGGCGGACCGAGCGGGTGTTGCGCTCGAAGAGCTGGACTCCGAGCTCCTTCTCCAGCTGCCGGATCTGCTGGCTGAGCGGCGGCTGCGCCATCTGCAGCCGTCTGGCGGCGCGGCCGAAGTGCAGCTCCTCGGCGACGGCGGTGAACGCGGTCAGATGACGCAGTTCCATCGGGCTGTCCATTCATTAACCATCGGTCTTGATTCGACCTTAATTTGGTATTGGACAGCAATCAATGCCCGCTGACACGGTGAGGGACGACCAGCACGCACTCGCCGAGGAGCACCGTGGAGCGGACGGATACGGCCGACGGGCCCAGCAAAGTCATGTCGATGAGGGAGGCCGTCGCCGCCTACGTGCACGACGGGGCGACCGTCGGCATCGAGGGGTTCACCCACCTCGTGCCGACGGCCGCGGGCCACGAGATCATCCGGCAGGGCCGCAAGGACCTCACCGTCGTACGGATGACCGCGGACATCGTGGTCGACCAGATGATCGCCGCGGGCTGCGTCTCCCGGCTGGTCTCGTCCTTCGTGGGCAACTCCTCGGCCGGTTCGCTCGGTGAGCTGCGCCGCAGGATCGAGCGCGCCGACCCGGCGCCGCTGGAGTTCGAGGAGTACAGCCACTACGGAATGGTCTGCCGCTACCTGGCCGGGTCCCAGCGGCTGCCCTTCTACCCGCTGCGCAGCTACGGCGGCAGTGACCTCCCGGGCGTCAATCCCGATCTGCGCAAGGTGACTTCGCCCTATCCGGGACCCGACGGCGAGCCGGAGCAGATCTACGTCGTGCCGCCGGTGAACCCGGATGTGACGATCGTCCACGCCCAGCGGGCCGACCGCCGGGGCAACACCCAGATCTGGGGCCTGACCGGTATCCAGGCCGAGGCGGTGTACGCGGCCGACAAGGCGATCGTGGTCGTCGAGGAGCTCGTCGCGGACGAGGTGGTCCGCTCGGACCCCAACCGCACACTGATCCCCTCCCACGCGGTGGACGCGGTCGTGGTCTGCCCGCGCGGGGCCCATCCCTCGTTCGCCCAGGGCTACTACGACCGGGACAACGCCTTCTACCGGTCCTGGTCGCACATCAGCAAGGATCCGGAACGGCTGCGGGCCTGGCTGGCGGAGTGGGTGTACGGAACGGCCGACCACGCCGAGTACGTCGACAAGCTGGGCGAGGACTTCTGGGCGGGGCTCGCGGTCGGCGAGGCGCTCAGCGAACCGGTGAACTACGGGCGGCGGCTGTGAGCGCGCCGCGGGAGAAGGGACGGCCCATGACCACCACCGCGCCGGAGACCGCCACGTCCTCCGAACTGCTCTCGGTCGTCGCCTCGCGCGAACTGGCCGCCCGGAGGACGGTGTTCGCGGGGATCGGCCTTCCGACGCTCGCCACCGAACTCGCCCGGCTGACCGTCGCGCCGGAGATCGAGGTGGTGTACGAGTCCGGGGTGTGCGGGGCGCATCCCTCGCATCTGCCGGAGACCATCGCCGACGCCGTGCTGATCTCGGGCGCCGAGGCGGTGCTGTCGATGCCTGCGCTGTTCGGCTGCGTGCTCCAGGGCGGCCACATCGACGTGGGATTCCTGGGGGCGGCGCAGATCGACCGGTGGGGCAACCTCAACACCTCGGTCATCGGCGACTGGGAGAGCCCGGCCGTCCGCCTGCCGGGCTCGGGCGGGGCGGTGGAGGTGATGGCCAACTCGCACGAGGTGTTCGTGGTGATGCGCCGCCACAACCCTCGCTCGTTCACCGAGGCCCTGGACTTCTGCACCACACCTGGACCGGACCGCGCGCTCGCCGACGGAATCAGGCCGCTGGGCGCGGGAGTCACCAGGGTCATCACCGAACTGGGCATCCTGGCAAGGGGCGGTGCCGGGGAGGAGCTCCGGCTGATCGCCGTGCACCCCGGTGTGACAGTCGATCAGGTCCGCGAGGCCACGGGCTGGGACCTCCTCGTCGCCGACACCGTTTCCACCGTGCCCGCGCCGACGGCGGCCGAGTTGCGGCTGCTGCGCGAGGATGTCGATCCCGACCGCGTCTACCTTCGCTGAACACCCGCCGCATCTGCCGAGAGGACGTCACCGCCATGCGTATCAGGATCGTCGGCGCCGGAGCCATGGGCCGGGGCATCGCCCAGTGGGCCGCGGTCGCCGGGCACACCGTGGAACTCTGCGACGTCAGGGCCGAGGCGGTGGCCGCGGCCGTGGACTTCGTGCGTTCGATGCTGGAACGCGCGGTCCACAAGGACCGGATGACCTCCGGCGACGCCGCCGCCGCCCTGGAGCGTCTGGTCCCCCTGGACGACCCGTGGGCGCCGGGGCCGGAGGTCGAACTGGTCGTTGAGGCCGTACGGGAGGATCTGGGCACCAAGGCGGAGGTCTTCGGGAAGCTGGAGGGCGTCCTGCCGGATTCGGCCGTGTTCGCGACGAACACCTCCTCCCTGTCCGTGACCCGGATCGCCGCGTCGCTGAGGGATCCCGGGCGCCTGGCCGGGCTGCACTTCTTCAACCCCGTGCCGCTGATGAAGATCGTCGAGGTGGTGCCGGGTGCGGCGACCCGCCCGGAGATCCCACCGGCCCTGACGGCGCTGGTCGAGAGCTGCGGTCACCGCGCGGTGACCGTCGCCGACACCCCGGGCTTCCTGGTCAACCACGCCGGGCGCGGCCTGGTGACGGAGGCGCTGGCGCTGCTGGAGGAGTCGGTGGCGGACCCGGCGGGGATCGACCGGATCGCCCGGGACGTGCTGGGCCTGCGGATGGGGCCCTTCGAGCTCATGGACCTCACCGGGCTCGACGTCACGGCCGCGGTGATCGACTCGATCTGGCAGGGCTTCCGACACGACGCCCGGCTGCGCCCCTCCTTCCTCACCCCGAACCGGGTGACCGCGGGGCTGCACGGGCGCAAGACCGGGCAGGGCTGGTTCCCGTACGGGCCCGAGGCGACGGGGCCCGCTCCGGAGGCGCCGGTGACGGGTGACGCCGGGCGGCCGGTGTTCGTGGCGGGCGGACGGGGCGATGAGCTCCGCAGCGTGCTGACCGCCGCGGGAGCGGCCGTCGAGGACGGCACCGGGCCCTCCGCCGACGCGGTCGTGCTCGTCCCCGTCTGGGGGACGACCGTGGCCGCAGCCGCCGCGGAGTGGGCACTGCCGGCCGCGCGTACCTTCGGGGTCGACCCGCTGCCCCCGTCGGGCCGCCGCCGGGTGCTCGCGGTGACCCCGGCGGCCGATCCGGCCGCGGCTCGGGACGCGCGCGCGGTCCTGGCCCGCGCGGCGGACGGTCAGGATCCGTACGCCGTGTCCGTGGTGCGCGACACCGCGGGCTCGGTGGCACAGCGGCTGCTGGCGTCGGTCGTGTCGGTCGCGACCTCGATCGCGGAGCGTTCACTGGCCACCCCGGCGGACATCGATCTGGCGGTGACGACGGGCCTGGGCTACCCGACGGGGCCGCTGGCCTGGGGTGACCGGATCGGCGCCGCCCGGCTGCTGGAGCTGCAGCGGTCCCTGCACGCGACGACGGGTGACCCGCGGTACCGGCCGACGCGGTGGCTGACGGAACGCGCCCAGCTGGGTCTCGCGCTGACGGATCCGGGCACCGCACCGGCGGACTGCGCGTAGGGCGCACGGGGCGGCGCCTCCGGGGCAGGGCTCGTGACCGGTCGTACGGATCCGGTCGCGGGCCGGGGCTCCGCGGGCCCGCTCCGACGTGGCGTCCGGCACATCGGCACACGGCACGGCCCCGCGGTCGCCGGGAGGGCCGGGCGGGCCGTCAGGAGGCGTCCTTGTCGCGGGGGCCGTGCAGCCGGGACCTGAGGTCGTCCGGAGGCAGGAAGCGCGACCACCGCTCGGGGAACTCGGACGGCATGGACACGTCCTCGTCGTCGTCGGCGTAGGCGTCCCACTCGGAGACCTGGGTCCGGGCGAGGAGTTCGGCCGCCTGTGCCGCCTTCACACGGTCGTTGGCGGCGCGAGCGGCCGCCGTGGCCAGCGACGGCCAGACACGGTCGATCGCGGCATTCACGGCAGCTCCGACGAGAACGGCGAAAGCGGAGATACCTATCCATAGCAGGACGGCGATCGGCGCGGCCAACGAGCCGTAGATGGTGGGGCCTTCGACGGTGCTCGTGAGGTAGATCCGCAGGAGGAAACTGCCCAGGACCCACATGCCCAGGGCCACGAGAGCGCCGGGCACGTCCTCCATCCAGGGCGAACGGACCGGGACGGACACGTGGTAGAGCGTCGTCAGGAAGGCGATGGACAGGACGATGACCAGCGGCCAGTAGAGGACGGACAGCACCTCCGTCCCCCAGGGGACGAACTCCACCACCCGGTCGGGCCCGACCACCAGCAGCGGCAGCACGACGGCCCCCAGCAGCAGGGCGACCACGTACAGCAGGAAGGCCAGCAGCCGGGTCTTGACGATGCCCCGGTGGCCGTCGAGTCCGTACATCACGGTGATGGTGTCGATGAAGACGTTCACCGCGCGTGAGCCGGACCAGAGCGCGATCGCGAAGCCGAGGGAGATGACGTCGGGGCGTGCCCCGGTGGTCACGTCGGCTATGAGCGGTCTGGCGATGTCGTTGACGCCCCGCTCGGACAGGACCGTCTGCACCGCGCCGAGGATGTTGCGTTCGATCGAGGCGACGGTGGTGGTGGACGTCCAGTCGTCGACGTAGCCGAGCAGGCCGATCAGGCCGAGCAGCAGGGGTGGCAACGACAGCAGGGTGAAGAAGGCGGCCTCCGCCGCGAGGCCCAGAATGCGGTACTCGACACACGAATTGACCGTGTCCTTGAGCAACTGCCACGCCATCTGCCGCTTCGAGACGTTGCGGTAGAGGACTCGGGCCCGGTGGAGTCGGCCCGGTGGCCGCTCGGGTGTTTCATTTGCTGCCTGCACGTCCTTACCGTATCGGCATGGCAGCAAGCACCCACACAGTGACCAACCAGGTTCCGCCGCTGACCGGCTACGACGTGTACGGGGGCGACCTGGTACTGACCGAGGCCGTCGAACGGCACCTCCCGGCCGGGGCGCTCGACGAGGCACGGGGGGAACTGCGCACGCTGGGCCTGTCCGCAGGCTCCGCGCAGGCCCAGGGGTGGGGTGCGGCGGCGAACGAGAACCCGCCGCGGCTGCGGACGCACGACCGGTACGGGAACCGGGTCGACGAGGTGGACTTCCACCCCGCCTGGCACCGCCTCCTCGGCCACGCGGTCTCCGCCGGGCTGACGGACGCCTGGGGCAGGGAGGGCGGCCATGTGCGGCGCGCGGCCGGTTTCCTGGTCTGGACGCAGGCCGAGGCCGGGCACGGCTGTCCGCTGTCGATGACGCACGCGGCGGTCCCGGCGCTTCGGGCGGACCCGACGCTGGCCGCCGAGTGGGAACCGCTGCTGACCTCACGGGTGTACGAGCGGGAGCTGCGCCCGGCGCCGGAGAAGTCCGGCGCGCTCCTGGGGATGGGTATGACGGAGAAGCAGGGCGGCTCCGACGTACGGGCCAACACCACGCGGGCCGAACCGCTGACCGGCGAGGGCGAGTACCTGCTCACCGGCCACAAGTGGTTCTGCTCCGCTCCGATGTCAGACGGCTTCCTGGTGCTGGCGCAGGCTCCTGGCGGGCTCAGCTGCTTCCTGGTGCCCAGGGTCCTGCCGGACGGTGCCCGCAACGTGTTCGCGATCCAGCGCCTCAAGGACAAGCTGGGCAACCGGTCCAACGCCTCCGCCGAGGTCGAGTTCGACGGCACGTGGGCGCGGAGGGTCGGCGAGGAGGGCCGTGGGGTCCGCACCATCATCCCGATGGTGGCGGCGACCAGGCTGGACTGCGTGACCGGATCGGCGGCGCTGATGCGCCAGGCGGTGGCGCAGGCGGTCCACCACTGTGCCCACAGGAGCGTGTCCGGCGGCCCGCTCGTCGACAAGCCGCTGATGCGCAACGTGCTCGCGGACCTGGCCCTGGAGTCGGAGGCGGCGACGACGCTCGCCCTGCGGCTGGCCGCCGCCTGCGACGCGGACACCGAGCAGGAGCGGGCGTTCCTGCGCATCGCGGTGCCGACGGCGAAGTACTGGGTGACCAAGCGTTGCGCCGCGGTCGTCGGGGAGGCGCTGGAGTGCCTCGGCGGCAACGGCTACGTCGAGGAGTCCGGGATGCCCCGGCTGCTGCGGGAGGCGCCGCTGAACTCCCTCTGGGAGGGATCGGGCAACGTGCAGGCGCTCGATGTGCTGCGCGCCCTGCGACGGGAGCCGGCGGCCTTCGACGCGTTCCTGCGCGAGGTGGGGAGGGCCCGCGGCGCCGACCACCGTCTCGACGGAGCGATCAAGGACCTGCTGACCGAGCTCGCGGACCTCGACGCCGTCGAGGCGCGGGCCAGGCGGCTGGTGGAGCGGATGGCGCTGGTGCTCCAGGGCTCGCTGCTGGTGCGCTGGGCACCGCCGGAGGTCGCGGACGCGTACTGCGCCTCACGGCTCGGGCGCGACGGCGGCTCGTCCTTCGGGACGTTGCCGCACACTCCGGACCTCGCCGCGATCGTGCGCCGGGCGCGGGTGCGGGAGGGATAGGGCAAACGAAGGAGGGTGATGCTGCGCCGACACGGCACCACCCTCCACGCTTGTGCACCACCTCGCGGCGGTCGAGGACCGCCGCACGGTGTCACACCACTCTCGTACGCACCTGGGCACGTCACCAGAGTTGCAAAGGGTTGCAATCATTACGTGGAGGCCGGGTCAGGGACGTGGCCCGCACGGCAGGATGGTTCCCTCTGGGCCGGTTGCCGCACGGCCGGGCCCACGCCTTGTTGGGGGGACCGTCATGGACACACGCTCTGCGGCGCCGGACCGGCCGGGAGGCGGACCCGGCCCGGCACTGCCCCAGCGGCTGATCCACCGCGCCCGGGAGGCCCGGATGGCGGGTGAGCGTACGGCAGCGGCCCCTCGTGCGGAGATCGACGCGTCGTGGGACCGCGTCATGGCCAGCGGGATCGACCCGGGCCAGTCGCCGGAGAGCAGCCTGCTGGAGATGGAGGAGATCGAGCACCGGCGCAGCGGCACGGTGCTGGGTGAGGTGATGCCGCTGCTGCGGGAGGGCCTGGCCAGGAGCGCGGACGCGGCGCGGCAGATCATGGTGGTCACCGACCCGGAGGGCCGGGTCCTGTGGCGCCAGGGGAACGCGGCCGTGATGCGCCGGGCGAAGGACATCTGTCTGGAGGAGGGTGCGGCCTGGGCGGAGTCGGCCACGGGGACCAACGCCATCGGCACCGCGCTCGCCGCGCGCACCCCGGTCCAGGTCCACTCCGCCGAGCACTTCATCCGCGCCCTGCACGGCTGGACCTGCGCCGCGGCCCCGGTGCGTGACCCGAGGGACGGCCAGCTGGTGGGGATCGTCGACATCAGCGGTCCCGCGTCCACCTTCCACCCGGCGACCCTGGCGCTGGTCGGTTCGGTGGCGGCGCTGGCGGAGAGCGAGCTTCGCGGCCGGCATCTGGTCGCGATCGAACGGCTGCGTTCGGTCGGGGCGCCGCTGCTGTGCAAGCTGGGCGGACGCGCGCTGGTGGTGGACACCCACGGCTGGCTGGCCGCGGTGAGCGGGATGCCGCCCGTGGACCGGCTGCCGCTGCCGAAGTCGCTGGCGCCGGGGCCCGTATGGCTGGCCCCCCTCGGTATGTGCCGCGTGGAGCCGCTGCCCGGCGGCTGGCTGGTGCAGGTCACCGACGGGGCTCACGACGGGCCTCCGCGCCGGGTGGTGCTCGACCTGAGCCGCGAGCGGGACCTCGCGGTGCACGTGGCCGGCCCGGTGGCGACCTGGAAGCACCGCCTCTCCCCCCGCCACGCGGAACTGCTGTACGCGCTGGCGCTGCACCGGGAGGGGCGTACGGCCGCGGAGCTCGCTCTAGACGTCTTCGGCGACGCCTCGCGGACGGTGACGGTGAGGGCGGAGGTCTCGCGGATCCGCCGCCGTCTCGCGGAGGTTCTCGAGCACCGGCCGTACAGGTTCCGCGAGGGGGTGGTGGTGGAGGTCGCCCACCCCGAGGTGCCCGCGGACCTGTTACCGCGGTCGACGGCTCCGGTGGTGCTCCGCGCGCGGGCGCCCGAGGGTGCCCGCTGAGCGGGGGCGGGTTCGTCGCGGGGCCGTGGCCATGGTTTTCTGACGTCATGAGCGACCGCACCTCCTCCTCCCCCGCCCACGCCGACGTGACCGTCTGGTATCTGGAACAGACGTCGCCCGAGGACCTGCGCCCCGCCTCCGCCCCCGGAGCGGGTGTGACGGTCATGCGCTCGCAGACTCCGCTGCCGGAGTTCAGCCGCTTCCTCTACACGGCGGTGGGCGCCGACGTGCGGTGGACCGACCGGCTGTCGCTCACCCACGCGCAGTGGCGGGAGATCCTGGAGCGGCCGGGAGGCGAGACGTGGGTGGCGTACGAGAACGGGACCCCGGCGGGGTTCATCGAGCTGGACGCCCAGGAGGACGGTGCCGTCGAGGTCGTGTACTTCGGTCTGCTGCCCGCGTTCAGGGGACGCCGGATCGGCGGGCATCTGCTGTCCTGCGGGGTGGCGCGTGCCTGGGACCTCGCGGAGCGCCACCCGGACCGGACGCCGACGAAGCGGGTGTGGCTGCACACCTGCTCGGACGACGGCCCGCACGCGATGGACAACTACCTGCGGCGTGGCTTCCGCCTCTTCGACACCCGGACCGAACGCGAGGCGGTGACCGCCCACCCCGGGCTCTGGCCCGGCGCGGAGGCCTGATCATGCCCACTTCTGTCGCTTTGTCGACAGGGCGGCGTGACCGGGACCACACCGTCTCATATTGCAGGACCACCGCGTCCACATAGTGGATCGTGGTGGACTGGCCCGAGATCCGCGTGACACGCTTCCGTCATGTCTGGAACTGGAATTGCCTTGGTGAGTCGGCGGCACGTCGACCTCGGCCGCATGTCCAGCGCCATCTGTCCGGTCCGCTGAGAACTTCCAGCACCGCGAATTCCCCGATCTCACGCTCCACCCCTGCGCACCGCCGCGCCTCGCGCGAGTGTGCAGTTCAGAGCCGCCCTCCTGCAGTCCCGAAGGACGTATCGCCATGGCCGCCAGCCCCGAGAAGCCTGCTACCGCCACGCCCCGCCGCAAGGCCGGACGTCACCGTGGTGAAGGTCAGTGGGCCATGGGTCACTTCACCCCGCTGAACGGGAACGAGCAGTTCAAGAAGGACGACGACAGTCTCAACGTGCGGACACGCATTGAGACGATCTACTCCAAGCGTGGATTCGACTCGATCGACCCGAACGACCTGCGCGGCCGTATGCGCTGGTGGGGGCTCTACACCCAGCGCAAGCCCGGGATCGACGGTGGCAAGACCGCGATCCTGGAGCCGGAGGAGCTCGACGACCGCTACTTCATGCTGCGGGTGCGCATCGACGGCGGACGGCTGACCACCCCGCAGCTCCGGGTGATCGGTGAGATCTCCGAGGAGTACGCACGCGGGACGGCCGACATCACCGACCGGCAGAACGTCCAGCTGCACTGGATCCGCATCGAGGACGTCCCCGCGATCTGGGAGAAGCTGGAAGCGGTAGGGCTCTCGACCACCGAGGCCTGCGGCGACTGCCCCCGCGTGATCATCGGGTCGCCGGTGGCCGGCATCGCGGCCGACGAGATCATCGACGGCACCCCCGCCGTGGACGAGATCCACGAGCGCTACATCGGCAGCCCCGAGTTCTCCAACCTGCCGCGGAAGTTCAAGACCGCGATCTCCGGTTCCCCCGTGCAGGACGTGGTGCACGAGATCAACGACATCGCCTTCGTCGGTGTGGTGCACCCGGAACACGGCCCGGGCTTCGACCTGTGGGTCGGCGGAGGGCTCTCCACCAACCCGCGGTTCGCCGAACGCCTGGGCGCCTGGGTGCCGTTGGACGAGGTCGCGGACGTCTGGGCCGGTGTGGTCGGCATCTTCCGCGACTACGGCTACCGCCGTCTGCGCACCCGCGCCCGTCTGAAGTTCCTGATGGCCGACTGGGGTCCGGAGAAGTTCCGCCAGATCCTCGAGGACGAGTACCTCAAGCGTCCGCTGCTCGACGGCCCCGCACCGGAGCAGCCCTCCTCCCGCTGGCGCGACCACATCGGTGTGCACCCCCAGAACGACGGCCGGTTCTACGTCGGCTTCGCCCCGCGCGTCGGCCGGGTGGACGGGTCCACCCTCGCCAAGATCGCCGATCTGGCCGAGGCGCACGGCTCCGGCCGGGTCCGCACCACCGTCGAGCAGAAGATGCTGATCCTCGACGTCGCGCAGGACCAGGTCGAGTCGCTCTCCGCCGGGCTGGAGGCCCTGGGCTTCCAGGTGAAGCCGTCGCCCTTCCGCCGCGGCACGATGGCCTGCACCGGCATCGAGTTCTGCAAGCTGGCGATCGTCGAGACGAAGGCGCGGGGCGCCTCGCTCATCGACGAACTCGAGCGCCGCATGCCGGACTTCGAGGAGCCGCTCACCATCAACATCAACGGCTGCCCCAACGCCTGCGCCCGCATCCAGACGGCGGACATCGGCCTCAAGGGCCAGCTGATGCTGGACGGCGACGGCAACCAGGTCGAGGGCTACCAGGTGCACCTCGGCGGCGCGCTCGGCCTGGAGGCCGGCTTCGGCCGCAAGGTCCGCGGGCTGAAGGTCACCTCCGCCGAACTCCCGGACTACATCGAGCGCGTGCTCGGACGGTTCCAGGAGGAGCGCGAGGACGGCGAGCGCTTCGCCACCTGGGCCGCCCGGGCCGGTGCGGAGTCGCTGTCATGAGCGGACGAGCCGCGCCGTTCTACTGCCCCTACTGCGGCGACGAGGACCTGCGTCCGCACGAGGAGGGCCACGGAGCGTGGGAATGCGCTTCCTGCAACCGTGCGTTCCAGCTGAAGTTCGTGGGTCTGCTGACCCGGGGACTTCAGCGCAACGACGGAGAAGGGGACGGGACATGACGGACACTCTGCGAGCGGACGCACTCACCGACGAGGCCCTGAAGGACCTGGCCGAACAGGCCGGGCGCGACCTGGAGGACGCCTCCGCGAGCGACATCCTGACCTGGGCGGCCGAGACCTTCGGCAAGCGCTTCTGCGTCACCTCCTCCATGGAGGACGCGGTCGTGGCACACCTGGCGTCCAGGGTCTTCCCCGGGGTGGACGTCGTCTTCCTGGACACCGGTTACCACTTCGAGGAGACCATCGGCACCCGGGACGCCGTGGGCGCGGTGATGGACGTCAACCTCATCACCCTGACCCCGCGTCAGACGGTGGCCGAGCAGGACGCCGAGTACGGGCCGAAACTGCACGACCGCGACCCCGACCTGTGCTGCGCGCTGCGCAAGGTGAAGCCGCTGGAGGAAGGGCTGACCGCGTACAGCGCCTGGGCCACGGGGCTGCGCCGCGACGAGTCCCCCACCAGGGCGAACACGCCCGTCGTGGGCTGGGACGAGAAGCGCCGCAAGGTGAAGGTCTCGCCGATCGCCCGCTGGACCCAGGCCGACGTGGACGCGTACGTCGCCGAGCACGGCGTACTGACCAACCCGCTGCTGATGGACGGCTACGCCTCCGTCGGCTGCGCGCCCTGCACCCGCCGGGTGCTGGAGGGCGAGGACGCGCGGGCCGGCCGCTGGGCCGGACGCGGCAAGACCGAGTGCGGGCTGCACGGCTGATGACGACTGATCAGGAGATATCGATGAGCGTGACGGAGACGGGGGCCACCGTCTGGCTCACCGGTCTGCCGAGCGCGGGCAAGACCACCATCGCCTACGAACTGGCGGGCCGGCTGCGCGCCGAGGGCCACCGGGTCGAGGTGCTGGACGGCGACGAGATCCGGGAGTTCCTCTCCGCGGGCCTCGGCTTCTCCCGCGAGGACCGTCACACCAACGTCCAGCGGATCGGCTTCGTCGCCGAACTGCTGGCCGCCAACGGCGTGAAGGTCCTGGTCCCGGTCATCGCCCCCTACGCCGACAGCCGCGACGCCGTGCACAAGCGTCATCTGCAGGAGGGCACCGCGTACCTGGAGGTGCACGTCGCGACGCCGGTCGAGGTGTGCTCCGAGCGCGATGTGAAGGGGCTCTACGCCAAGCAGGCGGCGGGCGAGATCAGCGGCCTCACCGGGGTCGACGACCCCTACGAGGCACCCGAGTCGCCGGATCTGCGGATCGAGTCGCACCAGCAGACCGTGCAGGAGTCCGCAGCGGCGCTTCACGCGCTGCTCACCGAGAGGGGCCTGGCGTGAGCACCGTCGCCACCGTGCCGGAAGGCACCGTCAACCCGTACGCGCTGAGCCATCTGGACTCCCTGGAGTCGGAGGCCGTGCACATCTTCCGTGAGGTCGCGGGTGAGTTCGAGCGGCCGGTGATCCTCTTCTCCGGCGGCAAGGACTCGATCCTGATGCTGCACCTCGCGCTGAAGGCGTTCGCCCCGGCCCCGATCCCCTTCACGCTCCTGCACGTGGACACCGGGCACAACTTCCCCGAGGTCCTCGACTACCGCGACCGCACCGTGGAGAAGCACGGGCTCCGTCTGCACGTCGCCTCCGTGCAGGAGTACATCGACGCGGGCAAGCTCCGTGAGCGTCCCGACGGCACCCGCAACCCCCTGCAGACGGTCCCGCTCACCGAGGCCATCCAGCAGCACCGCTTCGACGCGGTGTTCGGCGGCGGACGCCGCGACGAGGAGAAGGCCCGCGCCAAGGAGCGCGTCTTCTCCCTGCGCGACGAGTTCTCCCAGTGGGACCCCCGCCGGCAGCGCCCGGAGCTGTGGCAGCTCTACAACGGCCGCCACGCCGCCGGTGAGCACGTCCGCGTCTTCCCGATCTCCAACTGGACCGAGCTGGACGTCTGGCAGTACATCGAGCGGGAGGGCATCGAGCTCCCGGAGATCTACTTCGCCCACGAGCGCGAGGTCTTCAGCCGCAACGGCATGTGGCTGACCGCCGGCGAATGGGGCGGACCCAAGGAGCACGAGAGGACCGAGACCCGGCAGGTGCGCTACCGCACCGTCGGCGACATGTCCTGCACCGGCGCCGTCGACTCCGACGCGACCACCCTGGACGCCGTCATCACCGAGATCGCCGCCTCCCGCCTGACCGAGCGGGGCGCGACCCGCGCCGACGACAAGATGTCCGAGGCCGCGATGGAAGACCGCAAGCGCGAGGGGTACTTCTAGACATGACCACCACCACCGAGCAGCTCTCGGCCACCACCCTGCTGCGCTTCGCCACCGCGGGGTCCGTCGACGACGGCAAGTCCACCCTCGTCGGGCGCCTGCTGCACGACTCCAAGTCGGTCCTCACCGACCAGCTGGAGGCCGTCGCGCTGGCCTCCACCAACCGCGGCCAGGAGGCTCCCGACCTCGCCCTGCTCACCGACGGTCTGCGGGCCGAGCGGGAACAGGGCATCACCATCGACGTGGCCTACCGCTACTTCGCCACGCCCCGGCGCCGCTTCATCCTGGCCGACACCCCCGGCCACGTGCAGTACACCCGCAACATGGTCACCGGCGCGTCCACCGCCGAGCTGGCCGTCGTCCTGGTCGACGCCCGCAACGGAGTGGTCGAGCAGACCCGCAGACACGCCGCGGTCGCCGCCCTGCTGCGTGTCCCGCACGTGGTCCTCGCCGTCAACAAGATGGACCTGGTGGACTACGCGGAGCCGGTGTTCGCCGCGATCGCCGAGGAGTTCACCGCCTACGCCGCCTCGCTCGGCGTCCCGGAGATCACCGCGATCCCGATCTCCGCGCTGGCCGGGGACAACGTCGTGGAGCCGTCCGCCCACATGGACTGGTACGGCGGCCCCACGGTCCTGGAGCACCTGGAGACGGTCCCGGTCAGCCACGACCTCACCGCCTGCCACGCCCGCTTCCCCGTGCAGTACGTGATCCGCCCGCAGACCGCCGACAACCCGGACTACCGGGGGTACGCCGGCCAGATCGCCGCCGGGGTGTTCCGGGTGGGCGAGACGGTGTCCGTGCTCCCCTCGGGGCGCACCACGACGATCGAGGGGATCGACGCGCTCGGCGAGAGCGTCGACATCGCCTGGGCGCCGCAGTCGGTGACCATCCGGCTCGCCGACGACATCGACGTCTCGCGGGGCGATCTGATCGCCCCGGCCGACGACGCCCCCGCCACCACCCAGGACGTCGAGGCGACGGTCTGCCACGTGGCCGACCAGCCGCTCACCGTCGGTCAGCGGGTGCTGCTCAAGCACACCACCCGCACGGTCAAGGCGATCGTCAAGGACATCCCGTCACGCCTGACGCTGGACGACCTCTCCCAGCACCCGGCTCCGGGCAGGCTGGTGGCCAACGACATCGGCCGGGTCGTGGTCCGTACCGCCGAGCCGCTCGCGCTCGACGCGTACGCGGACTCCCGGCGCACGGGGTCGTTCCTGCTGATCGACCCCGCCGACGGCACGACGCTGACGGCGGGCATGGCGGGTGTCTCGTTCGCCGCCGAGGCGGAGGCCGACGCGGACACCTCCGCCGAGGACGCGGAGTGGGACTTCTGATGACCGGCGACTTCTACTCGACGTTCGCGAAGGAGGGCGGCCGCGTCGGCAGCGGCGCCCTCGGCAGCGGCCAGGGCGGGGTCGGGCGATGTGCGTGATGACGTACGCGCACTGCCTGCGCGCCCCCTCGTACCGCCCGCACCACCCGTACAGACGAAGACCTGCCGACCGCCCGGCCGCGCCCTCTCACTCCAGGGGGACGTGAGAGCCGGGCCTACGAGAGGAAAGCCTCCCGTGCCTGTCACCCGTACCTCGCTCCGCCGCGGTCTCGCCGCGGTCGCCGCCCTGCCGCTCCTCGCCGTGGCGGCCACCGCCTGCGGCTACGGCTCCGAGGCGAAGGAGGAGGACTCCTCGAAGGCGGCCGCCACCGCCGGCGGGAAGAAGCTCTCTGCCGACACCGTGAAGATCGGCTACTTCCCGAACCTCACGCACGCCACCGCCCTGGTCGGTATCCAGGAAGGCCTCATCGCCAAGGAGCTGGGCGGTACCTCGGTCAAGCCCTCGACGTTCAACGCCGGGCCCTCGGAGATCGAGGCGCTCAACGCGGGTTCGATCGACATCGGCTTCATCGGCCCCTCCCCCTCGATCAACGGCTTCGCCAAGTCCAAGGGCCAGAGCCTGCGCATCATCGGCGGCTCGGCCTCCGGCGGCGTGAAGCTCGTCGTCGACCCCGAGAAGATCAAGACCCTGGACGACCTCAAGGGCAAGAAGATCGCCACCCCGCAGCTCGGCAACACCCAGGACGTGGCATTCCTGCACTGGATCGCCGAGAAGGGCTGGAAGGTCGACGCCCAGAGCGGCAAGGGCGACGTCTCCGTGGTCCGCTCGGACAACAAGGTGACCCCGGACGCCTTCAAGTCCGGTTCCCTGGACGGCGCATGGGTGCCCGAGCCGACCGCGTCCAAGCTGGTCGCCGAGGGCGGCAAGGTCCTGCTCGACGAGTCGTCGCTGTGGCCTGACGACAAGTTCGTCATCACCAACATCATCGTGTCGCAGAAGTTCCTCTCCGAGCACCCCGACGTCGTGGACGCGGTGCTCCGCGGCACGGTGAAGACCAACAAGTGGATCAACGCCAACCCGGACAAGGCGAAGGCCTCGGCCAACGCCGCGCTGGAGAAGCTGAGCGGCAAGCCGCTGTCCGCGGAGGTCCTCGACCCGGCGTGGGAGTCCATCCAGATCACGGACGACCCGCTGGCGGCCACGCTCCAGGCGCAGGCGGACCACGCCGTCTCGGCCGGACTGCTGGAGAAGCCCGACCTCAAGGGCATCTACGACCTGAAGCCGCTGAACAAGATCCTCAAGGCTGAGGGGCAGCCCGAGGTCGACGACGCCGGCCTCGGCGCCGAGTGACCACCCGACCGCACCAGGTTCCCTGAAGACTCCCAGGAGGTGACGACCATGGCGACCACCACCCTCACCAAGGCCGAGGACCGTGCAGCGGTCGAGCACGCCGCTCGTATCCGTAACGTCTCCAAGTCCTTCGCAGGACCCACGGGGCAGCAGCTCGTCCTGGACGACATCACGCTCGACGTCGCCCCGGGTGAGTTCGTCACCCTCCTGGGAGCCTCGGGGTGCGGTAAGTCCACCCTGCTCAATCTCGTCGCGGGCCTCGACCGCCCGTCCGCGGGGTCCATCGAGACCCCCGGCGGGCGGCCGGCCCTGATGTTCCAGGAACACGCCCTCTTCCCGTGGCTCACCGCGGGCAAGAACATCGAACTCGCCCTGCGTCTGCGCGGGGTGCCGAAGTCGGACCGCCGCCCGGAGGCGGAGCGGCTGCTCGAACTCGTACGCCTGGGCGGGGCGTACGGGAAGCGGGTGCACGAACTGTCGGGCGGGATGCGCCAGCGGGTGGCGATGGCCCGCGCGCTCGCCCAGGACAGTCAACTGCTGCTGATGGACGAGCCGTTCGCCGCGCTCGACGCCATCACCCGCGATGTGCTGCACGACGAACTGACCCGGATCTGGCGGGAGACGAACGCCTCCGTCCTCTTCGTGACCCACAACGTGCGCGAGGCGGTACGGCTCGCCCAGCGCGTCATCCTGCTCTCCTCGCGACCGGGGCGGATCGCCCGCGAGTGGACGGTCGACATCGAGCAGCCTCGCCGCATCGAGGACACCGCCGTGGCGGAACTGTCCGTCGAGATCACCGAACAACTGCGTGGGGAGATCCGCCGACATGGCCAGCACTGAGACGAAGGCCGACGACCTGGCGGGGCTCGAAGCCGGCCTGGACGCGCTCGACGCGGTCCAGGTACGCCGGACACCCACACGCGAGATCCTCCTCAACAAGGTCCTGCCGCCCGTGGTCGCGGTGGTCCTGGTGGTCCTCGTCTGGCAGTTGCTGGTCTGGGCGAAGGTCACCGACGACTACAAGCTCCCGCCGCCCGGGGCGGTCTGGGACAGCCTGACCGACATGTGGCTTCAGGGCACTCTGCTGGAGGTCATCTGGACCAGTGTGTCGCGCGGCCTCTTCGGCTTCGTGATGGCCGTCGCCATCGGCACCCCCCTGGGCATGCTGGTGGCACGGGTGAAGGTGGTCCGGGCCGCGATCGGGCCGATCCTGTCCGGGCTGCAGTCCCTGCCGTCGGTGGCGTGGGTGGCTCCTGCCATCATCTGGCTCGGCCTCGACGACAGGACGATGTACGCGGTGATCCTGCTCGGCGCCGTGCCGTCGGTGGCCAACGGGCTCGTCTCCGGCGTCGACCAGGTGCCGCCGCTGTTCCTCAGGGCGGGCCGGACCATCGGCGCCACGGGGCTGCGCGGGACGATCCACATCGTCCTGCCGGCGGCGCTGCCCGGTTACCTGGCGGGACTCAAGCAGGGCTGGGCGTTCTCCTGGCGTTCCCTCATGGCCGCCGAGATCATCGCCTCCTCGCCCGATCTTGGTCTGGGCCTGGGGCAGTTGCTGGAGAACGGCCGGAACAACTTCGACATGCCGGGGATCTTCCTGGCGATCCTCCTGATCCTCTTCGTCGGCATCGCGATCGACCTGCTGATCTTCAGCCCGCTGGAGCGGCGGGTACTGCGCAGCCGCGGTCTCCTCGTGAAGAGCTGAGTGCCGTGCCCGCCCCCGTCCTCCTCGTCGTCGCCCATGGCAGCCGCGACCCGCGCCACGCGGCGACCGTGCACGCGCTCACCGCGCGGGTGCGGTCGCTGCGGCCCGGGCTGCGTGTCGAGACCGCCTTCCTGGAGTTCAACGCGCCGTCGGTGCCCAGGGTGCTGGAGCGTCTGTCCGCCGAGGGAACCGGTGAGGTCGTGGCGCTCCCGCTGCTGCTGACGCGTGCCTTCCACGCCAAGTCGGACATCCCCTCGGTACTGCGCGAGGCGAGGACCAGGCTGCCGCGGCTCCGCGTCCGCCAGGCCGGGGTCCTCGGCCCGTCGCCCCTGCTGAACTCGGCACTGGAGCAGCGGCTCCGTGAGGCCGGGATCACGCCGCCCGACCGGGCCTCGACCGGGCTGGTCCTGGCCTCGGCGGGCTCCACGGACCCGGAGGCGATCGCAGTGATCGCTGAAATCGCGCGGGAGCTGCGGCACACCGGTTGGTGCGCCGTGCGGCCTGCGTTCGCCTCCGCATCTCTTCCCCGCACCGCCGATGTGGTGCGGGGGCTGCGGGCCGAGGGTGTGCGGCGGGTGGCTGTGGCCCCGTACGTGATCGCCCCCGGCCGGCTCCCTGACCGTATCGCCGCGGGCGCCGAGGAGGCCGGGGCCGATGTGCTGGCCGGTGTGCTCGGTCCTTCGCCGGCGCTCGCCCGGCTGCTGCTGGCCCGTTACGACGAGGCGCGGGTCGAGTCCGCCGGCGCGATGACCGCCTGAGGTCCCGGTCTCCGCGTACGAGGAGGCGGTCCCGGCTCCACCGAGGAGCCGGGACCGCCTCTTCGTGCTTCACGTCGAGGGCGGGGTCAGGTCAGCAGCTGCCGGCCGGACGGTCCCGCTTCACGAGGTTGGTGTAGCCGGTGGTGCCGTCCAGCCACAGGACGCGCTGCCCGGTGTCGGACGCACCGAACACCTGGTCACCGCGGTTGCAGGAGACCCGGCGCGGGCCGCCCTTGCCGTCGGGGGCCGTCTGGTAGAGCTTCGGCAGCGTGTCGTTGGCGTAGCTGGTGGCCGGGGGCAGGTCCGTCACGGTGACAGCGTCGTCGGAGGCGGTCAGCGAGTAGGCGTACAGCGAGCCCTCGCCTGCCTCCGGCAGGACGGTGATGTGGTCGGAGCCGTCCAGTGCCGCACGCTCCACGGCGGCCTTGTAGTTGTCGGTCAGGTCCTGGTCGAGGATCCAGAAGACTCCGTCGTCCGTGAGGGCGGTCTGGCCGATGCCCATGGCGGTGTCCTTGTTCACGGGCATCAGCTTCTTGGTGCCCGTGGCGGTGTCGAAGACCTCGACGCCGAGCTTGAAGCTGTCGCTCTCGGGCCACATCTTCGCGTAGGCGATCTTGCCGTTCTTCACCGAAGGCAGGGCGGTGGAGAGCTCGTGGCGGCCGTCGTCGACCATTCCCGACACTCCGGTCCGGATGTTGATGTAGGCGACGTGCTGCATGCCGGTGTACGGGTCCATCACGGTGTAGACGAGGTGGTCGCCGTCGATCGCCAGCCCGGAGACGTTGGTGCCCGAGGCCCCCACGACCTTGTCCATGCCGCCGCCGACCGGACGCACGTGGAAGAGGATGCTCGTCGCGGCGAACTCCGCCCAGGCGACGTTCTTCCCGTCGGTGGTGGCGTAGACGTTGTAGTTGCCGTTGTTCGGGCTGACGAGGGTCTGGCCGCCCTTGCCACTGGTGTTGCCGACCCAGACCGAGTAGGGCTCGCTGCCGTCCTCGCTGGTCCGGGAGACCGCGTACTTGCCTCCGCCGGCGCCCACACCGGTACCGGCGATGTTCACCTTGCCGAGGAGGGTGTCGGTGTCGACCCCGAGCGCCTTCTCCCAGCCGGGCACGATGCCGTGCGCGTCGAAGGAGCGCTTGACGATCTTCATCTGCGCCTTGGTGGCACCGAGCTCCTGGGCTGCCGCGATGACCGCCGCGCGGCCCTCGGTGAAGCCGTCGAGCGGAGTCATGTAAGCCGTCAGAGCACGGTAGACGATCTTGTCCGCGAAGGCGGGGTCGAGGTCCTGCCTGATGTCCCACAGGGCGCCGGAGAAGATCGTGGAGTTGAGGTGCACACCACCGTTGTCGCTGCGGTAGCTGACACCGATGAAGTCCTTGGACGTGGTCGCGCCGTCGTCCAGGTCGCGCAGCGCGCATTCGCGCGGCCCCGCGGTGGTGCACAGGTCCTCACCGAGCAGCGCGGCGTCGGGGTCGTCCATGGATATGTGGTTGGCCGTGAGGTCGATGGCGTTGCCGAAGTAGTCGGCGATCGCCTCGTTCATGGCACCGGACTGACCGGCGTAGACGAGGTTGGCGCTGTGCTCGACGACGCCGTGGGTCATCTCGTGGCCGACGACGTCGGTGTCCGCGGAGAAGGTGCGGTAGTCGCCGCCGCCCTGGCCGTAGACCATCTTCTGGCCGTCCCAGAAGGCGTTGTTGAACGGCATTCCGCCGTTCACGACACCGACCAGGGAGTAGATGAAGCCGTCCTTGTCGTCCAGGCCCTTACGGCCGAAGTTCGACTTGTAGTAGTCGTAGACCTGGTGCGCGCCCCAGTGGGCGTCCACCGCGCCGGAGTCGGTGTAGTCCTCGCCCAGTTCGGTGGTGGCCGGGCGGAACGTCTTGATGCCGCTGGGCCAGAGGCCGGACGCGGAGGCGGCCTCCTTGCCCCGGGCGTCGTAGGTCGACAGCATCGGACCGACGTTGGGGTTGTCGCCCCGGAAGCCGTAGTCGATGGTCTGGAGCGCGCCGTCGGTGCCCCGGTAGAGGTTCACCTCGACGTTCTCACCGTTGTAGCGCTTGCCGGAACCCTTGACGACGAGTTCCTGTGCGGCCGCGGTGGACACCTGGTCCGGGCTGCCGGCGGCCCCGCTCGCGACGGGAGTACCGGTGCCCGAGGCTCCGAAGGTCTTGATCGCGCTGTACTGGAGCATCGGGAAGCCGGAGTGCGCGTCGACGTAGACGTTCTGCTTGACCGGCTGCCCGTCCACCGGGCTGGTGCCGGAGACGGTGATGTGCCGGGTGAGGACGCCTTCGCCCTGCGGGAGGACGGCCAGCCCTTCGGCCGAGCCGGTCAGCGTGGACTTCGCCTCGGCGGACTTCTGGTCCTCGGCGGCCGGCTTGCGCATCGGGCCGGAGCCCAGCTGGGACAGGACGGCGCCGACGGCCCGCTCGATCGCCTTCTTCTCGGTGATCCGGGGCTCCACGGTGTCCAGCTTGAGCTGGGTGAAGTACTTGCCGGAGGTCCCGGTGACGGTGCGCTTGCCGTCCTTCTTGTCCATGCGCACGACGTACTGCCCGCCGAGCACCGGCACACCCTTGTACTTCTGCTGCAGGCGGACGGTCTCGCGGCCGCCCTCGCTCTCCGTACCGGCCGCCGTCAGGTTCTTGTCCGGGTCCGCGATGTGGTAGCGGCTCGACTTGGCCTTCAGGTGGCCACGTGCGGCGTCGACGGCGCTGCCCGTTCCGGCGGCAGCGTCCTCCAGGCCGGTGACGAGAGCGGGAGTCGCGGTCTCCTCACCGGGTACCACCGAGGACGCGGTGGGGTCCGAGGCGGGTGCCGCCTGGGCGGCGGGGACCGCCGAGACCAGCAGGCCGGCCGCCGCCAGGAGCGCGGCGACGCCCTGGCCGACGGTCAGACCGGCCTGGGATCCGGATCTGAGCGCTCTCCTGCGGGGTGCAGTTCGCACGATGGTTCCTCCGTAGCACTGGCGCATGAACGAATATCGGTAGCGCACATGCAAGTACCGGAGGGCCTGGGTGAACAATGTGTTCCAGGTGCCGACTTGTGTACGTGCACACTTGTGTGGCCCCCTCCGACCGACGAAGATCGTCGCCGTGGAGCAGTCGGAACAGGACATACGGTGGCAGGCCCTCGGGCTCGGTACGGACGAGCTACGGGTGTACGAGAGCCTGCTGAACGAGCCGGGGCACGCCAGCCGCAGCGCTCTCGCCCGGACTCTCGGGCTCCCGGCGCGCCGGGTGTCCTCCGCCCTGGAGCAGCTCACCGAGCGGGGCTTCACCCTCCCCGCCGGGCCTCAGCCGGGCACCCTGCCGAAGGCGGTGGCCCCGGCCACGGCGCTGCGGAACCTGATCCATCTCAGCAAGGCCGAACTGCTGCACCGTTCGGCCGAACTGGAGGAGCTGACCGGCTCCGTCGACCAGCTCGCGGCCCAGTTGCTGAGCACCGCGCACGACACCCGCGCCTTCGGGATCGAGACGATCCACGGCAGTCAGGCGATCGCCGAACGGGTGTCCGGGATGCTCGTGTCGGCGACGGAGGAGGTGGCGCTGCTCGACCGGCCTCCGTACGCGGCGAGCGAGCCGGACGGTATGCCCATGCCCTTGAACATGACCGATCCGGTGCGCCGCGGGGTGCGCGTACGGGCGGTGGTGGACCGCGAGGGACTGAGTTACCAGGGCCGGGCCCGCGGTCTGGACGTGCTGGCCGCCCACGGCGTGCAGATACGGGTCGGCACCGGTCTTCCCACGAAGCTGATCACCGTCGACCGCAGGGTGACGCTGCTGCCGCCGACCGACGCGGCCGACCCGACGGCGTCGGCACTGCTGGTGAGCGACTCGTTGCTGAGCCATGCACTGGTGCCGCTGTTCGAGGCGGTCTGGGAACACGCGACCCCCATCGGTTCCGACCCGCACGGCCAGGTCACCGAGGAGGAGCGGGAGTTGCTGACCATGCTCGCCTCCGGCCTCAAGGACGAGGCGATCGCGCGGCGCCTGGACATCCACGTGCACACGGTGCGCCGCCGCATCTCCCGGCTGATGCAGACGCTGAACGTGGAGACGCGTTTCCAGGCGGGGGTGCAGGCCACGCTCAGGGGCTGGCTGAAGGACTGACCCACCGGCAGGCGGGGCCGCGCCGCCCGCCCGGAGCCGGCAACGGGCCGCGCTCGGGGAGCGCGGCCCGTCCAGGGTGCCGTGAGCCGGATCAGGCCGTCCTAGAAGACGCTGACGCCGTAGGCGTTGAGGGCCTCCACGACCGGCTGGAAGAAGGTGGTCCCGCCCGAGGAGCAGTTGCCGCTGCCGCCGGAGGTGAGGCCGAGGGCAGTGCTGCCGGAGAAGAGCGAGCCGCCGCTGTCGCCGGGCTCGGCGCAGACGTTGGTCTGGATCAGGCCGTAGACGATGTCACCGCCGCCGTAGTTGACCGTGGCGTTGAGCCCGGTGACCGTGCCGCTGTGCACCCCGGTGGTGGAGCCGGAGCGCTTCACCGCCTGGCCGACCCGGGGGTTCGCGGCCGTGGTGATGTCCTGGTAGCTGCCGTTGTAGAGGTAGACCCGGCCGTCCGCGTTGGCGGAGTTGCTGTGCCGGATCAGGCCGTAGTCGTTGGTCGGGAAGCTGCTGCCCGCGCGCGAGCCGAGCACCGCCGTCTGGCCCGAGTTGGTGTACCAGGTGCTGCCGATCTCGGTGCAGTGCCCCGCGGTCAGCGCGTAGTACGTGCTGCCGCTGCGGACGTTGAAGCCGAGGGAGCAGCGCCCGCCGCCCGCGTAGATGGCCTGGCCGCCGGCGATGAGCTTGTTGAAGGTGCCCTCGGTGCGGTTGATCTCGGCCTTGGCGCCCGAGTCGGTGACCGACCTCTTGATCTCGGCGATCTCGGCGGCGGTGACCGTGCTGTCCACGGTGACGACGACCTTGCCGGTGTTCGCTTCGGTGTACCAGGCGGTGCCGGCGATGTCGGCGCCGCGCACGGCCGAACTGGCTTCGGCCAGCTCCGCCTTCGTCACGGTGGCGTTCGGGGCCGCCTGGGCGACCGCGGTGGGCGCCGCAAGCGCGACGGCGGTGACCAGACCCGAGGTCGCCGCGATGAGGCGAGCACGTCTGGAGATCGAGCCGAGGGGGGCGAAGCGCTTGAAGGTCACAGGATCCTCCGTCTTTGGGGGGTGCCGGTCCGCTGGGTGGGCGGTCCGGGTGTACGGCTCTCCACGGCCAGTGGGATTTCTCGCCGTGGACCTGCCAACCGCACGCCTCGAATCCTTGACTCCGGTTCAACCGCTGGCAAGGTCGCCTTCCGGACCCGCGGGATCGGGAACATCGCGCCCTCCGGCCCCTCGCGAACGCGCCCTCCGCACACCGGCGTCCGCTCACCGGACGGAGCTCCGCCGTGAACTGCTGCAAAGCGGGGAACGCCGGGCGGACCTCGGCCACTGTCTACGCGCATCGCGTTCACACACGTCCGCACGGCCCGGACGGCAGGCGAGCGGGAAACCGCGGCAGCGCCGCCGGCAGGCGGCGGCGCCCGTCCGTTCGGTCGGCTTTACCTGCCTTTTGCCCGGGCCGCCG
The DNA here is from genome assembly GCF_042755185.1 of Streptomyces sp. NPDC059166. Classification (NCBI taxonomy): domain Bacteria; kingdom Bacillati; phylum Actinomycetota; class Actinomycetes; order Kitasatosporales; family Streptomycetaceae; genus Streptomyces; species Streptomyces sp. NPDC059166. The sequence goes on along the minus strand of NZ_JBHZCI010000015.1, from coordinate 78,390 downwards.
ACCTGGCTGGAACTGAACCTTCCGGCGAGAACCGGACTGAGCCGGGGCCCGGATCAGTCCGGCACCGCACCCTTGCGGGACCGGCCCCGGGCGTGCTCCGGGCCGCCGCCCGGGCACGGTGGGCGGCTCAGACCTCGGCGAACGGGTCGTCGATGAAGGGGGTCGCCTGGTGGAAGTAGAGACGCCAGCCGTCCTCCGCCTTCCGCCAGAGCGAACTGCGGTGCGAGCGAAGCCCTTTGGACTCGGTGTCGAAGGTGAGGTGAACCAGATCGGGTGCGAGCTGCTCGCCGCGCATCCTGGACGCGGTGAGCGGACCGGGGCGCGGCGCGTCCGGGTCCGTGAGCATGGCGATGATGGTGTCCCGCTCCCAGAGCCGGCCACTCGTGCCGATCTCGCGGAAGTCGGGGTGCAGGAGCTCGGCCAGCACGTCGGCGGACGCCCGTACCACGGGGTCGAGAAGGCGGAGCTCGCCCTCGATGGCTGCGGCCACGGCCGGGGAGGGCTCAGTCACGTGTCATCTCCACAAGCTTCACGGCGGTGTTCCAGTTGCGGCTGGTGGCCACGAGCCCCCGGGTGACGGCGGGCCGGCCCAGGGCGACGGCCAGCTTGGAGCGGCCCAGCCCTTCGGGTGCGTACAGATAGAGGACCCTGTCCCCGAGCCGGTACTCCTCGGGGTGGAAGGACTCCTCGTCGAGCGAGGCGAACCGGGCGGCGTCGACGGGCTGGTCGAAGTACGTCGCGTGGAGCTGCTTGCCCTCGAGCTCGGCGGCCGGGAACGGGCACGCCTCGACGACGTCCGCGAGGTAGGAGGCGGAGCGGACCAGGCAGTCCACGGGGAAGCCGAAGTGCGATTCGAGGGCCCGCTCGAGGTCCGCGCGAAGGGACTCCTCGTCACCGGACGCACTGCGGAACACGGCGTTGCCGCTCTGCAGGTAGGTGGCGACGTCCTCGTGCCCCAGCTTCCCGAGAAGTTCCCGCAGATCCGGCATGGGCACCTTCCGGCGGCCGCCGACGTTGATCCCCCGCAGCAGTGCCGCGTACATCGCGCTCATGGTCCCCACCCTAGGGTGTCGGGCTCACCGGTTCCGCACGGGGCGCGTCCCACGGGCGGCGATCCGCCTCGTGCCTCACCGGGCATGCCGGACCGCCGCGCTCCGTGGGGGAGAGCGCGGCGGCCCGGGGTCAGTTGTACCGGACCTACCCGACGATCCTCAGCAGCCTGTTGGCGGTTTCCTCGGTCGCGTCGGAGACGGCGTCCGCCGCGGCCCCCGCGAGCGGGGATGTGAGCAGCGTGGCGCCGACGGCGGCCGCCACCGCGGTTGTCGCGGCGGTGAGCCTGACCGAACGCATGCGTGTGTGAACTGTCATGAAGAGGGGTCTCCTCGTCAATCCTTGTGGGGGGATTGGCCCTCGGCCGGAAGATCTCCGGGGGCTGCCTCGAAACATTGCTCGATTGACGCGCTCAGATCAAGACCTTCATAGAGCCGTCACCCAGTCGGCGAACTTCCGTCACAGGCGGGCACACACCGGATGGCCTCATCGCGCCCATACCGGGGCGCATCAGCCTCGGGCCGTCGCGTCGCCAGGGGCCGCGGACCTGGCCACGATGGGCAGCCTCACCCCGTCCGCACTCCTCGACCGCCGCCCGACCCGGGGAGCGATGGCGGGCTGGGCACGGCGGAACGCCCCTCCGGCGTTCCTCGCGGGCGGTTGCTCGCGGGCGTTCCTCGCCGGCGTTCCTCACGGGCACGGAGGGGCGTCATGACACGCTGTCAGCGCTGGTAGCGGGCGAGCACCCGGTTCCCGTCCTCCACGAGGCGCCTCTTCAGCTCCTCCGTGCCGATGGCTCCGCTGTAGTACTCCTGGAGCGCCGGGGTGGCGACCTTGTCCTTCCACTCGGGGTAGCCGCGCACCGACTGCGCGGGGGCGGGCTTCAGCGCCCGGGCCAGTGCGGTTCCGGTGGCCCAGCCGTTCTCCTCGGTGCGCAGGGCCGGGTCGGCCAGCGCCTCGGTGCCGGTGGGCAGCATCCAGTCACCGCGGGCCAGCCGCACCATGTTCGCCGGGCGGAGCAGGAAGTCGACGAAACGCATCGCCTCTTCCTTGTGAGGGCTGTCCTGGGCGATCGAGAGGGTCTGGGGGCTGACCCCCTGGGCGAGTCCGCCACTCCCGGCCGGGGCGGGCAGCACCGTCCACTCGAAGCCCTCCGGGGCCTGCTCGGCGACCTGTTGCCGGTAGGAGAAGCCGAGCGGGACCATCGCGTACCTGCCGCCGAAGAAACCGGGGAGTGCGTCCGATCCCCCCATGCCGAGCGCCTGCCGTGCCGCGCTCCCGTCGGTGTTGACCTGGTCCCGGACCGTGCCGGGCATCACCTGGTCACCCTCACCGAACCGGACGGTCACCTTGCCGTCGTCGCCTCGGTGGAACAGCTTCCCGCCGGCCGAGAGCCCCAGGTTGAGGGTGACGGAGACCGGCTCCTTGAGGGGCCAGGCCACCCCGTACGTGCCCTTCTTCGTCAGCTTCTCGGTGACCTGCCGGAACTCGGGCCAGCTCCAGGGGTGCTCCGGAGTGGGTATCCGCACGCCCGACGACTCGAGGATCCTCGTGTTGGCGATGAGGACCTTCGGCTCCTGCAGGAAGGGCACGCCGTAGACCCCGTCGCCGAAGGTGGTGGCCTGCCAGGAGTTGCGGGGGATGTCCCGGGTGAGCCGGCCGGGCAGCAGCTTCCGCAGGTCGGCGAGGTAGCCGCCGTAGGCGAAGTCCGCCAGGTCGTCCGAGGCGTCATGGATGATGTCGGGTGCCTCACCGCCCTCGAAGGAGGTGAGCAGCTGGTCGTGGACGTTGTCCCAGCTGCCCTGGACGTAGTCCACCTGGATGTCCGGATGCGCGGCGTTCCACTCGCGCACCAGCTGCTTGTTGGCGTCCACCGACTCCTTCTGCCAGGCCAGCGACTGGAAGCTGAGCCTGATCACACCGTCCTCCGACGCACCGCTGTCGCCGTCCGCCGAGCAGCCGGCCAGCATGAGGGCGAGTGCGGTGGTCACCGCGACGGCGAGCGCGGGAAGTCCTCGACGGCGCATCAGTGCTTCACCGCCCCGGCGGTCAGGCCACCCGTGATGCGCTTCTGGATGAAGGCGAAGAGCACGAGGGACGGGAGCGTGGCGAGGAACGCGGCCGCGGCGAGCGGCCCGAGGTCGGCCGCCCCTTCAGCGCCGAGGAAGTGCGTGAGTACGACCGGCAAGGTCTGCTTCTCCGGGGTCTTGAGCAGGACGAGCGCGAAGAAGAACTCGTTCCACGCGGTGATGAAGGCGAAGAGCGCGGTGGCGACGATTCCGGGGGCCAGCAGCGGCGCGACGACCGAGACCAGGATCCGGCCCTTCCCCGCCCCGTCGACCGCTGCCGCCTCCTCGAGTTCCGGCGGCACGGCACGGACGTACCCGGCCAGCATCCAGAGTGCGAACGGAAGGGACCAGACGACGTACACCAGGATCAGACCCCACAGCGAGTTGATCAGGTGCAGGTGCTTGAGGACCAGGAAGAGCGGGATGATCACCAGGACGAAGGGGAAGGCCTGGCTGACGACGACCCACCCGGTGGCGGCCGTCGCCAGCCGCCCTCGGTGGCGCGCCATCACATAGGCCATGGGCGTGGCGATGACGACGGCGATCAGGGCCGCGCAGAGCGCGGCGGTGAGCGAGTTCGCCGCCGCCCTGAGGAGCGGCTGCTCGTCGAACGCCTGACGGAAGTTGTCCAGGGTCGGGTGCTCGGGGATCCAGGTCGGGTGCAGCGAGCCCAGCTCACGGGCGGGCTTGAAGGCCGTGGAGATCAGCCAGAGGAAGGGGAAGGCCAGAAAGGCCAGGTAGCACAGGAGCGCGGCGTACTGCCCGGCGCGCGCGGTGGTGCCGGTCCGGAGGCTCACGCGTCCTCGCCTCCCCTGAGCCGGCCCACGAGATAGAAGGCGAGCAGCACGGAGATCACGGCGACCATCACACATCCCATCGCGGCGGCGTAGCCGAACTGCCCGTAGCGGAAGGCCTCTTCGTATGCGAAGAGCATGGGCAGCCGGGTGCGGCCGCCCGGGCCGCCACTGGTCAGGACGTAGACCAGGGCGAAGGAGTTGAAATTCCAGATGAAGTTGAGGGCGCTGATCGCGAGGGCGACCGGTCTGATCGCCGGCCAGGTGACCGTGCGGAAGCGGCGCCAGGCGCCGGCTCCGTCGAGGGCGGCGGCCTCGTGCAGTTCGTGCGGGGTGTTCTGCAGCCCGGCGAGCAGCGCCACCGCCGTCTGCGGCATGCCCGCCCAGATCCCCACCACGATGACGGCCGGCAACGCGGTGGCCAGGCCCGTCAGCCAGTCACGGCCGTCGCCGAGACCGAGATCCCGCACGGTCTCGTTGAGGATGCCGGCGTCGGGGTTGTAGACCAGCCGCCACATGATGCCCACGACGACCTCGGGCATGGCCCAGGGAATGATGGCGAGGGCGCGGGCGAGCCAGCGCATCCGCAGGTTCGCGTTGAGCAGCAGGGCCAGACCGAGGGCGAGCACGAACTGGGGGACGGTGACACCGACCGCCCAGAACAGGCCGATCCGGAAGGAGTCCCAGAACAGACCGTCGTGCAGCAGGTCCTGGAAGTTCAGGAGACCGGTCCACCCGGTGGAGCGGGTACGGCCGGACTGCGCGTCGGTGAAGGCCAGCGCGATGCCGTACAGCAGCGGCCCGACGCTGAGGATCAGGATCGGGATGAGCGCCGGCAGCACCAGGAACCAGGCGCCCCCGTCCCGTCCGCGTATCCGGTCCTTCCGGCCCCGGGAGGACCTGCCCCCGGATTCGGGGCCCTGCCGCCCGGACCGCGCCGTCGCGGTCGCTGTTGTCACGAATTCATACCCTTCCATCCATCTGAATGTGCTTCATCCCCGTATGGCTGCCTGGGCGGCCTCCGTCATCGTGCGGACGGGCAGGGTGTTCGTCAAGGTGGCCTGCGAGGATGAGAAAATCGGGCCATGGACGAGATGCGGGCGCGCGAGGTACTGACCGCTGCCGGGCTGCCCGGCGGGGCGGAGCTCCTGGCGCTGGGCGAGAACGCGGTGTTCGGCGGCGACCTGGTGGTCAAGGTCGGCCGCGACGCCACGCACCACCCTGAACTACGAGAGCGCGCCGAGCGCGAGGTGGCGGTGGCGCGGTGGCTCGACGCCTGTGGTGTACCCGCCGTACGGGCCGCCGAACCCGTGGCCCGACTGGTCGAAGGCCACCCGGTGACCGTGTGGCACCGGCTGCCGGAGGCGGTGCGCCCGCCCGAACCGCGCGACCTGGCCCCGCTGCTCAGGCAGGTCCACTCCCTGCCGCTCCCGGATGACTTCACCCTGCCCCGCCGGGAGCTGCTCGGCGGTGTCGAGCGCTGGCTGCTGCTCGCCGGCGACGCCATCGACCCCGCGGACGCCGACTACCTGCGGGGCCGGCGCGACGGCTTCGCCAAGGCCGCGGCGGCACTGGCCCCGCACCTGAAGCCGGGCCCCGTCCACGGCGACGCACTGCCCCGCAACGTCCATGTCGGCCCGGACGGGCCCGTCCTGGTCGACCTGGAGACGTTCTCAGCGGATCTGCGCGAGCACGACCTCGTGGTCCTCGCCCTCTCCCGGGACCGCTACGGCCTGCCCGCCGAGTCCTACGACGCCTTCACCGAGGCGTACGGCTGGGACGTGCGCGACTGGGAGGGGTGCGCCGTGCTGCGCGGCGCCCGGGAGACCGCGAGCTGCGCCTGGGTCTCCCAGCACGCACCGTCGAACCCCAAGGCGCTGGCGGAGTTCCGGCGCCGGGTGACCTCGCTGCGCGAGGACGACCCCGAGGTCCGCTGGTACCCCTTCTGAACCATCCGCCGTCCGCTGCCGAACCGGACGGCGTCCCGCCGGGTCTCCCCTCCGGGCAACCGCATTATTTGGCCACCCCGTCCGGGGCAGGGGCGGGAACGGCGCCCTCGGCGCCCGGCCCGTCCGACACCAGCGTGCGGATACGCGGTATGGGCGAGGCAAGCAGCCAGAACACCGACAGCGCACCCCCCAGGGCGCCGATGAGAAGGGTCGCCCGTAGGCCGAAGGCGGTGGCCAGCAAGCCGCCGACAACGGCTCCGATGGGGCGTACGCCGTAGTTGACAGTCCCGAACGCGCCTGCCACGCGACTGCGCATCCCGTCGGGGATCACGCTGGTCTGCAGTGCGTTGAGGTTGACGTCGAAGAGCATCACACCGACTCCGGACAGGAGTCCGGCGCCGGCCAGTGCTCCGGCCCGAGCCCAGAGCGGACCTCCTGCTCCCGCCACGAGTCCGATGGGCGCGGGGAACAGCACCGCCCCCACGGCGACGCTGCGCCCCAGTCCGATGAGCCGCGAGAGCCTCGGGGCGAGGACGGCGCCCAGCAGGGCTCCGGTGGAGCCGATGCCCATGGCCAGGCCGGTTGCTCCGGGGGAAAGTCCCAGGTTCCGCCCCGCGAACAGGACCAGTAGTCCGCTGCCGGCGACGAAGGTGAAGAAGTTGACCGTCACCACGCAGCCGAGTGCGGCACGGAGTATCTCGTGCCGCAGGACGAAGGCGATCCCCTCCCGGGCACGCCGCAACAGCGAGGAGGGAGCCGATGCCTCCACCACGCGAGTGGGCGGATCGACGAGCGGGACTCTGCCCACCATGAACGCGGACACGACGTAGGAAAGGGCATCGGCGATGACCGCGACGGGCGCGGAAAGCACCTGGACGAGGCCTCCTCCGACCGCCGGGCCCGCCACCTGTGAGGCCGCTCTGCCGACGCTGAGCTTGCTGTTCGCCTCGACGTAGGACGAGCGGGGCACCAGGGAGGCGAAGAAGGCCGGATACGCGGTGTTGAACAGCACCGCCGCGCTGCCGGTCAGCAACGCCACGGCGTAGAGCTGACCGATTGTCACCGCGTTGAGGAGACTGGCCACGGGGAGGCTGAGCAGTATCACGGCACGCGCCAGGTCGGCGAAGATCATCAGACGGCGCTTGTGGATCCTGCGGTCGACCCAGGCTCCCAGAAGGATCGCGAGCAGGTTCGGCGTCCAGATGAGGGCGGTCAGCCACGCCACCTGGTTCGCCGAGGCGCCGAGCGCCGCGACAGCGACCAGCGGCAGAGCCAGTTCGCTGATCCGGTCGCCGAACTGCGAGATCGTATGGCCGGCCCAGAAGCGCCGGAATCCCCGGTCGTGCAGAAGGGATGCGGCACGCGGTGCCTGAGAAGCGCTCATCGTTCCTGGGCTTCGTCCAGCTCGCCGTCTTCCGTGCCCTGCCCCTCGCCCTCCTCCGGCAGGACGTAACGCAGCAGGCGGACACCGCGGCTTCCGGCGGGGCGCTGGGCGGGGTCGCGTGTCACGTACGGAGCGAGCACCTGCTCGATACCGTCCTCGATCAGGGCCAGTTCCTCCGCCGAGACGACCACGCGTGTGTTGGCCAGGCCGGAAGCCCTCTGCCACACCGGGTCGAGGCGCGGTTCGGTCTCCGCCGCCCATCTGCTGGGCAGATCGCCGTAGCGCACGAACATCTCCATGGACAGCGCCCGCGCGGCGGACCTGCCTTCCGCGTCCTCCGGCGCCACGAAGCGGTAGCCGCGCGACACCGCCTCCCAGCGCCGTTCCCGGCGATCCGGTCCGGCTTCGGAATCCCGGACCAGCCCGAAGCCTGCCAGGTGGCGGAGGTGCCAGCTGGTGACGGAAGGAGTCGCTCCCACGTGGGGCGCGAGTCGGGTGGCGGTGGCGGGCCCGTACCTCTGGAGGCGGTCGAGGATCGCCAGCCTGACCGGGTGCGCCAGCGCCCGCATCGCCTGTGGATCGGTGATCTCGATGTCGCCCAGCCGATTCTCGGAATCCATGACGTGAGAGTGTGCTCTCACATATTGTGAGAGTCAACTCTTATAACCGACTTGAGTCTCCGCCGAACCCCGCGGCTCCCACCGAACGCCGACGACGTGCGCGCCGAGCCGTCAGGGCTCGAACAAGTCCGCCTCATCGGCCTCCGACCGGTCGGAGGCGCCCAACGACGAGGCGAATAGCGCCGGGCCGCATGCTGCGACTGCTGCGAGGGCCACCTCGCCAAGTCCCGGTCTGCCGGATCCCCGGGGCGCCCGGCCGAGGCGGCAGGAGGCCGGTTGCTCACGTCCTGGTGCGGCTCCCACCATGCCGCGCTGCCCGAGCAGGTCGGCGAAGCCGTCGGGCGGACGGGGCCCCGTAAGCTACCGGCATCAGCCTCGACCGTTCGGAACGGAGCCCTCGTGGCCATACCCCGCTCGACCGCGGCGAAGTGCGGCATTTCGGCCCTGGCCGTGGCCGCGGGCGTGCTGCTCGCCGGCTGCTCGGCGTCCGTTCACGTCGGGAGGACCGAGCCGAAGCTCTCGGCGGAGAAGCTGGCCACCACGGTCTCCGAGAAGCTCGCCCGGACGACGGGACAACCCGAGCCCGACATCAGCTGCCCCGAGGACCTCACCGGGAAGGTCGGCACCACGACCCGGTGCGAACTCACGGCGAAGGACGGCAGCACCCTCGGCGTGACGGTCACCGTCACCTCGGTCGAGGAGGAGCGGATCAACTTCGACATCAAGGCCGACGAGACGGCGACGCCTGCTCCCAACTGACTTTCCTGGCGCGCCCGGTCAGCCCGTTCCGCCCGCGGGCTCCCGCTTCCGGGGGATGAGCGGCCAGGCGGGCTCCACGACCGCCTCCGGATCGGCCGTGCGCCGCAGGTACGCCTGGAGGGACCGTGACTGCTCGGCCGCCGCGCGGATCTGGAGTCCGTGCAGATCCACCAGCTCCATCGCACCGACCAGCGTGTGCACCGCCCCCATGCGCCGTACCACCCGGGCCGCGGCCACGGCGTCCGCGCGTGCGTCGTGCGCGTCGTCCAGTGTCACCCCGTAGTGGGCGCAGAGGGCGTGGAGCGCTCGCTTCCCCTTCCGGTACCTGTCGACGTGCTTGTCGATCACCAGCGGGTCGATCACGGGTGCGGGCGCTTCACCCAGCCGCTCGCTGACCGACTCCACGCCGTACCGCCGGCACTCGCGGTCGAGGAGCGAGAGGTCGTAGCGCGCGTTCATCACCACCAGGGGAGTCCCGGCTCGCAGGCCCTCGGCGACGACCCCGGCGATCTCGCCGACCGCCGACGCGGCCGGGGCGCCGTGTTCCCGGGCCCGCCGGGTGGAGATGCCGTGGATCGCAGAGGCCTGTTCGGGTATGGCCACACCGGGATCCAGCAGCCAGGTGCGCTCCCTGGAGACGGAACCGTCCGCCTCCAGCCGGACGACGGCCGCCGTCACGATCCGGTCGGTCTCCACGTCCGTGCCCGTGGTCTCCAGGTCGAACGCCGTCAGCGGCCCGCTCATCCAGCTCATCCCGCATCTCCTCCTGTGGTGCTTCCCCCAAGTCCCGACCACCTTCGCACGCACCACTGACAGCCGGGGAGAAGGTGTCAGGAGACGGGCCGTGAGTCCGTCCAGACCGACTCGAACTCCTCGCGGTACGTCTCGAAGAGGCCGTGCTCACTGTCCTGCCCGGCCCTGACCACCGCACGCCCCCCTCCTCGCAGCACCAGCACCGGCGCCTCCATGCCGCGCGCACGCCGCAGGTAGGGCTGGACGACACCGACCGCGTCGGACCCGTCGCCGTCCACCAGGTAGGCGGTGAACCGCGGGGTCTCGTCGAAGACGTGGATCTGGAAGGCCCCCGGGTCGCGCAGCTTGGAGCGGACCCGGCGCATGTGGAGGATGTTCATCTCCACCGAGCGGCTCAGTTCACCCTTCTTGAGCCCCAGTTCGCGCTCCCGGCGCTTGACCGCGCTGCTCGCCGGGTTGATGAACAGGAGCCGTACCCGGCAGCCCGACTCCGCGAGGCGGACCAGCCTGCGTCCGGAGAAGTTCTGGGTCAGGAGGTTGAGCCCTATGCCGATGGCGTCCAGCCGGCGCGCCCCGCCGAACAGGTCCTCGGCGGGGAGCTGGCGCTGGAGCCGCACACGGTCGGGGTGGACGGAGACCACGTCGGCGTAGCGGTCGCCGACGAGTTCCTCCACCGCGTCCACGGGCAGCCGGTCGGCGGACGGCACCGCGGCTCCGCCGCCGAGGATCTCCATCAGCCGCGCGGAGGCGCGTTCGGCCTGGGCGAGGACGGCCTCGTTCAGGGCGCGGTTGCGGGAGACGACGTTACGGGCGACCTCCAGCTCGTCCAGCGCCAGCTCCACCTCGCGCCGGTCGTCGAAGTACGGTTCGAAGCAGGGCCAGTGCTGGACCATCAGCTCGCGCAGCTGCGGCAGCGTCAGGAAGCTGAGGACGTTGTCGTCGGCCGGGTCGAGCAGGTAGCCCTTGCGGCGGGACACCTCCCGGACGGCCACCGCACGCTGCACCCACTCCTGGCCGGCGGGACCCGCGGCGGCCACCACCCAGTCCTCCCCGTGCACCGGTTCGTAGATCGGCCGGATCACGGCGGAGACGACGGCGCGCAGCCGCTGCTCCACCAGGTTCAGCCAGATGTACGCCCGCCCGGCGCGCTGGGCCCGTGTGCGCACCTCGTCCCACGCGTCCGCTCCCCAGTCCAGCTCAGCACCGATCTCCATGGGCTGCGCGAGGGAGACCGCGCCTGGTGGAGCATCGGTGGACTCCCCCTCGTGACCTGTGTCACCTGGGGGCAGCTCGAACCCTCCCGAGCTCACCCGCGTACCGCCTTCCACTCCCCCACCAACGATCAAGGAAGGGTACTCCGGCAGCGGGAGCCGGTGCAGCAGGATGCACAGGCTCCTCACCCAACTCCCCTGCGTGACATGACCGTTCCTTGCGGTGAGATCGGGTGGAGTGAGATGGTTCATAGCGATTGCGCACCCCCTGGCATGCCGCACACGGGACGGAGGAGCTGCCCGGCGGTCCGGACCCCCTGTCCGGGCGACACCGAGGTGTCCCAGGTTGACCGGCTCGGCGGGATCGCACGACGGGACCCGGCCGCACCGGTCGACGTACTAGGTAGTGGACCGTCTTTCGGGGAGTATCGGGTCGAAAAGGCCCAGCACCCGGATCAGAAGTGGAAGAGTCCTATCTATGCAGGTCTGGCCGGGACACGCGTATCCCCTCGGCGCCACCTACGACGGCGCCGGAACCAACTTCGCGGTCTTCTCGGAGGCCGCCGACCGAATCGAGTTGTGCCTCCTGCACGACGACGGTTCAGAAACGGCGGTGGAGCTCCGCGAGACCGACGCCTTCGTCCGTCACGCCTATCTGCCCGGGGTGATGCCGGGGCAGCGCTACGGCTTCCGGGTGCACGGACCGTACGAACCCCGGAACGGGCAGCGCTGCAATTCGGCGAAGCTCCTCCTCGACCCGTACGCACGTGCGATCTCGGGGCAGATCGAGTGGGGTGAGGCCGTCTACGGCTATCCCTTCGGCAAACCGGACGAGCGCAACGACCTCGACTCGGCTCCCCACATGATGAGCTCCGTCGTCGTCAATCCGTACTTCGACTGGGGCGACGACCGCCGCCCGCGTACGGACTACCACCGTACGGTGATCTACGAGGCCCATGTGAAGGGCCTGACGATGCTCCACCCGGGCCTGCCCGAGGAACTGCGCGGCACCTACGCGGGGCTCGCGCACCCGGAGATCATCGCCCATCTGACGGAGCTGGGTGTCACGGCGATCGAGCTCATGCCGGTGCACCAGTTCGTCCAGGACCACCGTCTCGCCGACGCCGGCCTCGCCAACTACTGGGGCTACAACACCATCGGCTTCTTCGCCCCGCACAACGCGTACGCCTCCTGGGGCGACCGCGGTGAGCAGGTGCTGGAGTTCAAGCAGGCGGTGAAGGCACTGCACCAGGCGGGCATCGAGGTGATCCTCGACGTGGTGTACAACCACACCGCCGAGGGCAACCACCTGGGTCCGACGCTCTCCTTCCGGGGGCTGGACAACGCCTCTTACTACCGGCTGTCCGATGATCCGAAGTACTACATGGACACGACCGGCACGGGGAACTCCCTGCTGATGCGGTCCCCGCACGTGCTGCAGCTGATCATGGACTCGCTGCGGTACTGGGTGACCGAGATGCATGTGGACGGCTTCCGCTTCGATCTGGCGGCGACCCTGGCCCGGCAGTTCCACGAGGTCGACCGGCTGTCGTCCTTCTTCGACCTGGTGCAGCAGGATCCGGTGGTCAGCCAGGTGAAGCTGATCGCGGAGCCCTGGGACGTGGGCGAGGGCGGCTACCAGGTGGGGAACTTCCCGCCGCTGTGGACCGAGTGGAACGGCAAGTACCGGGACACCGTGCGCGATCTGTGGCGGGGTGAGCCGCGGACACTCGCCGAGTTCGCCGGGCGCCTGACGGGGTCGTCCGACCTCTACCAGGACGACGGGCGGCGCCCGCTGGCCTCGATCAACTTCACCACCTGTCACGACGGTTTCACCCTGCACGACCTGGTCTCGTACAACGAGAAGCGCAACGACGCCAACGGCGAGGGCAACCGGGACGGCGAGAGCCACAACCGCTCGTGGAACTGCGGGGCGGAGGGCGAGACCGACGACAAGGAGATCCTGGAGCTGCGCAGCCGTCAGATGCGCAACTTCATCGCCACGCTGATGCTCTCCCAGGGCGTGCCCATGCTGAGCCACGGCGACGAGTTCGCCCGTACCCAGCGGGGCAACAACAACGGCTACTGCCAGGACAACGAGCTGTCCTGGGTGCACTGGCCGGATCCGGCCGCCGCCACGCACGCCGAGGAGGGCGAGGAGGGCGCCGGCACGGACACGAGCCTGCTGGAGTTCACCCGGGCGATGGTCTGGCTCCGGCGGGACCATCCGGTCTTCCGGCGCCGGCGCTTCTTCCACGGGCGCCCGGTGGAGGGCACGCACGACGAGCTGTCGGACATCGCCTGGTTCACCCCCCGGGGCGAGGAGATGACCCAGCGGGACTGGCAGGCCGCGCACGCCAAGGCGATGACGGTCTTCCTCAACGGTCACGCCATCTCGGAGCCCGGCCCGCGCGGCGAGCGGATCGCCGACGACTCCTTCCTGCTGATGTTCAACGCAGCCGCCGAGAATCTGGAATTCACCGTTCCCATGAATCACGGCAAGCAGTGGCAGGTGGTCGTGGACACGGCGATCCCGGACGGTGTTCCTCCCGGCGCGGGGCCCAAGGTGTCCGCGGGCGAGCGGGTGACGCTGATCGGACGCAGTCTGACGGTGCTCAAGCGTCCGGCGTAGGCCGATGGGGTGACGGGTACCGGCCGGGCAGGCGTCGGCCGGTACCCGGTGGTGCGGTAGGTGGGAGAGAGCCGCCCGGCTGGGTACGTACGAGTCCATGACGCCCACCGCCACGTACCGGCTGCAGCTGCAGCCGGACTTCCCGTTCGCCGCCGCCGCGGACGCCGTGCCGTATCTCGCCGAGATCGGCGTCTCCCATCTGCACCTGTCCCCCGTACTGGAGGCCGTCCCCGGGTCCGGGCACGGCTACGACGTCGTCGACCACCACACGGTGCGCGCCGAGTTCGGGGGCGAGGAGGGCCTGCGGTCGCTGGCCCGTACGGCGCACGCCCACGGTCTCGGACTGGTCCTGGACATCGTCCCGAACCACATGGCCGCCGCCCCCCGCTGGAACCACCCGTTGTGGGAGGTCCTGCGCGAGGGCCCCGCATCCCCTTACGCCCGCTGGTTCGACATCGACTGGGAGGCGGGAGGCGGGAAGGTGCTGCTGCCCGTCCTCGCCGGTCGCGCCGGCGAGGAGAGCGCCGCCTTCGAGGCGGGCACCCGTGACGACGGCACGCCGGTGCTCCGCCACGGGGACCTGGAGTTCCCCCTGCGGGACGGCACCGCGGACCTGCCGATGCCGGAACTCCTCGCCGCCCAGCACTACCGGCTCGCGTGGTGGCGGCTGGCCAGGACGGAGCTGAACTACCGCCGCTTCTTCACCATCTCCGATCTGATCGCCGTCCGGGTGGAGCACCCCGAGGTGTTCGCCGGCACGCACGGCAAGATCCTCGAGCTGGTGCGTGACGGGGTGGTCGACGGGCTGCGCATCGACCACCCGGACGGGCTGGCGGACCCGGGCGCGTACCTCGCCCGGCTGGGCGAGGCCACGGAAGGGAGGTGGACGGTGGTGGAGAAGATCCTCACCGGTCCCGAGGTGCTGCCCGCCGACTGGGCGGTCGCGGGGACCACCGGCTACGACGCGCTGCACCGGATCGACGGTCTGTTCACCGACCCGGTGGGCGCGGCCGATCTGCTCGACCGGTACCGCGACTTCGCGGGCCCCCCGGGGGACCGGGGCGGCTACTGGACCGCGACGGTGCGCCGCGCGGCCTACCGGGTCGTCACCCACGAGCTGGCCGCCGAGACGGAGTGGCTGACGCGGCTGGCGACCGAGGTGTGCGCGGGGGACCCCGCCCTGCACGACCATGCCCCGTGGGCGTTGCACACGGCGGTACGCGAGCTGCTGGTACGGGTGCCGGTCTACCGGCCGTACGTCACGGCGGGCGGTCCGCTCTCGGAGATCGCCGAGTCGGCACTGCCCTCGGAGGCCGTCCGGGACGCGAAGGCGGTGTTCTCGGTGCCCCAGGAGGCCGAGGCCGTCGACGTGGTGCGGGACCTCGCCCTGGGGCGCCTGGGCGACGGGCCGGAGCACTCGGCGTTCTGCGCCCGGTTCGCCCAGACCGCGTCCGCCCTGCACGCCAAGTCGGTGGAGGACACGGCCTTCTACCGGTACGTCCCACTGATCTCGGCGACGGAGGTGGGCGGCGACCCGGGGCGGCCGGCGGTGAGCCCCGAGGAGTTCCACGCCTTCTGCGCCCGCCTCGCCCGGGACTGGCCGGCCACCGGCACGGTGCTGACGACCCACGACACCAAACGCAGCGGGGACGTGCGGGCGCGGATCGCGCTCCTGTCCGAGTGCCCCGAACGCTGGTCGTCGCTGGTGGCCCAGCTGACCGGGGTGGTGTCCGTGCCGGCTCCGGACCCGCAGCTCGCCTGGCAGGCCTGGCAGTCGGCGTACGGCTGCGCGGGCCTGCCGGCCGGCGAGCTGGCGGAGCGGCTGGAGCCCGCGCTGCTGAAGTCGGTTCGTGAGGCGGGGCTGTTCACCAGCTGGACCGAACCCGACCCGGTGTACGAGAGGGCGGTGACCGGCTTCGTGGCGGCAGGTCCGGGCAGCGACACGGGTGAGGCGCGGGCGATGCTGACCGGCTTCGCCAAGACGCTCGCCCCCTTCGTCCGGGCCAATGTGCTGGGCGCCGCGCTCGTACACCTCACGATGCCGGGGGTCCCCGATCTGTACCAGGGCACCGAGCGGGAGTTCATCGCACTGGTCGACCCGGACAACCGGCGTCCCTTCGCCAGGCCGCCGGGGGACGACGACGAGAAGGCGGCGCTGACGGCCGCGGCGCTGCGGCTGCGCCGCGACCGTCCGGAGGTGTTCGGTGAGTCGGGTACCTACGCACCCCTGGCCGCGCGTGGCGCGGCGGCGGCGCACTGTCTGGCGTTCGCCCGGTCGGGCGAGGTGGTCACCGCCGTGACCCGTCTGTCGATGAGGCTCGACGAGGAGGGTGGCTGGCGGGACACCGAACTGGGGCTCCCGGACGACGGTCCCTGGACCGATCTCCTGTCTCCGGGAAGGAAGTTCACCGGATCGGCGGTCGCCGTGGCGGAGCTCTTCGCGGACCGCCCGGTGGCGCTCCTGGTCCGGGCGGGGTCCGCGCCCGGCAGGTGACGGCCGGCTCAGCGCCCCGCAGCGGTGCCGTAGGTGCGGGGCGCGAGCGTGGCCAGCAGCGAGCTGACCACGAGTTCGGTGGAGGCCGCCATGTCCACGGCTTCCGGGGACAGGAGCCACTGCACCTGGAGGCCGTCCATGACGGCGATGACGGCGTTGGCCGCCGTCTCGGCCTCCTTCGCGCGTTCCGGGGGGAGGTCGCAGGCCTCGCGCAGGGCATCGGCGACGAAGGCGCGCAGCCCGGTGTAGCGGTCGCGGAAGTAGTCCTGGGCGGGATGGCGCTCGGTGACGGACTCCGCCGAGAGCACCGCGTACAGCCGGACGATGCCCTCCCGTTCGGCGTTGCGCAGCGCGGTGTCCACCAGGTGGCGCAGGAATTCCAGGCCCTGCGGGCGGTCGGTGCCCAGCTGCTCGATGTCCGTCTGGTCACGGAGCTCCAGGACGCTGGTGAGCAGCAGCGCCTTGGAGCGGAAGTAGTGCAGGACCCCCGCCTGGGTGAGGCCCGCCTGCTCCGCGATCTCGGCGAGCGAGGCGTTGTTGTAGCCGCGGGCGCCGAAGGTGTCCATCGCGATGTGCAGGATGCGCCGCTGCTTCTCCTTGGCCTCCGCACTGCGTGGGGTGCGGGGGCGGGCCTTCTGACCGGGTGTGCGTGCTGAAGGGTTGCTCACCCGCGCAGCCTAAGCGCTGTCCAGCGGCGCCAGGTGGGTCAGGGCTGGTCCGGAGGGACACGCTCCCCCACCCGACAGCAATGTGACCCAGATCACTTACTAACCACTCAGCGAGTGTGCTTTCATATCGGCGTCCTCGAACTCCCCTGCCGATGGCCGCACTTGCCCGTCAGGGGAGGAACGGGGGCACCGGCTCGACGCGAGACCGTCGGACCACAGGTCCCGTGCGCCCCACCCCTTCAGGCAGACCGCCGGTCCGCGCGCCGCCGAACGACGGCTCTCCCGTGACTCCGGCGGACCACCCGCACAGGTACGACCGAAGGAGCCGCACCATGTCAGCACCCAGCCCCGCCCGCCGCGGGCGGACGAGAACCGCAGCCGCCGCCCTCACCCTGGCCCTCGCCGCCCTCGTACCGACAGGCGCGGGCACCGCGCAGGCCGCCGACCCGGCGGCGCAGGTATGGATCACCACCCCGGACGGCAGCAGGAGGCTCGCCGCCGACGGCAGCGTCCCCTTCACCGCAACGCCCCAGCCCGTGGACATACGCATCGACGCCGGCAGCAAGGGCCAGAGGTTCACCGGCGCGGGGGCGTCGGTGACCGGAGCCTCCGCCCACCTGATCCAGGGGCTGACCCAGGCCAGGCGCGACGAGCTCATGAGATCGCTCTTCTCCCCCACCGACGGCATCGGTCTCAACTACCTCCGCCAGCCGCTGGGTGACTCCGACTTCAACGCCGCCAGTGGATTCCACAGTTACGAGGACACCCGCGGCTCCTTCTCCGTCGCCCGCGACCGCAGCGAGATCATCCCGGTCCTCAAGCAGGCCACGGCGGTCAACCCCGCGATCAGGTTCATGGGCTCCCCCTGGTCGCCGCCCGCCTGGATGAAGACGAACAACTCGCTCATCGGCGGCAGCCTGAGGACCGAGAACTACCAGGACTACGCCGACTACCTCGTCAAGGCCATCCGGGCGTACGCGCAGGAGGGCATCGGTCTGACCGATCTCACCGCGCAGAACGAGCCCGAGTTCGCCGCGAGTTACCCCTCGATGACGATGACATCGGGGCAGCAGGCGGAGTTCTTCAAGGTTCTCGACCGCACCCTCACGGCGGCCGGTCTGCCCACCAACCTGCTGGCCTACGACCACAACTGGGACCATCCGAACTACCCGGTCGAGGTCTTCGGCGGGACCCAGGGCATCAGCCGGGTGATCGGCGCGGCCTTCCACTGCTACGGAGGGTCTCCTTCGGCCCAGCAGCAGGTGGTGAACGCGGGCAAGCGTGTCTTCTTCACCGAGTGCTCCGGCACTGAGAGCGCCGATCCCGCCTCGACCTTCGCCGACACACTGCGGTGGCACGCGGAGAACCTGGTCGTGCAGAACATGCGCAACGGCGGGGAGACCGTCGTCAACTGGAACCTGGCCCTCGACCAGAACGGCGGCCCCCACCAGGGCGGTTGCGGAACCCGGTGCAACGGGGTGGTGGAGATCGCCGGCGGTACGGTCAGCCGCAACGCCGAGTACTACGTCCTCGGCCAGCTCACCAAGTTCGTCAAGGCCGGAGCGACCCGTATCGGATCGACCAGCCAGGGCGGTGGCGGGGTGCAGAACGTGGCCTTCCAGAACCCGGACGGCAGCCGCGCGGCCTACGTGGTCAACACCGCCGGCTCCTCCCAGCGGTTCTCCCTGACGGACGACGGCAGATCACTCGCCTACACCCTGCCCGCCGGAGCGGTCGCCACCTTCGTGTGGGACGGCACCGGGACCCAGCAGCCCTCCGGACCCATCGATCCCGCCGCCTGGTACCGGGTGAAGAACGCGGGCAGCGGCGCGTGCCTGGACGCGGCGGACTGGGGCACCGGCGACGGCACCGCGCTCCAGCAGTGGGCGTGCGGCACCGGCGCCAACCAGAACTGGCAGTTCCGCCCCACCGACGGCGGCAACTACCAGGTCGTCAACCGGCACAACGGCAAGGTCTGGGACGTCGACGGCGGAGCCGGCGCGACCGGGAACGGCACCAGGGTGCACCTCTGGTCGTACGTGGGCGGGACGAACCAGCAGTGGAGGCCCGAGGCCGTCGGCGCCGGTGGGCAGTACCGCTTCGTCGCCCGTCACAGCGGCAAGTGCCTCACGGTAAACGACTCCTCCACCGCGAACGGCGCTCGGCTCTCGCAGCAGCCGTGCGGCGGCTCCGCGTCACAGACGTTCACGCTGACCGGCTGAGGACGGGCACGCGGAGCGGTACGCCCTGACGTCGCGTGAGGCGACAGGACCACGGTTCACCCGACCGTGAGGGCCGGTGTCGCAACGCCGGCGCCGGTGGTCCGGGCATGGCCCGGACCACCGGACGTGGGAGCGGCGTACCTGGCCCCGACCGCTTCAGGCCGGGGGGACGGGGAGGGAGGCGGTGAGCCGGAAGGCGACCCGGCCGAAGCTCACCTGGTCGCCGTCGCCGACCACGACCGACCCGACGACCCGCTGCCCGTTGACACACGTCCCGTTCGTCGAGCCGAGGTCACGCAGGATCCACCGGCTCCCGTGTGCGGTCAGTTCGGCGTGCATCCGGGACACCGTCTCGTGGCTGAGCCGCAGGCCGTTGCCCGGGTCACGGCCGATCCTGAGCGGGTGCGGGCCGGGAATCGGCAGCATCAGCTTCGGCAGCCTTTCGGACAGCCAGGCCCTGCGGACGCGCGCCGGGAAGGCGGACACCTCGCCCACCGCGCGGAACAGCCCCCGGGACCACCGGCCGCCGGACTCCAGGTCGGAGGTCAGCGCCTTCAGCTCCTCGGAACGCCGTGCGGCCAGGGCGAGTTCCATGCGGCGCAGAAAGGTGTCGTGCGAGAGCTTCCCCTGCGCGGCGCCGTCCCTGAGCACACCGAGGACACGGTCGCGCTCGGCGTCGGAGAGCCGCGCGGGCTGCGTGTGGTGCTCGAAGGAGGACGTCACGTCACCGATTGTCGGGGGGCGGCGGCCGGGGTGTCCAGACAATGCCGGATTTCCGGCCTCCTGACCTGCGGAGCAGTACGAGAATTGCCGTGCCCGGAGCACGGCTCGTTGTTAGTGTCGCGCGTCGCAGACACACCTGAGGAGCCCGATGACCTTCGCACCGACCGCAACGACCGTACGTCCGCTCTCCGGTCCCGGCGAACTCCCCCTGTTCCGCCGCCTGACCTACGTACTCGACCATGAGCTCGCCGACGACCTCGGCACGGGCCGGCGCCGCCCCGAATGGATGTGGGTGGCACTGCGCGGCGACCGTGTCCTGGGCAGGATCTCCTGGTGGACGGGACAGCCCGGTTCCGGGCCCCAGGCCCTGGACTTCTTCGACCTGGACGACTCGCTTCCGGTGGCGGAACGGGAGGCGGTCGGCAGGGAGTTGCTGGAGACGGCGGACGCGGCCGTGATCCCGGCCGGATCGCCCAGGCCGGAGTACGGACGGTTCGTCCCGCCGGACTGGCGGGAGGACCCTGCGGTTCGCGACGCGGTGGAGACGCGGGTGCGGGTGATGGAGGCGAGCGGCGCCAGGATGCTCGTCGAGCGTCTGCGCCTGGAGTGGCGCGAGGGGACGCCCGTCCCGCCGGACGCCGGACGGCTCGTGTTCCGCCCCGTGTCGGGCCGGGAGGATCTGCTCGCCCTGATGACGCCGGTGATGGAGGGCACGCTGGACGCCCATGGGCAGCAGGACCTGGCCTCGGGTCTGAGCGCCCGTGAGGCGGCGGAGAAGCACTACGACGAGGACTTCGCACCTCTGGCCACCCCCCGGGAGTGGTGGCGGATCGCCGAGCTTCCCGACGGCTCCCCGGTGGGCTTCGTCATCCCCGCCCGGAACAACTACCACCCGATGATCTCGTACATCGGGGTCCTGCCCGGACACCGCGGCCACGGCTACATCGACGACATCCTGGCCGAGGGCACCCGGGTCCTGGCGGCCCAGGGCGTCGACCGGATCCGGGCGGCGACCGATCTCGGCAACACCCCGATGGCCCGGTCCTTCGCGCGGCTCGGCTACGTGAACTTCGAGCGCGCGTTCAACATGGTCTGGGACGGGGCCTGAGCCACTGGGCCGCTCAACCGGGGGGCCGGCCTCCCGGCGCGCGCACCTGCCCGTCCGCGCCGCCCGTGCGCTGGGCCCGGATCAGCTCGCGGTACCAGGCGTAGGAGTCCTTCGGGGTCCGCCGCAGGGTCTCGTAGTCGATGTGGACCAGACCGAACCGCTTGCTGGCGCCCTCGGTCCACTCCACGTTGTCCGTGAGCGACCAGGTGAAGTAGCCGCGTACGTCGACGCCCGCGTCGATGGCTGTGCGGAGCGCCTCCAGGTGGCCCTCCAGGAACGCGATGCGGCGGCCGTCCGCGACGGGCTCGTCGACGGCGCAGCCGTTCTCCGTGATGTAGACCGGCGGCAGCCGGTCGCCGAAGCGGTCACGCAACTGGCCGAGGGTCTCGGCCAGTCCCTGCGGGACGACGGGCCAGCCGAAGTCGGTGGTGTCGTAGCCCTCGATCTCCCGGATGCCGAAGGGGAGCCCCGGGGGCATCGGGTAGCCGGAGAAGGATTCGAGAGCCTCGGGCCTGGGCGCCCCGACGAGAGTCGGGTTGTAGTAGTTGACGCCGTACCAGTCGAGCGGCGCGGAGATGACCTTGAGGTCGTCCTCGACGGGCCCCGGCATCAGTGCGGCGAAGCCTTCGTCGGGGTAACGGCCGGTGAGGACGGGGTCGGCGAAGAGCCAGTTGGTCAGGGTGTCGTAGATCTCCGCGCCGGCCCGGTCCTCCTCGGTGTCCCCGGCCGTCCACACCGGTGAGTGGGAGAGCGCCAGGCCGATGTTGCCGGCGCCGGCGGCGCGCAGCGCCCGTACGGCGAGCCCGTGGGCCAGGAGCTGGTGGTGGGCGGCGGGCAGGGCGTCGAAGAGGAGGGCGCGGCCCGGGGCGTGCTCACCGAGCGCGTAGCCGAGCATCGTGACCTCGGCCGGTTCGTTGATGGTGATCCACATGGGGACCCGGTCGGCGAGGCGTTCGGCGACGATGCCCGCGTACTCGGCGAAGCGGTAGGCGGTGTCCCTGTTGAGCCAGCCGCCCGCCTCGTCCAGCGGGAGCGGGGTGTCCCAGTGGTAGAGCGTGGGGGCCGGGGTGATGCCGTGGGAGCAGATCTCGTCGACGAGCCGGTCGTAGAAGTCGAGTCCCGCCGGGTTGAGGGCGCCGCTGCCGCCGGGCACCACCCGGGGCCAGCTGACGGAGAAGCGGAAGGCGTCGGCACCGAGTCCGGCGAGCAGCGCGACGTCCTCGCGGTAGCGCTCGTGGAAGCCGGTGCCGCGCGTGGTGTCCGTACCGTCCTTGATCCTGCCGGGTTGCGCGGCGAAGGCGTCCCAGCCGGAGGGCCCTTTGCCGTCCGCGTCGAAGGCGCCTTCGGTCTGGAAAGCGGAGGCGGAAGCGCCCCAGAGGAAGCCGGGCGGGAAGGGCGGCACGGTCATCTCGGCCTCCAGCAGCCGTAAGAGGGACCTTGTATGACTGCCCGGGTTCCAGGCGAATGAGCAGAACCCGGCAGGGCAATGATCAGGACCAGACCCTAGTGGCCACATGCGGGCTCCCTCCAGTGTCCTGGGGCCGTGCGTGCGAATTCCGCCGATCATGGGGCCTCCTGCGAGGCATCAGGTTCATGGACGAGGAGTGCTGGATGCAGTTCGAGGTGTGGGCCCCGGAGTCCGGTTCGGTCGTGCTGTGCACGGCGGACGGGCGCCGGGAGATGGAGCGCGACGCGCTGCGCGCGGGCTGGTGGAGGACCGAGGCCGAGGCGGTGGACGGCGACCTCTACGGCTTCTCGCTCGACGACGGCCCGGTGCTCCCCGATCCGCGTTCCCGCCGGCAGCCGGACGGTCCCGACGGCCGGAGCGCGGTCGTCGACCACGACGCGTACGCCTGGCGCAGCCCGTGGGCGGGGCGCGGGCTGCCCGGCGCGGTCCTGTACGAACTGCACATCGGGACCTTCACCCCCGAGGGCACCTTCGACGCGGCGGCCGAGCGGCTCGGCCATCTGGCCGGTCTGGGCATCACCCATGTGGAGCTGATGCCCGTCTGCCCGTTCCCGGGCACGCACGGGTGGGGGTACGAGGGGGTGTCCCTCTGGGCGGTCCACGAGCCCTACGGCGGCCCGGAGGGGCTGAAGCGGTTCGTCGACGCGGCACACGGCCAGGGCCTCGCGGTGCTCCTCGACGTGGTCCACAACCACCTCGGCCCGTCGGGCAACCACCTCCCGGCCTTCGGCCCGTACTTCACCGACACCCACCACACGCCCTGGGGTTCGGCCGTCAACCTCGACGCGCCCGGCTCGGACGAGGTGCGCGACTACCTGCTGGGCAGCGCGCTCGCCTGGCTGCGCGACTACCGGCTGGACGGGCTGCGCCTGGACGCCGTCCACGCGCTGGCGGACGGCAGGGCGCTGACCTTCCTGGAGGAGCTCTCCGCCTCGGTCGACGCCCTCGCCTCCGAGCTGGGGCGGCCACTGGGGCTGGTCGCCGAGTCCGATCTGTGCGATCCGCGCACCACGACCCCGCGGAGCGAGGGCGGCATCGGGCTGCACGCACAGTGGAACGACGACTTCCACCACGCGCTGCACACCGCGCTCACCGGCGAGTGCCAGGGCTACTACGCCGATTTCGCGAAGGCTCCGCTGGGCGGTCTCGCCAAGACCCTGACCAGGGCGTTCTTCCACGACGGTACGTACTCCAGCTTCCGGGGCCGTGCCCACGGGCGCCCCGTCGACCCCGCCCGGAGCCCGGCGCACCGTTTCGTCGGGTACGCGCAGACGCACGACCAGATCGGCAACCGCGCACAGGGCGACCGTCTCGCGGCGGGCCTGTCCCCCGGCCTCCAGGCCTGTACGGCCGCCCTCGTGCTCACCTCCCCCTTCACCCCGATGCTCTTCATGGGCGAGGAGTGGGGCGCGGTCACGCCGTGGCAGTTCTTCACCGCCCACACCGACCCCGGTCTCGCCCGGGCCGTACGCGAGGGCAGGCGCCGGGAGTTCGCGGCGCACGGGTGGGCCGAGGAGGACATCCCCGACCCCCAGGACCCGGCCACCCGGGACCGCTCGTGCCTCGACTGGGAGGAACCCGGGCGCGCGCCGCACAGCCGTCTGCTGGCCTGGTACCGCGAGCTGATCGCGCTTCGCCAGGCCCTGCCGGACCTGTCCGATCCTGATCTGGCCTCAGTGAAGGCCGCGTACGACGAGGAGGCGCGCTGGATCGCCTTCCGGAGAGGCGACCTGCGGGTGGCGGTCAACCTGTCCGGTGAGCCGGCCGCCGTCCCGCTGGGGACCGGACGGCACCGCGGCGGCGGGGGCCGCGTACTGGCCGCCTGGGAGCCGGTCGAGGCCCCGGGAGCGGACGGTGTGCTCCATCTCCCCGGTGAGTCGTGCGTGGTCCTGGCCGACCGGTGAGCACCGATGACGCTCGCCCGTCCCGTGACTGCCGTCCACCCTGCCCGTTGACGCCGACGACCGGCGGTCGTACCGTGCGGCGGACAGATATGTGACTGACGTTCATGAACAAGGACATGGGGTGGAGTCGTGGGGCAGCGCAAGGTCGTGGTGTCGGGTGGCGGTACGGGGATCGGGCGGGCGGTGGCCGAGGTCTTCGCGGCGGACGGCGACCACGTCGTCCTCATCGGCCGGCGCGAGGAGCCCCTGGAGAAGGCCGCCGGAGAGCTCGACGCCGCGCACGGTGCGGGGACGGCCTCCTGGGTCGCCGCCGATCTGAGCGATCCCGGCCAGGTCCGCGGAGCCGTGGAGTTCTGCACCGCGGGCGGCACGCAGGTGGACGTGGTCGTCGCCAACGCCGGCGGCAACGTCGCACCGTCCCACGACGGCACCCTCGAAGGCGTCGCGGACAGCTTCCGCCGCAACTTCGAGGCCAATGTGCTCACCGCCGTACTGCTCACCGAGGGCCTGCTGCCGCACATCACCCGGCCCGGCGGCCGCATCATCCAGATGTCGTCCATCGCCGCCCTGCGCGGCCCCGGTTCGTACGGCGGCTCCAAGGCCACCGTCAACACCTACACCGTCGACCTGGCGCAGAAGCTCGGCCCGCAGGGCATCACCGTGAACGCGGTCGCTCCGGGCTTCGTCGCCGAGACCGAGTTCTTCGGCGACCGGGCCACACCCGATTTCGTGGCCGCCCGGACCAAGCAGTCGCTGACCGGCCAGGCGGGCCTGCCCTCGGACATCGCCGCCGCGGTGCGCTATGTGGCGTCACCCGAAGCGGCGTACATGACGGCGCAGATCGTGCATGTGAACGGGGGTGCGGCGCTCGGGCGCTGACGGCCGCCATCGGGTGCCGACCGCCCGGCAGGCGGCCGGCCCCACTCCGCTCCGCGTCCGGCGCGAGCAACCGGCAGGACGGCAACACCGGCCTCTCACAGTTGACTTCACGACGCGCTCCTTCAGTCCCCTTGCCTTCGCGTGCACTTCAACACGTATGGTCCAGACCAAGGATCAGCACACAGGGGGACCCATGAAGCAGCGATTCCTCGGCCGGTCGGGTCTGCGCGTCAGCGAGCTCTGCCTCGGCACGATGACCTTCGGCCAGGACACCGACGAGGCCGACGCCCACCGCGTCCTGGACACGTTCACCGAGGCGGGCGGGACGTTCGTCGACACGGCCGACGTCTACCAGCGTGGGGTCTCGGAGGAGATCATCGGCCGCTGGCTCAAAGGACGCCGTCGTGACGAACTGGTCATCGCCACCAAGGTGTTCGGGACGATGGGCGAGGCTCCGAACGCGGGCGGCCTGAGCCGCAAGCACATCGTGCGGGCCGTCGAGGACAGCCTGCGGCGCCTCGGCACGGACCACATCGACCTCTACCAGACACATGTGTGGGACGCGACGACCCCGCTGGAGGAGACCCTCGCCACGCTCGACACCCTGGTGAAAGCGGGCAAGGTGCGCTACCTGGGCGCGAGCAACCTCTCCGCGTCCCAGCTCCAGCGCGCCCAGGACCTGGCCCGCCGGCAGGGCTGGGAGCCCTATGTCAGCCTTCAGCCGCTCTACAACCTGCTGGCCCGCGAGGTGGAGTGGGAGCTGACCCCGGTGAGCCTCGCGGAGGGCGTCGGCGTCATCCCGTGGAGCCCGCTCCAGGGAGGCTGGCTGACGGGCAAATACCGGCGTGGGATGACCGCGCCGGAGCCCGGCACGCGCGAGGCCCGCTACCAGCAGGAGCTGGGCCGCGAGGCATGGCGGGAGCGGGACAACGAGGAGACCTGGCGGGTCGTCGACGCCGTGGTGGCGGTCGCCGGCGAGGCGGGCCGGACGCCCGCGCAGGTCGCCCTGCGCTGGCTGCTCGGCCGCCCCGGCGTCACGGCACCGATCGTCGGGGCCCGTACTCCGGAGCAGCTGGCGGACAGCCTGGGCGCCGTCGGCTGGGAGCTGACGGCGGAGCAGACCGCCCGGCTGGACACGGCGAGCGAGCGCCCGCTCCCGTACCCGTACGACGTGCTGCACCGGTTCCGCGACCGGGAGCCGCAGGGCTGAGGCGGCGGACGCCCCCGCTACTCGACGACGGCCAGTTCGCGGGCGGTGTTGTTCAGCCTCCTGCCGCCGGTCTCCGTGACCGTGACGATGTCCTCGATGCGGACGCCGAAGCGGCCGGGCAGATAGATGCCCGGCTCCACGGAGAAGCACATGCCGGGGACGAGGGGCTGCTCCTCGCCCTCGATCATGTAGGGCGGCTCGTGGGTGGTGACGCCGATCCCGTGGCCCGTGCGGTGGATGAAACACTCGCCGTAGCCGAATTCGGTGATGACCGCGCGCGCCGCCTGGTCCACGTCCTGGCAGGCGGCGCCCGGGCGGACGGCCGCGCACCCCGCCTCCTGCGCCTCCCGTACGACGTCGTGGACCCGCTGCTCCTCGGCGGTGGGTTCGCCGACGTGGACCGTACGGGAGGTGTCGGAACCGTAGCCGTGCATGAGGCCGCCGAAGTCCAGGACGACCATGTCGCCCCGCTCGATGGTCCGGTCGCCCGCCTCGTGGTGGGGGTTGGCTCCGTTCGGGCCCGACCCGACCACGGTGAAGTCGACCTGCGAGTGGCCGTGCGCGGTGAGGAGGGCGGCGAGGTCCGCTGCCACCTCGCTCTCCCTGCGGCCGGAGAAGCGGACCTTCAGGATCTCCTCGTACGTCGCGTCGGCCGCGGCACCGGCGGCGGCCAGCCTCTCCAGCTCGGCCGCGTCCTTGACGGCGCGCAGCATCGGCAGGGCGTCGGTGAGCGAGGCGTAGGAGGTGTCGGGGAGCAGCTTGTGGAGCGCCAGCAGATGGAGGGCCCAGGCGTTGTCGCTGATCCCGAACCGGCCCCTGGAGTCGAGCAGTCCGGCCGTCAGGGCGTAGGGGTCCGCCGCGTCGGTCCACTCCCGCAGGGCGAGTGCGGGCGCGCCGGTCGCCCGCTCCGCGTCCGCGGCCTCCAGGGCGGGGACGACGAGGACGGGGTCGTGGCCGGCCCGCAGGACGAGCACGGTGAGCCGTTCGGTCTCCGCGGTCGGGCGGTAACCGGTCAGGTGGACCATGTCGGGTCCCGGCGCGACGAGCACACCGGCCAGGCCCGCGGCGTCGGCAGACTCCGCGGCGCGGGCCATCCGGGCCCGGTAGTCGTCGGCGGTGAAGGGGGCGGGCTGATGGGGCATGGGACCTCCTGGCAGGGGCGACGGCACTGTGCATCCTGCCCGCCGGCCGAGACGGAGGCGAGCAGGATTCAGGGCGCGCCGGTCACCGGCTGCCCCGGGCGTACGACGAGGTCGGCACGGTGCCGGTGGAGTTCGACCAGCCGGGCGTTCGGCTCGTCGGACCGGGCGACCCAGCTCTCCGCATGAGCCCGGGACTTGCCGAACCTGACGTGCCGGTCCACCAGTCGGCGTACCCGTGTCTCCGGTTCGGGGTCGAGGAACCACGCCTCGTCCAGGAGTCCCCGCACCCGCGCCCAGGGCCCGTCGTCCAGCAGCAGGTAGTTGCCCTCGGTGACGACGAGCGGGACGTCCGCCTCCACGCGCACGGAGCCCGCGACCGGCTCCTCCAGCGCCCGGTCGAAGGCGGGGGCGTAGACCGGGTCCGTCGCCCCGGGGTCGCGCAGCCGCTCGAGCAGGGCCACGTACCCGGCCGCGTCGAACGTGTCGGGGGCGCCCTTGCGGTCGGCCCGCCCGAGCCGTTCCAGCTCGGCACCGGCCAGGTGGAAGCCGTCCATCGGGACCAGGACCGCGCGCCCGTCGAGGCCGGCGACGATCTCGGCGGCGAGTGTGGACTTCCCCGCACCGGGGGCCCCGGCGATCCCGAGCACCCGGCGGCGCCCGTCCTCGGCCAGGCGGCGGGCGCGGTCGGTGAGTGCGGGGAGGTGGCTCGGGTCCATACCGGCATTGTCCCCGGCGAACCTCGCCGCTCCGGCGCGCGGCCTTCACTCTTGTGTCCGAGGACCTCTACGGCAACCGCTGGGACCCGCTGCAGCCCGCGTGAGCGGGAGCCTCACGCGGGTGCGGCGGCCTCCGCCAGCGCCTCCAGCACGGGCTTGATCAGCGGGTGCCCCTCCGCTCCCTTGCGTACCGCCGCGAAGACCCGGCGGGCCGGGGCGCCTTCCACCGGACGTACGACGACCCGGTCGAGCGCGGTACCGCGCAGCGCCGACCGGGGTACCAGGGCGACCCCCGCACCGGCTCCGGCCAGGGCGACCACTGCGTGGAAGTCGTCGGAGGAGTGCTCCAGCCGGGGTGCGTAACCGGCGTACTCGCACGCCAGGACGACCACGTCGTGGCAGGGGTTGCCCGGGTAGGGGCCGATCCACGCGTCCTTGGCGAGGTCCGCGACGGCGACGCGCTCCTGGCCGGCGAGGCGGTGGCCGGCGGGGAGCACGGCGTCGAAGGGCTCCGCGTACAGCGGCACCCTGGTCAGCCGGCGGTCGTCCTCCCCCGGTGCGCCCCGGTACTCGACGGCGACCGCCACATCGACCTGCCGGTCCAGCACCATGGGCACGCTGGCGTCCCCCTCCGCGTCCTGCACCCGCACCCGGATCCCGGGGGCGGTGAGGGACAGCGCGGCAATGGCGGGGGCGAGGACCAGGCCGATGCCGGTGGCGAACGCGGCGACAGTGACGGTCCCGGCGACACCCGCGCCGTAGTCGGCGAGCTCCGCCTCCGCCCGTTCCAGTTGGGCGAGCACCGCGTTGGCGTGGGTCAGCAGGATCTCCCCCGCCGGGGTCAGCCTGGCGCCCCGCGCGCCGCGCTCGACCAGCCGGTGGCCGGTCTCCTGCTCCAGGGCGGCGAGCTGCTGGGAGACCGCGGAGGGGGTGAGGTAGAGCGCCGCGGCGGCCGCGGTCACCGTACGGTGGTCGGCCACCGCACGAAGGATTCGCAGCCGCCGTGCATCGATCATGCGCCCATTGTCCCTGGCCGGGGGCGTTCGCTACGCCTCCAGGGCCGCCCGCGCGTCGACGAAGGCGTCGACCGCGCGGTTGACGTCCTCGGTGGAGTGGGCGGCGGAGAGCTGGACCCGGATGCGCGCGGCTCCCTGCGGGACGACGGGATACGAGAAGCCGATCACGTACACCCCGCGTTCGAGGAGCAGTTCCGACATGCGGGCCGCCTTCGCGGCGTCACCGATCATCACAGGGGCGATGGCGTGGTCGCCGGGCAGGATGTCGAAGCCCTCCTCGGTCATCCGGGTGCGGAAGAGCGCGGTGTTGGCGTCGAGCCGCTCGCGCAGTTCGCCCGCGGACTCCAGCAGGTCGATGACCTTGAGGGACGCCGCGGCGATGACCGGGGCGAGGGTGTTGGAGAAGAGGTACGGGCGTGAGCGCTGGCGCAGCAGGGCGACGATCTCGGCGCGTGCGGCGACATAGCCGCCGGACGCTCCGCCGAGGGCCTTGCCGAGGGTGCCGGTGATGATGTCGACGCGGTCCATGACGCCGTGCAGCTCGGGGGTGCCGCGGCCGCCGGGTCCGACGAATCCGACCGCGTGCGAGTCGTCGACCATGACCATGGCGCCGTAGCGGTCGGCGAGGTCGCAGATCTCCGCCAGCGGGGCGACGTAACCGTCCATGGAGAACACGCCGTCGGTGACGACGAGGCGGCGCCGGGCTCCGGACGCCTCCTTGAGCTGCTGCTCGAGGTCGGCCATGTCGCGGTTGGCGTAGCGGTAGCGCTTGGCCTTGGAGAGGCGGATGCCGTCGATGATGGAGGCGTGGTTGAGGGCGTCGGAGATGACCGCGTCCTCCGGGCCGAGGAGGGTCTCGAAGACTCCTCCGTTGGCGTCGAAGCAGGAGGAGTAGAGGATCGTGTCCTCCTGTCCGAGGAACGAGGAGAGGCGCTGCTCCAGCTCCTTGTGGACCTCCTGGGTGCCGCAGATGAAGCGTACGGACGCCAGGCCGTAGCCCCAGCGGTCGAGCGCGTCGTGGGCGGCGGCGATGACGTCGGGGTGGTCGGCGAGGCCCAGGTAGTTGTTGGCGCAGAAGTTGAGGACCTCACCCGCCCGGCCTCCGGCGGTGACGGCGACGGTGGCCGACTGGGGGGTGCCTATGACCCGTTCGGGCTTCTGGAGCCCGGCGTCGCGGATCTCGTCGAGGGTGGCGCGCAGGTCGTCGCGTACGGAGTCGAACATGAGGGGTGTCTCCCAGCTGGATACGGGGGGTGCGGACGAGAGGCTTCAGGCGGCCCAGTCGAGCAGGATCTTGCCACCGCGACCGCTCGCGGCGTCGTCGAACGCGGCGTCGAAGTCCTGGTAGTCGTACCGGCCGGTGATCACCGGGGCGAGATCGAGTCCGCCCTCCAGGAGCACGGACATGGCGTACCAGGTCTCGTACATCTCTCGGCCGTAGATGCCCTTGATCGTGAGCATCGAGGTGACCACGCGGGACCAGTCGACGGGGAACTCGGCCGACGGCAGTCCGAGCATCGCGATGCGGCCGCCGTGGGTCATGTTGCCGATCATGTCCCGCATGGCCTCGGGCCGTCCGGACATCTCCAGGCCGATGTCGAAGCCCTCGCGGAGTCCGAGTTGCCGCTGGCCGTCGGCGATGGTCGCCTCGCCGACGTTCAGCGCGAGGTTCACGCCCACCTTGCGGGCCAGTTCCAGGCGGGCCTCGCTGACGTCGGTGATGACGACGTTGCGGGCGCCGGCGTGGCGGGCGACGGCGGCGGCCATGACGCCGATCGGGCCGGCGCCGGTGATCAGCACGTCCTCGCCGACGAGCGGGAAGGACAGCGCGGTGTGGACGGCGTTGCCGAAGGGGTCGAAGATCGCGGCGATGTCGAGGTCGACCTTCTCGCGGTGCACCCAGACGTTCGAGGCGGGCAGTGCCAGGTACTCGGCGAACGCCCCGTCCCGTCCGACGCCGAGCCCGAGCGTGGAACGGCACAGGTGCCTGCGGCCGGCGAGGCAGTTGCGGCACTTGCCGCAGACGAGGTGCCCCTCGCCGCTGACCAGGTCGCCGATCTTGATGTCGACGACGTCCGCGCCGATCGCGGCGACCTCGCCGACGAACTCGTGGCCGAGCACGAGCGGGGTACGCACGGCCTGCTGCGCCCAGCCGTCGTAGTCCCGGATGTGCAGGTCGGTCCCGCAGATCCCGGTGCGAAGCACCTTGATCAGCACATCGGCGGGGCCGGTCTCCGGCTCGGGCACGTCCATCAGTGCCAGTCCCGGCTCTGCCTTGTGCTTCACGAGTGCCTTCACGGCCGCGGCTCCCTGTACCCGATTGCTGGTGGACGTCCCGGCTCCGGGCATGCCGATGAGACCGGCGGGCCCGGGGTCGCGGGAGGAGACGGCAGGCGGGTCGGGCTGGTCGCCGGTCCCGCGGTCTGAGCCGTCTCCAAGAAATGTGCCCCATGCCACCGCTGCGGTCCATCGAGGATTTCTTAAGCGCGGCCGTAGATCCGCTTCAGGCCCGCGCGGACGGACGGCGCCCCGGCGGCGTGGAAGGCCGCCGGGGCGGGCGGGCGCGGCCGCCCCCATGACGCCGCACCGCGCGGGACTGTTCCGCGTCACCGGAGGGCCGGGCGGCGGGACCGTTCCGCGTCCGGCGGGCGGTCGGTGTGTCCGGCCCGCGGAGTGCGGCCCAACGGGCCGTCAGGGCTTGATAACGTCGCCCGCACGACTGCGGAAAGTTCCCCGCCGGGGTCGTCGCTCCGCCGGGCCGGGCCGCACCGACAGGGCGGTGAGCGGCGGCCGGTGCGCGTGTCGGGGAGCACGTGGCAGGGACGATGAGGGCCTACGTATGAGCCTCCCGCAGTTGCACTACACCTCCGTCACGTCCGGGGACGGGGGGCCCGCCGGCCGGTTCACCGCCGCCGACGCCGCGATACCCGGGCCGGTGCGCGCCGAGGCCGCGCCGCTGCTCGCGTACGAGGCCCCCGAGGGCACTCCGGACGGCCTCTCGGATTCACAACTCCGTTCGCTGCCGGTCGCGTTCGGTTTCGCCGCGCTCTCCGACGGCAGCCACCTCCTCAGCCGTACGGTGCCCACGGGCGCGGGCGGATTCCACGCACACGCCGTGCATCTGCCGTCCGGTACCGCGCTGCCCGGACGGATGCTCCCGGTGTCCGCGTGGGGCGCGGCGGGGTGGCTCTCCACGACCCCGGACCGGATGCCGCCCGACCCGCTGAGCGCGCACCGGCCGGTGCGCGGTCCCGCCCCGGGGCTCAGCCGCGAGGCGCTCGGGGACTTCGCGGTGTCGCGCGGTCCCTGGCTCGCCACGGTCCTCGGCGATCTGCGCGCGGTGAGCGAGGACCCGTCCGCACCCGCGGTGGTGCTCGTCGAGCGGCAGAGCGCGGACGTGGCCCGCTGGGTCGCCCTGGCCGCCGCCGCGCTGCCCCGTGAGCACGCCGAGCGGCTGACCTTCACCACGTACACCCGCCACCCGGGACACACCGCCCACCGGGTCGTCGGGGTCCTGCCGGAGGACGCTCCGGACGTCTGCGACCCCCGCTTCCGGGTGCACAGCGTGTCGGGCCCGCGCCCCTCCGGAGCTACGGACGACGCCTGGGCGGCGACGGCGGCGCGGATCTGGCGCAGCCGGGCCCCCGAACTCTTCGAGGAGGCCGCGGAACTTCCGGGAGAGCCCTTCACCGCCGGTCCGCTCGCCGTGACCGCGCTCGGCGCGGGCATCGCCCTCGGGTCGGTGGAACGGGCGGCAGCGGCGGCCTGGGCCGCGGAAAGGCCGTACGCGCTGGACGAGAAGGGCATCCGGCGGCTGACGGACGCGCTGACCGCTCCGGCGGACGACCGGACGCCCGCGGAGTGCGCCGCGGCACTGCGGCTGCTGACCGCGCTCGACGGCCGCTGCCCCGCCTCCGTCACCGCGCCTCTGGCGGCGCTGCTGGTGACGGAGGCGGTGCGCGGCGGAGATGTGACCCTGCAGCCGCCGGCCCGGTCGGCGTTCGAGGAGCCGGCCGGGGAGCGGGCCCTGGCGGCGCTGGTCGAGGAGCTCGGCGGCGAACTGCTGGCCGAGCTCGCGTCGGGGGTGTCCCAAGGGGTCGAGCGGACCGTGCAGGTGCTGCGGATCGTACGGCTGCTCGGCCTGGACACCGCTGGGCTCCTGCCCTCCGCCGTGAACCGGCTGGCACAGGCGTTGCTGGACGACACGGGGACGGCCGGGTTCCCGTCGCTGCTGGAACTGCTGGACGAGCAGTTCGACGTACGCACGGCCCTGCTGGGCGAGCTGGACCGGCTGGCCCCGGACCGGCCGGCCGCCGCGGAGGGGCTGCTGCTCAGGGTCTCCCTGCCGTTCACGGGGACGCAGGCGCTGCCGCATCTGCGGATGTGCGCCGAGGCGCCCGGCGCCAAGGCGCGCGCGCAGGACCGGATGGGTTCGCTGCACACGGTGCTGCGGGCGGCCGGGATGTCCCCCTTCGCCGAGCCCCTGGTGCTGCGGACGGCGGTGGGACTGGTGTGGGGCGACGGGACGCCGGCCGCCGGCGAGGCCCGGTCGCTGCTGGGGACGGCCACGTCCGACGCCCACAGGGCGGCGGGCACCTGGAGCCATCTGGTGGCCGCCGCGCTCGCCGCGCCCCGGGACGACGAGGACGCCCCGCCACTGGCCCACGACCTCCTGCGGAGCTTCCCCCAGGAGATCGGGGCCGAGGCGCGGGCGGGCCTCCTGCTTCTGGACTTCGCACGGGACATGCGCGAGGGCACGGCGGAACCGGGCTGGGCGGACCGCGCCCGCTCGCTGCGCACCGGTGCCGGACGGCCGGGGAGCGCTGCGGTGGAACACGCGTACGGCGCCCTGGCCGAGCGGCTGCTGGCCCCGGGCCGTCCGGAGGACGAGCTGTACGCGTTCGTGCACAGCGGTGACGAGGACCTCGTCGACGCGTACGGCCGGGCCGCCCGACGCGAGGCGGTCGGCGCCCTGCTGCGGGCGGATCCCGCGTACGTGGCGGACTGCTTCACCGTGTGGAACGCGCACCCGCACGCGGGCGGCGACTGGAACCGGACCAGGACGTCTCTGCTGGACGAGGTGCTGCGCCCCGTGGTGCGGGAGCTGTCGCCCGAGGAGCTGGCCGCGGTGGAGGAGGCCGTGGAGCGCGGGGACAGCAGCCGGACCGCCGATGCCTTCCGGGCGTGGAACCGGCCGTCCCGCCCCCTGGGACGGCTCGGCCGGCGCATCGTGGGCCGGGTGCGCCGGGGATGACGGGTTCGCCCGGGGCTCCGTGCGGCGGGTACCGTGGGAGGTTCTGATCTCGTGCGCCTCCTGACGGGCTGCGTGACACCCCAGGAGGAGACGGCATGACGACCAACCGCGGACGCAAGGACGTGATCCGGGACCGGATGGCCGCGACCGGCGAGTCGTACAACGTCGCCGCCCGGAACCTGAAGGCGATGAAGGACATGGGCGCGACCCGTGAGGCGCGCCTGGTCCAGCGGTGGGTGCCCGCGGAGACGCTGGACGTCCCGTGCCCCTGCGGCGGTACCTGCGAGCCGGGCGGGACGTGCGACCACTGCCACGCCGGGTTCCGGCACGTGAAGCGCTACCCGGGCAGTCTGACGGAGGTCGAGGTCTGGGCGGACCGCTACGAGTGCATGGGGTGCTCCGCCTCGTACACGCTCACCGTCCGTCTCACGGGACGGCCGTGGGGTGTGGCCGGGACCGTGGTGCGGGGCGGCGGGGCGGAGGAGGTCGTGCAGGCCAGGGTGTTCCCCGGGGTGGCGCACCCGCTGCTGCGCGCCGAGGCGGGCGCGGGGTCCGGGTCGGACGAGGACTGAGAGGCCCGGGTCCGTCGGGTCGGGGCGGATGACGACGGAGGCGGCAGAGGTGGCGGAGAGAAGTGGCACCGCGGCGGCGGCCGGAGGCGGCGGGCAGCCGGCCACCGGTCCCGCGTCGCTGAGTGCGCGGGCACGTGAGGCCGTACTTCAGCGCATCGTGGACCGGCGGTACGCGCAGGGCGCGCGTCTGGTCGAGCGGGAGGTCGCCGAGGAGCTGGGCATGTCCCGGGTGCCTGTGCGGGAGGCCCTGCGCGCGCTGGTCGCCGAGGGACTGCTCGAACTGCTCCCCCACAGCGGGGTGCGGGTACGTCGGCTCCAGCAGACCGACGTCGAACATCTCTACGAGGTCTGGGAGCCGCTGGCGGTCCAGGCCTCGCGCCTCGCGGCGCGTGCCGTGGCCGCCGGTGACCTCTCGGGGCTGACCGGGCTCGAAGCGGCGCTGCGTCAGGCCGAGTCGGCGGCGGCGTCGGACGAGGGGACGCGCGAGGTCGCCGCACACACGGCGTTCCACGAGAGCGTCGTGGCGATGACGGGCAACTCGCTGCTGGCACGCACCCTGGAGCAGCTGAGCTGGCAGCTGCGGCTGCTGTTCGGCCTGCGCGAGGAGCCCGACCACATGCGGGCCCAGCACGCGGAGATGTACCGGCACATCGCCGCCGAGGACTCGGTGATCGTCATCGAGGACGGGACCGTACGCGCCGCGGGGACGCGAGGCGACGTCGCCGTACCCCGGGACGCCAGGACCCTCGACGCACACGGCCGCTGGGTCCTGCCGGGGCTGACGGACGCTCACATCCACCTGAGCACCACCGCCGAGGCCCTGGACGCCATACGCCAGGGGGCCACCAGCGCCCGGAGCGGCTCGACCTCCTTCTACCAGGACATCGCCGTACGCGAACTCGCCCGGCACAGCCCCGGCCTGGCGCCCAGGCTCGTCGCCGCGGGAATCTTCGTGACGCCGGACCTCGGCGAGACCGTGCTGGCCGACCCGGACCTCACCCCGCTCGCCCGCCTGAAGGACGGTGTCCGCTCGGCGGAGGCGCTGCGCCGGGTGGTGGAGGTGAACATCGCCAGGGGCGCCGACGTCGTCAAGACACGGGTCAACGAACGCGCCGGGCTGCCCGAGCAGGACCCTCTGGCGCAGGTGTACTCGCGCGAGCAGCTCTCCGAGGCCGTGCGCGCCGCCCGGAGGGGCGGCAAGGGCGTCCTGTGCCACAGCTACAGCGAGCGCGGCTGCGACGACGCCGTCACCGCGGGTATCCGCTCGCTGGAACACGGCGTGTTCGTCGGCGAGCGCACCCTGCACGAGATGCGTCGGCGGGGCACGTACTTCACGCCCACGCTCACCGCGATCGCGGGCCTCGCCGAGTCCTCCGACCCGGTCCTCGCCGAGCGGGGGCGCGCCTACCTGCCGGTGCTGAAGCGCGCGGTGCTCGCGGCGCACGAGCTGGGTGTCCCGCTGGCCGCCGGAACCGACTCGTCCGGAGGCACGGTGCGTCCGATCGGCGGGGAGGTGGAGCTGATGCGGGCCGCCGGCCTGCCGGCGCTGGACGCGATCCGCACCGCCACGACCGGTGCAGCACGCCTCCTCGGGCTGGAGCGCACCGTGGGCCGCCTCGCCCGGGGGTTCGCCGGGGACGCGCTCGTCCTCGACGGCGATCCGCTGGCCGACGTCACGGTGCTGCGGCGCCCCGTCCGGGTCGTCCGTGCCGGCCTCGCGGCCTGACCACCTGCCGCCTCCCGCCGCTCCCCCATCGGCGCGTCCCGACGACGAACTCCCGGAGTAGCGCGTCGCCGCCCGCGGAGGTGCGGACGCGACGGGTCTCCGCCACGCGGACCTCACTCGCGGCGCACCCGCCGGCTTCGTACTCGTACGCGGCGAACGCGTCACCCAGGCCGTGGTGGACACGCCCCGGCGGGACCTGGTCGCGCACGGCGGTGAAGTGGTCGTGCGCGACGGGGTGTTCGTCGAGCGCGACAGGCGCCCCGCGGACGGCTGACCAGCCGGGCAGGCCCGCAGGGGCCACCTGACACCACATCGAGCGGCCCTCCGGCAGTCGGCGCCGGGGGGCCGTTCCGCGTCCGCGCGGAGGAGTCACAACCACCCCGGTGGCGCGCGCCGTCACCCGGCGTCCCCGACCGGCCGGTCAGGTCTGACCGATCGGTCAGCTACGGTGGGCCACATGCCACGACCGCCGTCCACGATGCGGCGTCAGATCCTCGACGCCGCGCTGCGCCTCTTCGCCGAGCACGGCTTCAGGGGCACCTCGCTGCAGGACATCGCGGTGGAGGCCCACTGTTCCAAGGCCTCGCTGCTCTACCACTTCGCCGGCAAGGACGCGATCCTCACCGAGCTGCTGACACCACCGGCCGAGAGCCTCTCCGTCATGCGGGAGGAGCTGGCGGCGCTGACGGGGGATCAGGCCGTCGAGTCGGCCGTGGAGGTCTACGCCGCCCTGGCGATGCGCTTCCACCTGGAGGTGAAGATCATCTTCGCCGAGCTGCCCGACATGCTGGAGCACCCCGTTCTCGCCGTCATCCCGCACGCGGTCGACGGGCTCGCGGACGCGCTGGCCGGCGGTTCCGTGGAGCCCGGTGCGCGCGTGAGGGCCCAGATGGTGATCGGCGGCGTGGCGGTCGCGGTCGCTTCCGGCGTGGACGCCGAACCCGAAGCGATGCGTGCAGAACTGATCCGGGGGGCGTTGGGAACCCTCGGCCGTCCCACCAGTTGACAGAAGTCGTCCCGTACGAAGAGAAAGACGTCTCCTCGCATGGCCATCCTGCTGTACCGGCTCGGCCGGCTCTCCTTCCGTCGCCGGGGGCGTGTCCTCGCTCTCTGGCTCCTGCTGCTGGCGCTGCTCGGCGCGGGCGCGGCCGCCTTCAGCGGCCCCACCACGAGCAAGTTCTCCATTCCCGGGACCGAGTCGCAGAAGGCGCTGGACTCCCTGTCCCGTGAGTTCCCACAGGCGGGCGGGGCGACGGGGACCATAGTCGTGGCGGCGCCCGCGGGCGGGAAGCTGACGCCCGCCGCCGTGGCCCCGGTGACCGAGGATGCCAAGGACGTCCCCGGAGTCCTCGGAGCCGTCGACCCGTTCGTGTCCAAGGCGGTGTCCCGGGACGGCCGCTACGCCCTGATCCAGGTGCAGTTCACCTCCGGCGTCGACGGGATCACCGACGCGCAGCGTGAGGCGTTCACCGAGGCCGGCGCGTCCGTGAAGGGACTGCGCGTCGAACACGGCGGCGAGATCATGCGGGGCGTGCCCGAGGTCGGTTCGACGGAGGTCATCGGTGTCGGGGTGGCGGCGATCGTGCTCGTCCTCACCTTCGGCTCCCTGGTCGCCGCGGGCATGACCCTGCTCAACGCGCTGGTCGGTGTCGGGGCGGGCATGGCCGGGCTCTTCGCCCTCAGCTCCACCGTCGAGCTGACCAGCACCGCTCCGATCCTCGCCCTGATGCTGGGGCTGGCCGTCGGCATCGACTACGCCCTGTTCATCACCTCCCGCTACCGCCACTACCTGCTGGAAGGGCTGGACGGCGAGGAGGCGGCCGGCCGGGCGGCGGGGACCGCGGGTTCGGCGGTCGTGTTCGCCGGGGCCACCGTCGTCATCGCGCTGGCGGGGCTCGCCGTGGCGGGGGTCCCCTTCCTCACGGTCATGGGCCTGGCGGCCGCGGCGACCGTGGCCCTCACGGTGCTGGTGTCCCTCACCCTGCTCCCCGCGGTCCTCGGTTTCGCCGGCGTCCGCGTCCTGCCCCGGAAGCTCCGGGCCCGGGACCGGTCGACGGCTGCCGCGGAGGAACCGGCCGGACAGGGCCTCGGATTCGGCTGGGGCCGGATCGTGGCGCGGCTGCGCGTCCCCGTACTCGTGCTGGGGGTGGCCGGGCTCGCCGCCCTCGCCCTGCCGGTCCAGGACATGCGGCTGGCGCTGCCCGACGCGAGCACCGAAGCGGTGGGGTCACCCAACCGCGAGGCGTACGACCTGACCACCGAGGGCTTCGGCGAGGGCTTCAACGGACGGCTGATCGCCGTGGTGACCGCCGGCACGCCCGAGGCCACGGGCAAGGCGGTGAAGGAGACCGCGGGGCTGATCACGGGCGCCGACGGGGTGCTGGCCGTGGCGCCCCCGCAGGTCAACGAGAAGGGCACGACCGCGCTGCTGGCCGTGATCCCGAAGACGGGTCCCACGGCCGCCGCGACCGAGGACACCGTCAACGAGATCCGTGACCGGGTGGAGAAGGTCTCGGGGGCGTCCGTCGCCCTGACGGGCGCCACGGCGGTCGGCATCGACGTCTCGGAGAAGCTCGCGGCCGCGCTGCCGGTCTATCTGCTGCTGGTGGTCGGCCTGTCCGTGCTCCTGCTGATGCTGGTCTTCCGGTCGGTCCTGGTGCCGCTCAAGGCGGCACTGGGGTTCCTGCTGACCATCGGCGCCACCTTCGGCATCACGGTGGCCATCTTCCAGCAGGGCCACCTGGCCGGTCTGGTCGGCCTGGACACCCCGGGGCCGCTGGTCAGCTTCCTGCCCATCCTGCTGATCGGCATCCTCTTCGGGCTGGCCATGGACTACGAGGTCTTCCTGGTCTCCCGGATGCGGGAGGACTTCGTCCACGGCGCGGACGCACGTGAGTCCGTCATCAGCGGCGTCGGCCACAACGGCCGCGTGGTCACGGCGGCCGCCGTGATCATGACCGCGGTCTTCGGCGGCTTCGTCTTCATGCACGACCCGATCATCAAGTCGATCGGGTTCGCCCTCGCCGTCGGCGTGCTCGTCGACGCCTTCGTCGTACGCATGACACTGGTGCCGGCGCTGATGCACCTCCTCGGGCGGGCCGCCTGGTGGCTGCCCCGGCCGGTGGACCGCGTCCTGCCGGACCTCGACATCGAGGGCGAGCGCCTGCGGCGGGAGATCCCGGTGCGGCGCCAGGAGCCGGTGGAGCTCGTGAAGAGCTGACCAGGGCCCGGCGCGAGCGACGACGGCCGCCTGGCAGGGGTGCGTACTCCTGTCAGGCGGCCGTCGTCACAACAAGCCCAGGGCGGCTCAGCTCTCGTCCGGCGCCAGGGTCAGCGAGATGGAGTTGATGCAGTACCGCTGGTCCGTGGGCGTGGGATAGCCCTCGCCCTCGAAGACATGGCCCAGGTGCGAGCCGCAACGGGCGCAGCGCACCTCGGTGCGGACCATGCCGTGGCTGTTGTCCGCGATCAGCTCGACCGCGTCGGTGTCCTTCGGGTCGTAGAAGGACGGCCAGCCGCAGTGGGACTCGAACTTGGTGTCGGAGCGGAACAGCTCCGCACCGCAGGCACGGCAGGAGTAGACACCCGCCGTACTGGTGTCGGTGTACTCACCGACGAACGCGGGCTCGGTGCCGGCCTGCCGCAGCACCGCGTACTCGGCGGGGGTCAGCTCCGCCCGCCATTGCTCGTCCGGCTTCTCGACGTCGTACGACACGGTGGCTCCCTCAGCTCGACAGGTGGTCCAGGATCCGCGGGCCGAGGTCGGTGACGTCGCCCGCTCCCATGGTCAGAACCAGATCCCCCGGCTTCGCCATTCCCGCGACGGCGGCGGGTACCGCGTCCTTGTCGTGGACGGCCGTGACCTCGGCGCCCGCGGCCTGTGCCGCGTCGATGATCAGCTCGCTGGTCACACCGGGGACCGGGTCCTCCCGGGCCGGGTAGATGTCCAGGACCAGTGAGGCGTCGGCGAGGGCCAGGGCCTGGCCCATCTCTGTGCCGAGTTCCTGGGTGCGGGAGAAGAGGTGGGGCTGGAAGACCACCAGGAGGCGCGAGCCCGTCGCTGCGCCCCGCATGGCCTCCAGGTCGGCGGTCATCTCGGTGGGGTGGTGCGCGTACGAGTCGATGACCTGGACGCCGGCCGCCTCGCCCTTGAGCTGGAGGCGGCGCTTCACCCCGGTGTACTTGCCGATGGCGGAGGCGAGGTTGTGCGCCGGGATGCCGAGGGCGATACCGGCGGCCAGCGCGGCCACGGCGTTGTGCGCGTAGTGGCGCCCGGGCACCGAGACGGTGAAGGTGAGGTACTTGCCGCCGAGGACGACCGTGACCTCGCTGGTCAGACCGCGCGGGGTGACCTTGTGGACGCGGACGTCGGCACCCTCGGACTCGCCGTAGGTGACGACGGTGAGGGAGGAGTTCCCCCGCACGCGCCGGGTCAGCTCGGCCGCGCCGGGCTGGTCGGCGGCGACGACGAGCGTGCCTCCGGGGACGACCTTGCCGACGAAGGTCTCGAAGGACTCGTAGATCTCGTCCATCGACGCGTAGTTCGCGTGGTGGTCCAGTTCCACGTTGAGGACGATCGCGACCTCGGGGGCGTACTTCTGGAAGCTGCGGTCGCTCTCGTCCGCCTCGGCGACGAAGATGTCGCCGCCACCGTGCGTGGCGTTGGTGCCCGGCCCCTCCAGGTCGCCGCCGATGGCGTACGAGGGGTCGAGGGCGAGCTCCGAGAGCGCGACCGCCAGCATCGAGGTCGTGGTGGTCTTGCCGTGCGTGCCGGCCACCGCGATGGCGCGCAGCCCGTCCATCAGGGAGGCCAGCGCGTCGGAGCGGTGCACCACCGGGATGCCGAGCTCGGCCGCGCGGACCAGCTCCGGGTTGTCGGCGCGGATGGCGCTGGAGACGACGACGGAGGTGGCGTCGTCGGCCAGGTGTCCGGCGGCGTGCCCGATGTGGACGGTCGCCCCCAGTGCGCGCAGGGCGTCGGCGGTGGCGGACTCCCTGGCGTCGCTGCCGGCCACCTTCGCGCCGCGCTGGGCGAGGATCTTCGCGATGCCCGACATTCCGGCGCCGCCGATGCCGATGAAGTGCGGCCGTTCCAGGGCGGCAGGAATACCGGGTGCCATACGTGTCTCTCCCGAGGTGTGACGTGTTCTGGGTCCGCCCCCAGCCTATTCGCTGTGCGCGAAGAGCTTGAGCACCGGTACGCCGACCTTGTGGCGGGCCCGGGACGCCCAGTCGCGGTGGAAGAACTCCTCGACGTAGTGCGGGGCCGTGAGGACGATGACCTCGTCGGCCCCGGAGTCGTCGACCACCGTCCTCAGCCTGTCCAGGGGGTGGTCCTCCACGACCTCTCCGACGGCCTCCGATCCCGCCTCGCGCAGTTCCCGCAGCGAGTACTCCAGCGCCATCTCCGCCGGTTCCCTCGCCTCCTCGCCCTCCGGCCGGTCCCCTTCACGGACGGCTTCCCGGAGCTCGCCGATCGCCACGTCGTCGATCGCGCGCAGCAGTACGTCCGCCTGGTCGCTGCGGGGCTGCATCAGTACGACGAACGAGGTCTTCTCATCGCCGTGGAGGGTGGTGACGAACTCCACGTCCTCCGGGGTGAGGGGCTTCTCGATCATCAAAACGCTTGTGAACACGACAGGCGCCCTTCCGCTTCATCTGGTCGGCCGGGGGGACGGCCGCTACTGCTGAAACCATCCTTCCCCGCAATTGCACGGGGTAGCACGAGTAAGTCTGCCCACCCGGAGCCAACCGGAACGGTCAATTCCGCTCAGTGTCGGATCTTCCCGTACCGAGTGAAGAGGAACCCTTCCTCCTCCAGCAGGGAGACAAGGGAGAAACGTTCCGGCACCGGGACGGCCGGGCCGCCCGCGATGCGCTGCGCGTCCCCCGCGGCGAGCATCGGGGAGAGCGTCAGACAGAGCTCGTCGAGCACACCCGAGGCCACGAACTGGCCGAGCAGGCGCGGCCCGCCCTCGGTGAGGAGCCGTCGCAGGCCGCGCTCGGCGAGGACCGCGACGGCGCGGGCCGGGTCCACGGCGGCGCCGTCCCCGGCGAAGAGCACCTCGGCCCCGGCCGCCCGGGCCGCGTCGACCCGGTCCGAGGGCGCCGCGGTGCCGGTGATCAGCAGGGTCGGCACCAGCGGCGAGACGAAGAGCGGGAGCGAGAAGTCCAGGTCGAGGCTCGCGCTGACGACGGCGATGACCGGTGCGGGCCCCTGCCCGGCCGCCTCACGCCGGGCGGCGAAGGCCTCCCGGGCGCGCGCCGGCCGGTAGCCCTCCAGGCGTACGGTCTCGGCACCGACCACGACCGCGTCGGCCAGGCCCCGCAGGGTCCCGAAGATCCGCATGTCGGCGGGGGTGGAGATGCCCTGCGAGCGGCCGTCGTGGTGGGCGGCGCCGTCGAGGGTGGACACCATGTTGGCGCGGAGCCAGGAGCGGCCCTCCGGGCCCGCGTCCGGATAGGCGTAGGCGTCGGCCAGTT
Source organism: Streptomyces sp. NPDC059166 (assembly GCF_042755185.1). NCBI lineage: Bacteria > Bacillati > Actinomycetota > Actinomycetes > Kitasatosporales > Streptomycetaceae > Streptomyces > Streptomyces sp. NPDC059166. The sequence goes on along the minus strand of NZ_JBHZCI010000015.1, from coordinate 35,584 downwards.
CGCCGAGGGTCCACTCGCGGTCGGCGCCGTCGGGGGACGCGGTGGTGGCTGTCGGGTCCGTCACAGGGAGCAGGCGTCGCATGGTCCGCAGTCTGGCACGCCGCCGAGGGGCCGTCGGGAGAGGCCTTAAGGTGGAGAGTTGTGTCGTCCTCCACCACCGCGCAGGGGCAGAGCCCCATAGCCGAACAGTCCCCGCAGTCCCTGTGCGCGCTCGAGCCGCGCGTCCCCGCCGACCGGCTGGTCGCGGAGATGGTGCCGCCGCCGCGCTTCGACTCGGTGCGCTTCGATACGTATGTGCCGGACCCGAACCAGCCGAGCCAGCGCGAGGCCGTCGAGGTGCTCAGCTCCTTCGCGGCGGGGCTCGGCGGCGCGCACGCCACCGGTTCCGGTCGCCGCAAGTGGTTCGGCAGGAAGCAGCCGGCGGCCCCCTCCGCACCGCGCGGGGTGTATCTCGACGGCGGGTACGGCGTCGGCAAGACGCATCTGCTCGCCTCCCTGTGGCACGCCACCCCGGCCGACAGCTCCCTCAAGGCCTTCGGGACCTTCGTCGAACTGACGAACCTGGTCGGGGCGCTCGGCTTCCAGCAGACCGTGCAGACCCTGAGCGGGCACCGGCTGCTCTGCATCGACGAGTTCGAGCTGGACGATCCCGGCGACACGGTGCTGGTGTCCTCGCTGCTCGGCCGGCTGGTGGACGCCGGGGTGGCGCTGGCGGCCACGTCGAACACCCTGCCCGGGAAGCTCGGTGAGGGGCGGTTCGCGGCGGCGGACTTCCTCCGGGAGATCCAGGGGCTGTCCTCGCACTTCCGGCCGCTGCGGATCGACGGCGAGGACTACCGCCACCGCGGGCTCCCCGAGGCCCCGGCCCCGTACTCCGAGGAGCAGGTCACCAGGGCCGCGTACGCGACCGCGGGCGCCTCCCTCGATGACTTCCCGGCGCTGCTCGACCACCTCGCCCGGGTGCACCCCAGCCGCTACGGCGCACTCACCGAGGGGGTCGCTGCGGTGTGCCTGACCGGTGTCGGGCCGGTGCCCGACCAGTCGACCGCGCTCCGGCTCGTGGTGCTCGCGGACCGGCTGTACGACCGCGAGATCCCGGTACTCGCCTCCGGGCTGCCCTTCGACAAGCTGTTCGGCGACGAGATGCTGAACGGCGGGTACCGCAAGAAGTACTTCCGGGCGATCTCGAGGCTGACGGCACTGGCGCGTGACGCGAAGGGCATGGTGGCGCAGTAGGTTCGGGTGTGCGGGGCACGGGCACGCCTCCGGGCGCCGTCCGCCGCTCCCGCATTACCGCGCATACCGTCCGAAGGGATCCACACATGGCTACCACGCGTCAGGCGCACACGGTCTGGGAAGGCAACCTGCTCGAGGGCAGCGGCGTCGTCACCCTCGACTCCTCCGGTATCGGGGAGTACCCCGTCTCCTGGCCGTCCCGCGCGGAGAAGGCGAACGGGAAGACCAGCCCCGAGGAGCTCATCGCCGCCGCGCACTCCAGCTGCTTCTCGATGGCCCTCTCCAACGGCCTGGCCAACGCCGGCAACCCTCCGACCCGGCTGAACACCCAGGCCGAGGTCACCTTCCAGCCGGGCACCGGCATCACCGGCATCCACCTCACGGTGGAGGGTGAGGTTCCCGGCCTGGACGAGGCGGGCTTCGTGAAGGCCGCCGAGGACGCCAAGGCGAACTGCCCGGTCAGCCAGGCACTCACCGGCACCACCATCACGCTGACCGCGTCGCTGGCCTGATCACCCCTCACCTGTCCCCCGGAAGGCCCCGCCTTCCGGGGGACAGGCATGTGCGCGGTCCGTCCGGCCGCGTGACCACCTGCGCGCGACCGCACCAAAATTACATGCGCATGACAGCGTTCAGGATGGCGCTCCCCGGGGCAGGCCTGATCGAACAAGTAGCGCCACCTGTCCGCCAACAGGGAGTTGCCTCATGTCATCCGCACCTCGACAGCTCACCAGCCGACGCCAGGTCCTGGCCACGAGCGCCGCGGCCGCGGCCTCGGTCGCCTTCACCGGGGCGTTCACCGAACTCTTCACCGGCACCGCCGCGGCCAGGGGCCACGGCGGGTACGGCCCCCTCGTGCCGGACCCGGACGGCCTCCTCGACCTTCCGAAGGGCTTCCGCTACCGGGTGCTCTCCCGCGAGGGCGATCCGCTGCGCTCCGGCGAGGGGCTGGTACCCGGCAACCACGACGGCATGGCCGCCTTCGCCGGCCGCCGCGGGCGGGTCCACCTGGTGAGGAACCACGAGAACCGCGCCACCGGCAGGATCGCCGTCCCCACGGTCGACGGCCTCACCTACGACCCCATGGGCAAGGGCGGCTGCACGTCACTCGAACTCGACGGCCGGGGAGACGTCCTGGGCGAGCGGGTCGCCATCGCCGGTACGGCCGTCAACTGCGCGGGTGGCCCCACCCCCTGGAACACCTGGCTGACCTGCGAGGAGACCGAGGACAGGGCCGGGACCAACGGCTACACCAAGGACCACGGCTTCATCTTCGAGGTGGACGGCGCCGACCCCCGCCGCACCGGAGCCGTCCCCCTCACCGCGATGGGCCGGTTCCAGCACGAGGCGATCGCGGTCGACCCGCACAGCGGCGTCGTGTACGAGACGGAGGACGCGTTCGAGAAGCCGTTCGGGCTCTTCTACCGCTTCCTGCCCGAGAAGCCGCTCGGCGGGGTGGGCTCCCTGCGGGCCGGGGGAGCGCTGGAGGCGATGCGGGTCCCCGGGGTGCCCGACCTCTCGGCGGTCCAGGAGACCGGCGCGAGCTTCGACCGGGTGGAGTGGGTGCCGGTACCGGATCCGCAGGCGGCCGGCACGCCGATCCGGTTGCAGGACTTCGGCCCCAGGGGCATCACACACGCCCAGAAGCTGGAGGGCTGCTACTGGGGCGGCTCCTCCGTCTACTTCGTCTCCAGCTTCGCCCACAGCGCGGAGGGGTCGGCCGCCGACCACTTCGGCCAGGTGTGGCGGTACGAGCCCGGCCGGCGCCGGCTCACCCTGGTGATCGTCTTCGGCCCGGACACCGACGTCCGGCTGCCGGGAGAGTCCCCCGACAACATCTGTCTCGCCGCGGGCGGCGGACTCATGGTCTGCGAGGACGGCGGAGGCGCCCAGCACGTGCTCGGGGTGACCCGGAAGGGCGAGGTCTACGCCATGGCGCGGGGCCGGCAGAACATCGGCACGGCCGAGGAGCCGGAGTGGGGCGAGTTCGCCGGCGTCACGTTCTCACCGGACGGCGGGACGATGTTCGTGAACTGCTACAACCCGGGGACGACCTTCGCGGTGACGGGTCCCTGGCGGTGAACGCGGCACCGGCGGACGGGTGATTCGGAGTCCCGCCCCCAGGGCCCTCCGGAGTGCCGGGGCCCCGGTCCGGCGACCGACGACTAGCGTCCCACGATGATCAAATCCGTTCGTACGATCATCTCACTGACCGTGTTGGGTGGAGTGCTGGCAGGCTGCGGAAGCTCCGGGGCGCACCGCACCGGCACCGCCGCCCTCCCACCGCAGCCGAGTACCGCGGCCTCCTCTTCCGCCCCCGGGACGGAACCACCCGTTCCGGCCCGGGGGCCCAAGGGGCTCACACCGGTGTTCGAACGAAGGGCGGGAGACTCCGCTCCGGGGTCGGCTCCGCAGGGCTCCCGCGACGCGGCGGGCAGGACCGGCAAGGTCGTGGCGCTCACCTTCGACGCCGACATGACCGCCGACCAGGGCCCCCGGGCGGCCGAGGGCGAGCGCTTCGACAACCCCGCGCTCATCGCCTCGCTCCGGCGGATGAAGGTCCCCTCCACGGTCTTCATGACCGGCCGGTGGGCGCAGGAGTACCCGGAGCAGGCCCGCTCGATCGGCAACGACCCGCTCTTCGAGATCGGCAACCACTCGTTCAGCCACTACGCCTTCGCCACACCGTGCTACGGGCTTCCGGCCGTGGACGAGGCCGACATGCGCGGTGACGTGGAGCGCGCGTTCACCGCGATTCGGGGTACGGGGGCCCGCAACGTCGTCCCGTACTTCCGCTTCCCCGGCGGCTGCTACGACGACGTGGCGCTGAAGGCCCTCGGCCCGACGGGGGTGACCGCCGTCCAGTGGGACGTGGTCAGCGGGGACGCCTTCGCCACCGACGCGGACGCGGTGGCCGAGCAGGTGCTGGAGGGGGTCAGGCCCGGCTCACTGGTGGTCATGCACTGCACCCGCAGCGCGGCACCCGTCACGGAGGAGGCGCTGCGCCGGATCGTGCCCGAGCTGCGTGAGCGCGGATACCGCTTCGTCAAGGTCTCCGGGCTGATGCGCCCCTGAGCCCGTCCCGTCGCCCCCTGCGGTCACCCGGAACGCCGGACGTCAGCCGGAGCAGGCGTTGCGGCCGGCTTCCTGCCAGGCGCAGACCGGGCAGAGGGTGATGCCCTTGGCCGACTCGGGGTACTCGGTCGGCTCGCGGCACAGCACGCACTCGGCGTACGGCGGTCCGGCGTCCGCCGGTGCGGTCGCGGGTGCGGGCGCCTCGCAGTACGTGCCGTCCACTCGTTCGTCCATGGCATCGAGCCTACTCACCCGCGCAGCGCCGCCCTCCGCGAGGTGAGCGCGGCCGCCAGGGCGGCGACGGCGGGGGGCCCACCGCCGGAAGGAGGCGGCGCCGAACCGCTCCGGCCGCCACCCGGCCCGGGCGGCGGCCTCGGAGGCCCGTGGAAGGCCCAGGTGGACCAGGTATCCGGCGGCGGTGAACGGCGGCGAAGCGCTCGGGGGCCTACGCCGTGCGCGGACGTCCCGTGACGCGTCCCTCCGTCGGCGCGTCGACACCGGCGAGCAGTCGCAGCGGGGTCGGCTCGCCCGCCCCGTCGGTGCCCTCGATCCGGGCGAGGGAGCCCGCCGGCAGCTCCGGACCGAGCCCGCGCAGCGCCCAGGGCCCTCGCGGGCCGTGACGGCGGCCGCCTCCGCGCAGGATCAACTGGACGACTTGTGCTCGGGCTTGAGCTCGCTGGGACGGACGATCACGAAGCCTTCGCCCTGGAGCATGAGCTGGACGGCCTCGCCCGAACCGCCGCGGACCATCGAGCCGAAGCTCTGCGAGCGGTGCAGCGAGGTGGAGAGCTGGGCGCTCCAGCCGACGACCGCGTCGGTGTCGACGTACACCGGCTGCTGCGTGGTCACGGGGATGACGATCGGGTTGCCGTCGCAGATCAGGCCCAGTTTGCCGTAGCCGCTGAAGACGCTGTTGAAGAGGCCGCCGCCGGTCATCCCGGCACCCTTCACCGTCTTGATCTCGTAGCTGAGGCTCGCGTCGAAGCAGAGGACGTTGCGTCCGTTGACCGTCAGCACGTCGCCCTGCTCCATCTCCACGATGAAGCAGTTCGCGGCCTCGTGGGCGAACCACGCCTCGCCCTGGCCGGTGACCGCCATCAGCGCCAGCCCCTCGCCGGTCACGGCGCGCTTCAGCATTCCGCCTATGCCCTGGCCTTTGCGCTCGAAGCGGAGATTGCCGCGGAAGGCGATCATCGATCCCTGGCGGGCGTGCATCTCGCCGTTGACGGCGTACTTGATGGATTTGGCGTTCTGCAGGCTCATGCCGGGCGCCGTGGCCTGCCGGGCCGTGTTCTCGCTGGAAAAGAGGTCGCTCTTCATGCGGTGCATCCTCACCCGGAGCCTCCGATTCGGACAACAACGGGGTGTCCGAGGGGCCTGGCAGACTGGTGTGGTGAGCAGCGACAGCATCCATGAGCCCCTTCCCCCGGCGCCCGAGGCGTCCACCGACAGCCCGTTCCGTACGGAGCCGACGTCCCGCGACGAGGCCCCTCAGTACGTCCTGCCGCTGGTGGTGCACCTCGAGAAGACGGACCCCCCGTCCCGCAACGACGCCCTGGTGACGGCTGCCCGCGCGGTGCTGACGATGCTCTCGGACCCACGCGCCCTCGGCGACGAGGAGTCCGGGACGGAGGGCGAGTGGGCGCGGGCCGTGCGCGCCTGGCAGGACGCCCGTATACGCAAGGTGGTCCGCCGGGCCAGGGGCGCGGAGTGGCGCAAGGCGTCCGCGCTCCCCGGGATCACGGTGACGGGCGACCGGGCCGAGGTGCGGGTCTTCCCCCCGGTGCCGCTCGACGGCTGGCCCAAGGAGCTGGCCAAGCTCCAGGTGTCGGGCACCGATCTCGACGATCCGGAGCCGGTGGCGGCGCCCGATCCGGCCGGCCCGGTGCTGTGGATGAACCCGGGGGTGACCATGTCGGCCGGCAAGGCGATGGCCCAGGCGGGGCACGGCGCACAACTGGCCTGGTGGGAGCTGTCGGACACGGAACGCAAGGACTGGCGGGAGGCGGGCTTCCCGCTCTCCGTCGCCACCGCGGACGCCGCTCTCTGGGACCGGCTGAGCGCGAGCGGGCTGCCCGTGGTGCGGGACGCGGGGTTCACCGAGGTCGCCCCGGGCTCCTGCACGGTGGTCGCCGACCACCCTGCCCTCCACCGCTGACCTGCCGGTCCGGGGTGGGCGGGCCGACCCGCCAGGGACCGGCCCCTGGCGGGTCACCGGTCCCGGCCGAGGAGGCTGAAGCGTCCCGGGCCGGAGCGCGCGTCTCCCCGTACCGCGCCGGGGAACCTCAAATCCAGCTCTGAACGTCGCCCTCTTCGGATTCACCGGTGCGCGAAGGGGTCATCACCCCTGCACGGAACGGGGAGGAGCACCATGAAGCTGGGAATCGGCATCGGATGGCGGCCGGAGATCGCCGAGGCGGTCGAGGCTCTGCCGGGGATCGACTGGGTCGAGGCCGTGGCGGAGAACCTCTGCCCGGGCCACCTGCCCGCGTCCCTGGTACGTCTGCGGGAGCGGGGGGTCACGGTGGTCCCTCACGGTGTGGCGCTGGGGCTGGGCGGAGCGGACCGCCCCGATCCGGACCGCCTGGCCGCGCTCGCCGCCCGCGTCGCCATGCTGGACGCCCCTCTGGTGACGGAACACATCGCATTCGTACGCGCCGGCGGGCCGCTCACCGCCTCGCCGGCCCTGGAGGCCGGTCATCTGCTTCCGGTCCCCCGGACCTGGGACGCGCTGGACGTGCTGTGCGAGAACGTACGGATCGCGCAGGACTCGCTGCCGGTCCCGCTGGCGCTGGAGAACATCGCCGCGCTGGTCTCCTGGCCGGGCGAGGAACTGACCGAGGGGCAGTTCCTGGCCGAACTGGTCGAGCGGACCGGCGTACGGCTGCTGATCGACGTGGCCAATCTGCACACCAACCACGTCAACCGGGGCGAGGACCCCGCCGTGGCGCTGGACGAGCTGCCGGTCGAGGCGATCGCCTACGTCCATGTGGCGGGCGGCGTCGAGAAGGACGGGGTCTGGCACGACACGCACGCCCATCCTGTGACGCGACCGGTGCTGGACGTCCTGAGCCTCCTCCGCTCACGCGTGGATCCGCCGGGGGTCCTGCTGGAGCGGGACGACGACTTCCCGCCGGCCGATGAGCTGGCCGGCGAACTCACCGCGATCCGCGGCGCGCTGGCCGCGGCTCCCTCCACCCCCTCCTCCGCCACACCCTCGGCCTCCGTCCCCTCGGTCTCCGGCGAGCGGCTCTCCCGGCGCCCGGCGGACGCCGTCGGCACCCCGGGAGCCCGCGGCAGGACGGCGCTGGCGCAGACCGCGCTGCTCTCCGCCCTGGTGGCGGGAACCCCCGCACCCGACGGCTTCGACCGGCGGCGCCTGGGCGTGCAGGGCAGGGCCCTGGCCGCGAAGCGCGCCGACGTCGTCGCCAAGGTCGCGCCGGAACTGCCCGAGATCCTCGGTACCGGCTACCGCAAGGAGTTCCTGTCGTACGCCAGGAACCGGCCGATGTCCGGCGGTTACCGCCGTGACGCCCTCTCGTTCGCCGAACTGCTGCTCGCCGAGGGCCGGCCGGCCGACGAGGCCGCCCGGCAAAGGCTGACCCTCTGGTGGCAGGAGCGCGCCTCGTCCCGCCCTCCGCGCCGGGCCCGACGCCTGGTTCGCTCCGCCCGTGCGGCCCTCCTCGGAAGGTGACCGGAATGAACGTACTGGCTCTGCTGTTCACCCTGGCCGTAGCCGTCTCCTGCACGCTCCTCGTCGTCGCCACGCGCCAGGCCGGCGGGCGGACCGGCCCGTCCGGTGGGTACGCGCTCGACCTCTCCGAGGTGGCCTTCCTCATCGGTGGTCCGGCCCGGGTGGTGGACACCGCGCTGACCCGGATGCACGCGGACGGGAGGCTGGCCGTCGGCGGACCGGGCATCGTGGCGCTCCGGCGGGCAGAGGCCCATGACCCGGTGGAGCGGGCGGTCCTCCACGAACTGACCGCGGCGCCGAACGGAGCCCTTCACACCCTGCGTCACGCGGTGATGCGGCATCCCGCCGTGCAGGAGATCGGCGACGGCCTCGCCGTACGGGGACTCCTGGCCGCACCCGGTGAGGGCACGACCCGCCGTCGCTGGGCGCTCGCCCTGGCCATCGGGTGCATCGTCGCCCTCCCGGTGAGCATCGCCCTGACCGTCGTGCAGTACGCCGTGTTCGAGGGCTACACCGACATCCCGTTCCCCTTCGTGCTGAAGGTGGGGCCCGCGCTGATCGCGGGCATCGTGGTCGGTCTGAGCACAGCGGCGGCCGCCAGGAGGCGCATCACCGCGGCGGGGCGCCGCGTCGTCGCCGGCCACCGGGCCGCCACCCCTCGGTCGGACGATCCGGCGCACCTCGTCTGCGTCCACGGCCTGCGCGCGCTCCCCGACCCGGACCTGCGGGGGCAGTTGACGAGTGCCGCCCGGATGCCGTTTCCCCGGAGTTCCTCGACGTCCTCCAGCTCGGACTCCTCGGCGGCGGCCTTCGTTCCGGTGGTGTGGTGTGCGGGTGCGGGACCGGGCGGCGGTTCGAGCTGTGGCGGTGGTTCGGGTTGCGGCGGGGGATCCGGCTGCGGGGGTGGATCGGGTTCGAGCTGCGGCGGGGGATCCAGCTGTGGCGGGGGCTCGAGCTGCGGTGGCGGATCGGGTTCCAGCTGCGGAGGCGGCTCCAGCTGCGGCGGAGGTGGCGGAGGCTGCGGAGGCAGCTCGTAGCCGGCTCCGCAGCGGTCGGCCCACGTCCGGGCCGGTCACCGGCGACCGGCCCGCGGCAGTCGATCGGCGGGCTGTGTCTGCCGGACGGCAGACAGATTTCAGTCACCGGCGACCGGAAGCCGTCACGATCGGTCCGCATCGTGAACACGGCATGGCGCAGTCTCGACTGTTTCGCATAGAAATCGGCCATGCTCTGGGTTCTGCTTCTCCTCGTCGCGTGGGGTGCCGCCGGCATCACCTGTATCCGCCTGTGTCTCGTCACCGCGAGCGCCGCACAGCGGCCGGCGACCGCCGCCCGGACGCCCGGCACACCCGAACTGAGCCTGTACGAGACGGCGTTCCTGGCGGGCGGCCCCCAGCGGGTGGCCGATCTGGCCCTGGTCTCCATGCATCTGAGGCGTCGCCTGCTGCTGGCCCGTACGGGATGGGCGACGGTCGTCGATCCGGAGGGACGCGACGACGTGGAGCGGACGGTCATCCGGGCGATCGGCCCCGAAGGACAGTCCCGGATAGCCCCGATACGGGCCGCGGCCTCGGCGGCGGACGCCGTGCGCTCCCTCGCGGACAGGCTGGTCGCCGCGGGCCTCGCCGTACCCCACGGGACCCGCACCGGCCTGGAGTCGGCGGTACGCGCCGTGCGCGGCGCCGCGGTGCTGGTGGTGGCACTGGCTGCCACCGCCGTACTGATGCCGGGTCAGGAGACCGGTTACGCGGGCCCGGTGGCCGCGTGGTTCGGTCTTCCGCTCGTGCTGACACTCGGGTGTCTGGCCATCGCCCGGGTGGAGAACCACCCCGACAGCCCGTGGGCCTCACCCTCCGGGCAGCGCTGGCTCGACTCGTTGCCGGCTCCGGCGGGCCGCGGCGCCGACCGCGATCTCCTGGCGGCGGTGGCCGTACGGGGCGTCAGCGCGGTGCCGGACCCGGACCTGCGCGCGGCCCTGCTGAGCCGCGCCCGCCCGGGGTTCTGACCGGGGCACCACCACGCACCACGCGCGAGGGCCGCCCCGGAAAAGGGCGGCCCTCGCGCGTCACTCCGTGCGGTTGTTCGGTCCGGGACACATCGGCCGGATCCGGCGGGTGGTGGCGGTCCGCGGAGAGGAATGGCTGACTCCCCCGCGGGCCACGACGGTTCGCCGGCCCGGCCGATGTGTGCCCGGCACCGGACCCGGTGTCGCTGGAACGACGGGCGGCGTCACACGCGCCGTTGCCCGCCAACTGATCTTCCGGGTCGGGATGACCGGAAACGCTGGCTATGCGAGTCCGGACACCAAGTCTGCGACGGTCTTCCTGCGCCCCGTGTAGAACGGGACCTCCTCACGGACGTGCATCCGCGCCTCGGAGGCGCGCAGGTGACGCATGAGGTCGACGATGCGGTAGAGCTCGTCCGCCTCGAAGGCCAGGAGCCACTCGTAGTCGCCGAGCGAGAAGGAGGCGACCGTGTTGGCGCGGACGTCGGGATAGCCCCGGGCCATCTTCCCGTGGTCGGCGAGCATACGGCGGCGGTCCTCGTCGGGGAGCAGGTACCAGTCGTAGCTGCGCACGAAGGGGTAGACGCTGACGTAGTCGCGGGGCGTCTCGTCGGCCAGAAAGGCCGGGACGTGCGACTTGTTGAACTCGGCGGGGCGGTGCAGCGCCATGTTCGACCAGACCGGCTCGAGGGCACGGCCCAGCTTGGTGCGCCGGAAGAGGTTGTACGCCTCCTGGAGCTCGTCGGAGGTCTCCGCGTGCCACCAGATCATCAGGTCCGCGTCGGCCCGGAGTCCGGACACGTCGTAGGTGCCTCGGACCGTGATGTCCTTGCCCTGGAGCTGGTCGAACAGCTCCTGGACCTCGTCGGCGTAGCCGGCGCGGTCGACCGGGAGGACGTCCTTCAGCCTGAAGACGGACCACAGGGTGTAGCGGATGACCTCGTTGAGGTCCTTGGCCTTCTTACCCGCGTTCGGGAGCTTTTCTGGCGCACTCATACGGCTATTGTCCCGCCTCGCTCGGCGTGCCCCGTACCCGGGTCGGGGTGTTGCCGGTCTCCTCCCGTGCGAGCACCGCCGAGGTCGCGGACGATCTCGTCCGCGGCGCGGTGCGCGCTCGCCACACAGGCAGGGATCCCGACCCCGTCGTAGACCGCTCCGCACACCCTCAGCCCGGGCAGCGCGGCGACCGCGTCGCGGATCCGGCCGACCCTGTCGAGGTGGCCCACGGGGTACTGGGGCAGCCCTCCGATCCACCGGGTGACGGCGGTGTCGACCGGCCGTGCGGCCAGCCCCGTGGCGGTGGCGAGATCGCCCAGGGACGCGGCGACCAGCTCGGAGTCCTCCCGGTGCAGGTGCTCCTCCTCGCCGTAACGGCCGACGGAGGTACGCAGCACGAAGAGGCCGGGGTCGGCGTCGGCGACCCACCGCCACTTGTTGCCGGAGAAGGTCGCGGCCTTGATGGTGCGTCCGTCGACGGGTGGTACGAGGAATCCGGAACGGTCCCGCAGCGCCTCGTTCCGCTCGACGTCGGCGCGCCGGAAGGCCATCGTGACCAGGGCCATCGAGGCGTACTCGACGGCGGCGAGCTCCACCGACGCCACGGGGCACTCGGCGGCGAGCAAGGTGGAGGCGGACCAGGCGGGGGTGGCGAGCACCACCGCGTCGGCGGCGATGACCCGGCTGTCGGTGCGCACGTCCCAGCCGGTACCGGTGCGGGTGAGGCCGAGCACCGGGGTCTCGGTGAGTACGTCCGCACCGCCCTGGCGCACGGCGTCCGCGACGGCGTCCGGCAGGGTGCCGATGCCGCCCTCGATGCCCTGGAAGACCGGTCCGGTCTGCTGCCGGGCGGCCGCCCGCTCCTGGATGCGGAGCACCCCGTCGAGGAGCGGCCCGCCCTCCTTGACGGCCTCGAAGAGCTGCGGCACCGCCGCCCGCATCGAGATCCGGTAGGCGTCCCCGGCGTAGACCCCGCCCAGCAGCGGCTCCACGAGCCGGTCGACGACCTCGCGGCCGAGCCGGTCGGCCACGTACGAGCCGACCGCGACGTCGTCGCCGACCTCGGTCGGGGTGAGGTCGCGTTCCTCGGCGATCCTGGCCAGGCCCTCGGGCGAGAGCAGGCCACTGAGCGCGGACGGGTCTCCGGGGACGCCCATGACGTGCCCCTTGGGCATGGGCCGCAGGGCGTCGCGGGTCCAGACCGAGGCCGTGGCCGTGGCGGGCGGCTGGAGGCGGTCACCGAGGCCCACCGCGGTGGCCAGCGCGACCGCTTCGGGCCGGCGCGCGAGCATCGACTCGGCCCCGAGGTCGACCCGGGCGCCGGCGACCTCGCCCGTCATGAGTTTCCCGCCGACGCGCGCGGTCGCCTCCAGGACGGTGACCCGCAGGCCGGAGCCCAGCAGCCGGTGGGCCGCGGCGAGTCCGGCGATGCCGCCGCCGATGACGACGACATGGCCCGTACGTGTGGTGTCGCGCTGAAGAGGACGCTGCATGGGTCCACTCTCTCAAACCCGTCCCGAGTCCCGAACGTGACCGCTTCGCAACCGCCGTCCGGCAACCCGGACCGGGGTGCCGCGCGTCGAAGGAGCATCATCGTCAACGGTCCTGGGGGGACACGACATGCGATACGACCGGCACACGGACCGTCATCCGCCGGCCCGGCGGGGCCGCGGGCCGAGCGTGCTCGCGGCGGCCGGACTCCTCCTGGTGCTCCTCGCCACGGGCGGCTGCGCCGCCTCCTCCGACGGCGCCTCCTCCGACAGCGGCGCGGGGGACGACTCCAAGGCGGCCGCTCCGGCCGCCCAGGGGGCGGGCGGGAGGTCCGCGGAGAAGGCCGCCGACGGTTCCGCCCCGAAGCCGGGCTCGGCCGTGGCCGTCCACGTGATCCGTACGGCCACCCTCTCCGTCGAGGTGCGGAGCGTGCCGACGGCCGTGGCGGCCGCGCGCACCGTGGCCGAGAACGCGGGCGGGCTCGTCGCGGAGGAGGACACGGAACGCGTCGACGACACCCGCGACATGTCCCGACTGGTACTGCGGGTGCCCACGGACCGGTACGAGGAGGTGCTCCGCGAGCTCGCCGGGAGCGGGAAGCTGCTGTCCCGTACGTCGAACGCCAAGGACGTCACCGGGCAGGTCGTCGACGTGGAGAGCCGGATCGCGACGCAGCGGGCGAGCGTCGCCCGGGTCCGCGACCTCATGGACAGGGCCGGGAAGCTCAGCGATGTGGTGACGCTGGAGGGCGAACTCAGCCGTCGTCAGGCCGATCTGGAGTCGCTGCTGGCCCAGCAGGCGTCGCTGAAGGACCGTACGACCCTGGCGACGGTCACCCTGGAGCTCGGGGAACCGGGCGAGGGCGACGGGGACCGGCGGGAGGACGACCCCGGCTTCCTGGACGCACTGGGCGGCGGCTGGGACGCGTTCGTGACGACGCTGCGCTGGATCACCGTGGTCGTCGGCGCCACGGCACCGTTCCTGGCGGCCGCGGCCCTGCTGGTGGTGGTGTGGCGGCTGTCGCGCGGCCGGCTGCCCCGGCGGCACCGTGGCACGCCGGACGATGCGCCGGAGGCCACCCAGGCCCCACCGGTCCCGTAGGCGCCGTAGCGTGGGCCCCTGACCGGCACGGCAGCGGCGAAGGGGACCCGGCAATGACGGTGGAGCGACTGGTGGTCGTCGGGGGTGACGCGGCGGGCATGTCCGCCGCGTCACAGGCCCGCAGGCTCAAGGGCCCGGACGAGATGAGCATCGTGGCGTTCGAACGCGGCGACTTCACCTCGTACTCGGCGTGCGGCATCCCGTACTGGGTGAGCGGCGACGTGGAGGGGCCCGACGCCCTCGTCGCCCGTACACCCGAGGAGCACCGGTCCCGCTCCATCGATCTGCGGATGCGCACCGAGGTGACGGAGATCGACGTCGACGGGCACCGCGTCCGGGCACTCGACCGCGACAGCGGTGAGACGTACTGGACGGAGTACGACAAGCTGGTGATCGCCACCGGGGCCCGGCCGGTGCGGCCGCCGATCCCCGGCATCGACGCGCCCGGTGTGCACGGGGTGCAGACCCTGGGCGACGGCCGCGCGCTGCTGGACTCGCTGGACCTGGCGCCGGGGCGGCGGGCGGTGGTCGTCGGCGCCGGCTACATCGGCGTCGAGATGGCCGAGGCCATGCTGAAGCGGGGTTTCGGGGTGACGGTGGTCAACCGCGGCGAGCAGCCGATGGCGACGCTCGACCCCGACATGGGCCGTCTGGTCCACGAGGCGATGGACGGTCTGGGCATCACCACGGTGGACGGGGCCGCGGTCACCCGGATCGAGACCGGGCCGGACGGCCGGGTCACGGGGGTCGCCACGGACCGGGACACCTACCCGGCCGACGTCGTGGTGCTGGGCATCGGCGTGGAGCCCGAGACCGCCCTCGCCCGCGCGGCGGGGCTTCCCGTCGGCCCGCACGGCGGGCTGCTGACCGACCAGTCGATGCGGGTCGTGGGACGGGACGACATCTGGGCGGGCGGGGACTGCGTGGAGGTCATGGACCTGGTCGCCCGCCGTACCCGGCACATCGCGCTCGGCACCCACGCCAACAAGCACGGCCAGGTCATCGGGTCGAACGTGGGCGGCGGCTACGGCACGTTCCCCGGCGTGGTCGGGACCGCCGTGAGCAAGGTCTGCGACCTTGAGATCGCCAGGACCGGGCTGCGCGAGAAGGACGCCCGGGCGGCCGGCCTGCGATTCGTCACGGCGACGATCGAGTCCACGGGCCGCGCGGGGTACTACCCGGGAGCCCGGCCGATGACGGTGAAGATGCTGGCGGAGTACCGCACCGGCCGGCTGCTGGGCGTGCAGATCGTCGGCCGCGACGGCGCCGCGAAGCGGGTGGACGTCGCGGCCGTGGCGCTCACCGCCGGGATGACGGTCGAGCAGATGACGGCGCTCGACCTGGGGTACGCGCCGCCGTTCTCCCCGGTCTGGGACCCGGTCCTGGTGGCCGCCCGCAAGGCCGTGTCGGCGGTGCGGGCGGGCTGAGGGGCCGGGCCCTTGGGCCGTCCCCCGGGGGGACGGCCCTCAGCGCTCGGTCTGCTGGTGGACGTACTCGACCAGGCGGGTCAGCGCGTCCGGCGGGGTGGTGGGCATGACGCCGTGGCCGAGGTTGAAGATGTGGCCCTCGAGCCCGGCGGCGGCGTCGAGCACCTCGCGGGTCTTGGCCTCCACCGCCTCGGTCGGCGCGAAGAGCACCGCGGGGTCGAGATTGCCCTGGAGGGCCTTGCCGGGGCCGACCCGGCGGGCGCCCTCGTCCATGGGCACGCGCCAGTCGACGCCGACGACGTCGGCGCCGGCCTCGCCCATGAGACCGAGCAGCTCGCCGGTGCCCACGCCGAAGTGGATGCGGGGCACGTCGTACGCGGCCACGGCCTCGAAGACCTTCGCCGAGGCCGGCATCACGGAGCGGCGGTAGTCGGCGGGCGCCAGCGCGCCGACCCAGGAGTCGAAGAGCTGTACGGCGGAGGCCCCGGCCTCGATCTGGACCTTCAGGAAGGCGCCGGTGATCTCCGCGAGCCTGTCGAGCAGCTCGGCCCAGAGCTCCGGCTCGCCGTACATCATGGCCTTGGTGCGCTCGTGGTTGCGTGAGGGCCCGCCCTCCACGAGGTAGCTGGCGAGGGTGAACGGCGCACCGGCGAAGCCGATCAGCGGGGTGGCACCGAGCTCCGCGGTGAGCATCCCGATGGCCTCGGTGACGTACGGGACGTCCTCGGGTGTGAGGTCGCGCAGCCGGGCGAGGTCCGCGCGGGTGCGGATCGGCTCGGCGATGACCGGGCCGACGCCGGGCTTGATGTCGAGGTCGATCCCGATGGCCTTGAGGGGGACGACGATGTCGCTGAAGTAGATCGCGGCGTCGACCTTGTGCCGGCGCACGGGCTGCATCGTGATCTCGGTGACCAGCTCCGGCATCATGCAGGAGTCCAGCATCGCGACGCCCTCGCGCACCTTCAGGTACTCGGGCAGCGATCGTCCCGCCTGACGCATGAACCAGACCGGGGTGTGCGGCACCGGCTCGCGGCGGCAGGCCTTGAGGAACGCCGATCCATGGGTGGCGGGGGGCGTCCGCAGGCCCGAGGACGGGCCCTCCCCTGATCGGACGGAGCTGAGCTCTGAGGGAAGGTCGTTGGCACTCACGCACAGAATCTTCGCACGGAGCGGCGAGGAGCCGGACGTCGCATGGGTGTCCCTCCCTGCGCGGGGCCCCGGTTCCGCCTACTCTTCCCCGCATGGCTCCGGCGCAGGGACAATTTTCCGATCATTCCGATGGCACTGACAGCGAGGAGAGTGCGGGGGGCGAAACAGTCCCGCAGGCGTTCCGGTCGGCGGTCGAGGCGCTGCGTGCGGCCCGGCTGCGGCCCGAACTGGAGGTCGAGCCCACCCGGCCGCCCAAACGGCTCGCCCCGCACGCCTACGCGATGGAGGCCGCCGTCGTGGACGGCGAGGACGATCTCGCCGACGGCCGTCTGGTCCTGCTGCACGATCCGTCCGGGCACGATGCCTGGCAGGGCACGTTCCGCCTGGTGACGCTCGTACGGGCGGAACTGGAGCCGGAGATGGCGGCCGACCCGCTGCTGCCCGAGGTGTGCTGGTCCTGGCTGACCGGGGCGCTGGACGCGCGGGGGCTCGCGTACGGCGAGGCGGGCGGAACGGTGACGCGGGCAGGTTCGCACTACTTCGGCGCGCTGGCTGCGCGCCGTCCGGCGACGCAGATCGAGATCCGGGCCTCCTGGACACCGCGCGAGGGGCGCGGCGGGGTTCCGGACGTGGGGGCGCACCTGGTCGCCTGGGGCGATCTGCTCTGCCAGCTCGCCGGCCTGCCGCCGTCGGGTACGGCGGACGCCGCGGTGGTGACACTTCCGCAGCGGCGCGGGCCACAGCCCTCCTGACGCGTCATCACCCCCGAGAGAGCCGGTCGCCCAGCGCCGGCTCTCTTTTCGTACAATCGATCGCGCGTCCTATTTGCCCGAATTGTTACTCACTAAATCGTGATCTTCCCCTAAAGGAGGACGCGCCTGCTGCCGAAGAGGTCAATGACCCTTCAAGCACGGTTCGCCCCGGCTTCATCCCCGAGCCGGCCCGTCCCGCCACTCCCCAGGAGGCCTGGTGTCCGTTCTCCTCGAGCAGCCCGCAAGCCTGGTCGCCTACCGCCCGAACAAGCCGACGGCCATGGTCGTCGTGGCCGACCCGCGCGTCCGTTCCACCGTGACCCGCCATCTGTGGGCCCTCGGAGTTCGTGACGTCATCGAGGCGTCGTCCATCGCGGAGGCCCGCCCCCGCGTCGGCAACCCGCGCGACATCTGCGTTGCCGACGTCCACCTGCCCGACGGTTCCGGGCTGACCCTGCTGTCCGAGACCCGAGCCGCCGGCTGGCCGAACGGCCTCGCCCTCTCCGCCGCCGACGACATCGGCGCGGTGCGCAACGCCCTCGCGGGCGGCGTGAAGGGGTACGTCGTGACGGGCACCCGGACCAACATCGGCCACCCCACCCGCCCCGGCGTCGCCCCGATCGGCGCGAACGCCGCCCGTATGCACCGCAGGCCTCCCGGGTCCCCGAGCCACCCGGGCGGCTACCGCGAACTGTCCGGCCGCGAGGTGGAGGTGCTGCGCCTGGTCGCCGAAGGCCAGTCCAACAAGGCCATCGGCGTCTCGATGGGCCTCTCCGCGCTCACGGTCAAGAGCCACCTCGCCCGCATCGCCCGCAAGCTCGGCACCGGAGACCGCGCCGGAATGGTCGCCGTCGCCCTGCGGACGGGCATCATCCACTGACCCCCACCCCTCCGGCACCTGCACGGACGCGCATCCGGCCGGTTTACGTGCATGGCCGCCCGTCGGCGGAACGTTCCGTCGACGGGCGACCGGCACACACAGATACCCTTGGCATGTGACCGACGCCCAAGAGACCGCAGAAGAGACCTCACTGCGAACCACCGGGGGCGCTCCCCCGGACGACGTCGCCCCGGCGCCGATCCCCTTGCTCGAGCCGCGCGAGGGCATCCCCCCGGTGGTGGCGGACGACGACGCGCTCGCCGGGGTGATCGCGGCCTTCGCCGGCGGCACGGGCCCCGTGGCCGTCGACGCCGAGCGCGCCTCCGGGTACCGCTACGGCCAGCGCGCCTACCTCGTACAGCTGCGCCGCGAAGGCGCCGGGAGCACGCTGATCGATCCGGTCGGCTGCCCCGACCTGTCCGGGCTCGGCGAGGTGCTCGCGGACGCCGAGTGGATCTTGCACGCCGCCACCCAGGACCTGCCCTGCCTGCGCGACATAGGCATGACCCCGACCTCGCTCTTCGACACGGAGCTCGCCGGACGCCTCGCGGGGTTCCCGCGTGTCGGCCTGGGCGCCATGGTGGAGAACGTCCTCGGCTACGCCCTGGAGAAGGGGCACTCCGCGGTCGACTGGTCCACCCGGCCGCTGCCCGAGCCCTGGCTGCGTTACGCCGCGCTCGACGTCGAACTGCTGGTGGACCTGCGTGACGCCCTGGAGAAGGAGCTCGACCGGCAGGGCAAGCTGGGGTGGGCGCTGGAGGAGTTCGCGGCGATCGCCTCGGCACCCCCCGCGCCCCCGCGCAAGGACCCGTGGCGCCGCACCTCCGGCATGCACAAGGTTCGCCGCCGCCGGCAGATCGCCGTCGTGCGGGAGCTGTGGACCGCACGGGACCAGGTGGCGCAGCGTCGCGACATCTCCCCCGGCAAGGTGCTCGGCGACGCCGCGATCGTCGAGGCCGCGCTGGCCCTCCCGGCCGGTGTGCAGGCGCTCACCGCCCTGCCCGGCTTCGGGCACCGGATGGGGCGCCGCCAGCTGGAGCAGTGGCAGGCGGCCGTCGACCGGGCCAAGCAGCTGCCCGAGTCGGAGCTGCCGCAGCCCGGTCAGCAGCCCGCCGGCCCTCCCCCGCCGCGCTCGTGGGCCGACAAGGACCCGGCCGCGGCAGCCCGTCTGTCGGCGGCCCGTACGGCGGTGACCGAGCTCGCCGAGCGGCTGCACATGCCGCAGGAGAACCTGATCACCCCGGACACCGTGCGCCGGATCTGCTGGGAGCCGCCCAAGGCGCTGACCCCCGGCGCCGTCGAGAGCGCGCTCGCCGGGCACGGCGCGCGCCGGTGGCAGATCGAGCAGGTGGGCCCCCTCCTGCTCCGCGCCCTCGACACGGGCGCCTGACCGTCCCTGCACCCGTACGTGTGGCCCCCTGCCGGATTCGGCGGGGGGCCACACGCGTGTCGGGATCACTCATGGGACCCCCTCGTCCAGGAGGATCGATTTCACGCCAGTCGACCGGCCTGCCCCCGCGGTCGGCGAAAGCCCTCCGCGTGTGACGTTCGCCGCTCCGGGGACGGGGGGTGGGCAGTCTGGTTACCCGCAAGTAGCATGAGGGGCGTGGCGCGCCGATGCGTGCGCCCGCAGCAGTGCCATCCCGCACCCTGGAGGAGAGCCACCGTGCCTCGTACCATCCGGGACGTCGTCTTCGTCGACGGCGTCCGCACCCCGTTCGGCAAAGCGGGCCCGAAGGGCATCTACCACGAGACCCGCGCCGACGATCTCGTCGTGAAGGCCATCCGGGAGCTGCTGCGCCGCAACCCGGACCTGGACCCCGCGAAGATCGACGAGGTCGCCATCGCCGCGACCACCCAGATCGGCGACCAGGGCCTCACCCTCGGGCGGACCGCGGGGATCCTCGCCGGTCTGCCGCAGTCGGTGCCCGGTTACTCCATCGACCGCATGTGCGCGGGCGCCCTGACCGCCGTCACCTCGACGGCCGGGTCGATCGCCTTCGGCGCGTACGACGTCGTCATCGCGGGCGGCGTGGAGCACATGGGCCGCCACCCGATGGGCGAGAGCGTGGACCCGAACCCGCGCCTCGTGTCGGAGAAGCTGGTCGACGAGTCCGCCCTCTTCATGGGCATGACCGCGGAGAACCTGCACGACAGGTACCCCTCGATCACCAAGCAGCGCGCCGACGAGTACGCGGTCCGCTCCCAGGAGAAGGCCGCCAAGGCCTACGCCGACGGCAAGATCCAGCAGGACCTGGTGCCGGTCTCCGTGCGCCGCACCAACGCCGAGGCCGGAGAGACCGGCTGGGGCCTGGTCACCGCCGACGAGCCGATGCGCCCGGGCACCACGCTGGAGTCGCTGGCCGGGCTGAAGACCCCGTTCCGCGCCCACGGCCGCGTGACGGCCGGTAACGCCGCGGGTCTCAACGACGGCGCCACCGCCTCGATCCTGGCCTCCGAGGAGACCGCCCGCGAGCTGGGCCTCCCGGTGAAGATGCGCCTGGTCTCCTACGCCTTCGCGGGTGTCGAGCCCGAGGTCATGGGCTACGGCCCGATCCCGGCGACGGAGAAGGCCCTGGCCAAGGCCGGTCTCTCCATCGACGACATCGGCCTCTTCGAGATCAACGAGGCCTTCGCCGTGCAGGTGCTGGCCTTCCTTGAGCACTACGGCATCGCCGACGACGACCAGCGCGTCAACCAGTACGGCGGCGCGATCGCCTACGGCCACCCCCTCGCCTCCTCCGGCGTCCGCCTGATGACCCAGCTGGCCCGCCAGTTCGAGGAGCAGCCGGAGGTCCGCTACGGCCTGACGACCATGTGCGTCGGCTTCGGCATGGGCGCGACGGTCGTCTGGGAGAACCCGCACTTCGAGAACGCCGGAGGCAACAAGTGAGCTCCACCACCGAGCTTCTGAAGGGCGCGGCCGAGCTGTTCCCCGGTGAGGTCGTCACGCAGGCGCACGTACGCCACCTCGACCTGCCCGGCGGCGCGGGGCGCTTCGCGCTCATCACGCTGGACAACGGCTTCGACCACACCAAGCCGACCACCATCGGCCCGCAGTCGCTGGCGAACCTGGACGCCGCCGTCGACCAGGTCGAGAAGGAGGCGGCCGAGGGCACGATCGTCGGCGTCGGGGTGACCGGCAAGCCGTTCATCTTCGCCGTCGGCGCCGACCTCAAGGGCGTCGAGCTCCTCAAGGCGCACCAGGACGCGCTGGCCATCGGCAAGGGCGGCCACGACGTCTTCCGCCGTCTGTCGGGCCTCGCGGTCCCCACGTTCGCGTACTACAACGGCGCGGCGATGGGCGGTGGCGTCGAGATCGGGCTGCACTGCTCGTACCGCACCGTCTCCAAGGCGCTGCCGGCGTTCTCGCTGCCCGAGGTCTTCCTCGGGCTGGTCCCCGGGTGGGGCGGCTGCGTGCTGCTCCCCAACCTGATCGGCGCCGACCGCGCCGTCTCGGTGATCATCGAGAACTCGCTCAACCAGAACCGCCAGCTCAAGGGCGCACAGGTCTACGAGCTCGGGATCGCCGACGCGATCTTCGAGGGCGCGGACTTCCTGGAGCAGTCGCTGATCTGGACCGCGTCCGTCCTCAAGGGCGAGATCGCGGTCGAGCGCCCCGACGTCGACCGCGGTGAGGCCTGGGACCAGGCCGTCGCACGCGGCCGGACCATCGCCGACTCCAAGGTGCACGGCGCCGCTCCGGCCGCGTACCGCGCGCTGGACATCATCGCCGCCGCGAAGTCCGGCGACCTCGGCGCCGGCTTCGACGCCGAGGACCAGGCCCTCGCGGACCTGATCATGGGCGGCGAGCTGCGCTCGGGGATCTACTCCTTCAACCTGGTCCAGAAGCGCGCCAAGCGCCCGGCCGGCGCTCCGGACAAGGCCCTCGCCCGCCCGGTCACCAAGGTGGGCGTCGTGGGCGCGGGTCTGATGGCCAGCCAGCTCGCGCTGCTCTTCCTGCGCCGCCTGGAGGTCCCGGTCGTCCTCACGGACATCGACCAGGCCCGGGTCGACAAGGGCGTGGGCTACGTCCACGCCGAGATCGAGAAGCTGCTCGGCAAGGGCCGGATCAACCAGGACAAGGCCAACCGCCTGAAGGCCCTGGTCTCCGGTGTGCTGGACAAGGCGGAGGGCTTCTCCGACGCCGACTTCGTCATCGAGGCGGTCTTCGAGGAGATCGGCGTCAAGCAGAAGGTGTTCGCGGAGGTCGAGGCGGTCGCTCCGGCGCACGCGATCCTCGCCACGAACACCTCCTCCCTCTCGGTGACCGAGATGGCCTCGAAGCTGAAGCACCCCGAGCGGGTCGTCGGCTTCCACTTCTTCAACCCGGTCGCCGTTCTCCCGCTGCTGGAGATCGTCCGCGGCGAGCAGACCGACGACGCCTCGCTGGCGACGGCCTTCGGTGTCGCCCGCAAGCTGAAGAAGACCGCGGTGCTGGTGAAGGACGCCCCGGCGTTCGTCGTCAACCGCATCCTCACCCGCTTCATGGGCGAGATCCAGAACATCATCGACGAGGGCACCCCGGTCGCCACGGCGGAGAAGGCCATCGAGCCCCTCGGCCTGCCGATGTCCCCGCTGGTGCTGCTGGAGCTGGTCGGCCCGGCCATCGGCCTGCACGTCTCCGAGACCCTGAACCGCGCGTTCCCGGACCGCTTCACGGTGTCGGAGAACCTGGCCGCGGTCGTCAAGGCCGGCAAGCGGGGCTTCTACGTGTACGACTCCGGCAAGCCGGAACTGGACCCGGAGGTCGCGGCCCTCCTCCAGCAGGGCGACACCGTCCTCACGGAGGACCAGGTCCGCGAGCGCGTCCTGGACGCGGTGGCGCAGGAGATCGGCCTGATGCTGGACGAGGGCGTCGTCGCCGAGGCCCAGGACGTCGACCTCTGCCTCATCACCGGCGCGGGCTGGCCCTTCCACCTGGGCGGTATCACGCCGTACCTGGACCGCGAGGGCGTCTCCGAGCGGGTCAACGGGAAGCGGTTCCTGGAGCCGGGCGTGGCGAGCGTTCCCGCCTGAGGCGACACCTCGCACTTCTTCACCGAATCCCCGTGACAAGCGGGTCGCGGGCCGCACGGATCACCGTGCGGCCCGCTTCGGCATGCCCGGAATAGTCGTTTGCGTAGCCGAATCGGAACCAATTACTTGCAGACTCAACCTTAGAATCTTGTTATTCTTCACCTCTGCGACACGTTTGCTTCACTTGGCTGCACTTCCCGGGCGGACCCCACCTCCGCGCTCCGTCCCGCCGAGTCCGACGCACGGTCGCCGAGAAGGCTGATGGTTGCTCGCCGTGAGGCAGAGCGGGGGAACACGGAGTGAATGAGCGATGGGCAACCCGGAGGCCTCCACTTTGCTGCGCCTTTACCGGCGCGTGCTGCCGCACACACTGCGGCACCTCCTCGTAAGGCTCGTCCCCGCGCGCAACCGGCTGATCCTGCAGAACGGGCTGTCGGGGCTCGGCACCTTCTGGCGCGCCCTGCGCAAGCAGGTGAGCGTGCGCACGAACAAGCGACTGCGCCAGGACGCCCGCAGACCGGGCGCGAAGCTCGTCTGGTACGCGCGCGGTGTGCGTGCCGCGGAGGTGACCGAGGGGCTGACACCCTCCATCGCCCGGGCGACGAACCTGCTGCGCGTGACCGACGTGCTGGAGCGCCACGGCATTCCGTACTTCTGCGTGCGGGGCAACTCCGTCACCATGACCGCCGTCGCGGTCCCGGCCGGAGAGCGCCGGCGCGCGGAGCGGGCCCTGCGGGTGAGCCCTCTCATGGAGGGCGCACTCCTCGCCGGTGGTGCGGCGGGCGGGAAGCCGCTCCACGCGGATCAGCGCACCTCCTGGTCCCAGGCTTCCGACGAATCGATTCTGCGGGTCTGGTGGCTGCTCACCGACCCTGAGGGCCGATGGACTCTGGGCCCCAACCACGCCTGCGTCATCGAGTACTGGAGCGAGGAGAACGGGCTCCTCCTCGCCCCCGTACCCAACCTCACCGCGACCGCCGTAGTCGCCTCCGAGAACCCGGTACGGGTGCCGGTCAGCCACTTCACCGGCCAGGTCAGCGGAATGGTCGGGGCACCGCCCCACGTCGCCACACGGTCCGAGTTCACCCTGTCCCTGCCGGACGAGGTCACGTTCCCGGTGGACGCGGTCTACACCTGGGTCGACGGGGCGGATCCCGAGTGGATCCGCCGGCGGGCCACCGCGCTCGGCCGCACCGACTACCACGAGCAGGCGGTGAGTGCCGCCCGCTTCACCAGCCGCGACGAACTGCGCTACTCGCTGCGGTCCCTGCACCAGTTCGCACCCTGGCTGCGCACCATCTACCTGGTCACGGACGGGCAGGTACCCGCGTGGCTCCACACCGCCCATCCACGGCTGAAGGTCGTCCCGCACCACGAGATCTTCTCGGACGCCTCGGCGCTGCCGACCTTCAACTCACATGCCATCGAGAGCCAGCTGCACCACATACCAGGGCTCTCCGAACACTTCCTCTACTTCAACGACGACGTCTTCCTGGGCCGCAGCGTGACCCCCCAGGAGTTCTTCCACGCCAACGGGCTCTCGAAGTACTTCCCTTCGAACGCACTCGTGCCGATGACCCCGCCCGCCGCCGAGGATCCCCCCTCGGAGATCGCGGCGAAGAACAACCGGGTCGTGATCGCGGGGACGTTCGACCGCGTGCTGACCCAGAAGATGAAGCACGTGCCGCACTCCCTGCGCCGCGACATCCTCCAGGAGATCGAGGACCGCTACCCGGCCGAGCACCGGCAGACGCAGCACTCGCACTTCCGCAGCCCGACCGACCTGTCGATCACCTCGTCGCTGCACCACTACTACGGCCAGCAGACGAGCCGTTCGGTGCCCGGCCGGATCCGCTACACCTACCTGGACCTGGCCGCCCCGAACACCGGCAGGCATCTCAACCGGCTCCTGGCGCAACGTGACTACCACACGTTCTGCATCAACGACACCGTGGACGACCCGGACACGGCGGAGGCCCGCACGGCGATGCTCAGGACGTTCCTGGAGACCTACTTCCCCGTGCCCAGCCCGTACGAGCGTCCAGGGCCGGACATCGAGATCCCCCGCGACCTGGTGGACCTCCCCCGGCCGGAGCCCGTCCACGAAATACCGAACTCTGTGAAGTGGAACCAATGACCAGTGACCCCCAGGTGATACGCGCCGCCGCCCCGGTGATCGGAGAGGACGAGATCGAAGCCGCGGTGCGCGTCCTGCGCAGCGGCATGGTCGTGCAGGGGCGGGAGGTCGCCGGGTTCGAGGAGGAGTTCTCGAAGTTCGTCGACGGGCGCCACTGTGTGGCGGTCAACTCGGGCACCAGCGCCCTGCACCTCTCCCTGATGGCGCTCGGCATCGGCCCCGGCGACGAGGTGATCGTCCCGTCCTTCACCTTCGCCGCGACCGCCAACGCGGTCCGCCTCGTCGGCGCCACCCCGGTGTTCGCCGACATCGAGCGGGACAGCTTCTGCCTCTCCCCGCGGGCGGCGGAGGCCGCGATCACCCCGCGTACGGCGGCGATCATGCCCGTGCATCTCTACGGCCACCCGGCGGCCATGACGGAGCTGACCGCCGTGGCCGAACGGCACGGGCTGGCCGTCGTCGAGGACGCCGCGCAGGCCCACTCCGCCGCGCTCGACGGCACACCGGTGGGTGCCTTCGGCGCCGCAGCCTGCTTCAGCTTCTACCCGACGAAGAACATGCACAGCCTCGAGGGCGGCATGATCACGACCGGCGACGCGACCCTGGCCCGGACGCTCCGGCTGCTGCGCAACCAGGGCATGGAGCAGCGGTACGCCAACGAGATCGTGGGGTTCAACGTCCGTATGACGGACGTGTCGGCGGCGATCGGCCGGGTGCAGCTCCGCAGTCTGGAGACGTGGACCGACCGCCGCCGTGCGAACGCCTCCGCCCTCGACGCGGGTCTGCGCGGTGTCGTCACCCCGCCGGTGGCCGAAGGCGCGCGGCACGTCTACCACCAGTACACGATCCGGGTGGACCGGGAGTCCGGGAAGGACCGGGACACGGTCTCGCGGGAACTGCAGGACCGGGGCATCGGCAACGCCGTCTACTACCCGACGCCCGTGCACCGCCTCAAGCCCTTCAGCAGCGGCGAGAAGGTGCTCGGCCACGCCTCCGGGGACCTGCCCGAGACGGAACTGGCGGCCGCCCAGGCGCTGTCGGTACCCGTGCACCCGCTGCTGAGCTCCGAGGAACTGGAACGCCTGATCACCACCGTCAACGAGGTCATGGGGGAGAGCGCGTGAACGGGGAGAAGACTCTGAGGGCGGGGCTGATCGGCCTCGGTTCGATGGGCCGCAACCACGCCCGGGTCCTGCACGGGCTCGACGGTGTGCAGCTGGCCGGGGTCGCGGACCCGGTCGCCGCCCAGGACGCCGCACCCGGCTCCGTGCCGGTCCTCCGCAGCGTGGCCCAACTGGTGGACCAAGGCATCGACTACGCCGTCGTCGCCTGCCCCACGGCCCTGCACGAAGAGGTGGCCCTGGAGCTGGCGGCCGCAGGCGTACACGCACTGATCGAGAAGCCGATCGCACCGTCGGTGCGGTCCGCCGAGATCATCACCAAGGCGTTCGCCGAAGCCGGTCTGGTGGCCGGTGTCGGGCACATCGAGCGGTACAACCCGGCTCTGCGCGAGCTTCGCGCCCGTCTCGACCTGGGTGAGCTGGGCGAGGTGTTCCAGATCGTGACGCGCCGGCAGGGCCCCTTCCCGGCACGGATCGCCGACGTCGGGGTGGTCTACGACCTGGCGACCCACGACATCGATCTGACCGCCTGGCTCACCGGCAGCCCCTACGAGTCGGTCTCCTCGGCGACCGTCGCGCGCAGTGGGCGGGTCCACGAGGATCTCGTGGCCTTCGTGGGGCACCTGTCGTCCGGAGCCGTCACCAGTCATCTGGTCAACTGGCTGTCGCCCCTGAAGGAGCGGGTCACCATCGTGACCGGCGAGCACGGGTGCTTCGTGGCCGACACCCTGACGGCGGACCTGTGGTTCTACGCCAACGGGTCGCAGCCCACCGAGTGGGAGGGGCTGCGCCAGTTCCGCGGCGTCTCGGAGGGCGACGTGACGCGCTACGCGATCGTCAAGCGCGAGCCCCTGCTGGTCGAGCACGAGACCTTCCGTGACGCGGTGCTCGGCAAGGAGGCCGACATCGTCACGCTGGAGCAGGCGACCGGCACCGTGGCCGTGGCCGAGGCGGTTCTGGAAGCGGCCGCGCACAGGACCGCCGTTCCCGTGGGGCCGGGCCGGCCGGTGGCTTCCGTCTGATCGCGGTACCCGGGCGGCCCGGACCGGGCCGCCCGGGTGGGCGGAGTTCTTACGGCGTCTCGACGGCGCTCTGATGTTCTGGAGTAATTCGGTGATCCATCCGATCAACGCGACGGCCGAACGGCCCAGTCGGGCCATGTCCGTGGGCATGCACGAGATCTCTGTCGGCATGCACCGCCGGCTGGCTCACGTCCAGCCCGGTCTCACCCCGCTCGCGGTGCGCGCCCTGCACCTGTCGCTGGTGTCGACGGCGCTGACCCAGGCAGGGGTCGAGCACTTCGTGGTGCCCGGGACCGAGGACACGTCGTCGGCGGTCGGCGTCCGTGACATCCACCGCGGCAGGGTCGCGCAGACACTGCGGTCGCTGTTCGGCCGGAGCCCCGGATACATCCAGCGCAAGGTCCCCGTCCAGCGCACCAGCGAGCTGCTGCACCTGGGATCGCGCGAGGCTTCCTGGCAGGGGCTGGAGACGGTGGACGTGCTGCGCGCCATCTGGTTCCAGGCCGACCCGTCCGGCGAGCTGGTGTACGGCACCGAGTACGGCTGCGACATCGAGTTCTGGCGTGAGGAGGAGGGACGTCTGCTTCCTCCCCGGATCAACCGGGGAGCGACCTTCCTTCCC
This sequence comes from Streptomyces sp. NPDC059166, assembly GCF_042755185.1. Classification (NCBI taxonomy): domain Bacteria; kingdom Bacillati; phylum Actinomycetota; class Actinomycetes; order Kitasatosporales; family Streptomycetaceae; genus Streptomyces; species Streptomyces sp. NPDC059166. The sequence continues at coordinate 7,857 of NZ_JBHZCI010000015.1, read as the reverse complement.
GTGCAGGGCGAGATGACGCTCGTCTCCCCGGATCGCTTCTCCAGGCTGGCACCTCCTCTGCGGACGGAACCGGCACCCAGGCAGCGCCGCTGGGGGCGCAAGCCGGAGCAGTCCGGACTGCCGACCCGGAGGGAGTTCGTCTGCACGGGGCCCGACGAGGTCACGTTCCCCATCGACGTCGTCTACACCTGGGTGGACAGCGACGACCCCGCCTGGCAGCGGCGCAGGGCCGAGGCCTCGGGCGACGTCTTCCACGAGGAGTCCGCGAGCGCGGGCCGCTACATCAACCGCGACGAACTCCTCTACTCGATGCGGTCCCTCCACATGTACGCGCCGTGGGTCCGCCACGTCTTCCTGGTCACCGACGACCAGGTGCCGCACTGGCTCGACGAGTCCGCCGAGGGCATCACCGTCGTGTCGCACCGGGAGATCTTCCGGGAGACCGACCGTCTTCCGGTCTTCAACTCGCACGCCATCAGCGCGCAGCTGCACCGCGTTCCCGGGCTTTCCGAGCACTTCATCCACTTCAACGACGACGTGTTCGTGGGCAGGCCGGTCACACCGCACGAGTTCTTCCTGCCGAACGGGGCGTCGAAGTACTACCCGGACACCGTGCGCATCCCGATGGGCCCGGTGCATCCCGACGACCTTCCGCACGAGGTGGCCCGGAAGAACGTCCGCGCCCTCCTGGAGAAGCGGTTCGGCCGCACGATCATCGACGCGATGAAGCACACCCCGGTGCCGCTGCGGCGCAGCGTGCTGGAGGAGATGGAGCGGGAGTTCGCGGACGTGTTCCGGGCCACGGCCGCCGCCCGGTTCCGCAGCAGGACCGACATCGACGTCGGCACCTGCATGTACCCGTACTACTCGTACTTCACGGAGCGCGGGGTGCCGGACACGATTCCGTACGCCTACCTGCACCTTTCGATGGTGCAGCTGTCGAAGAAGCTCGACCGGCTGCTCAGCCGGAGGGACGCCGCCGTGTTCTGCGTGAACGACTCCTTCACCACCGAGGACGACGTGGCCGATCAGGAGGCGCTGATCCATCCGTTCTTCGAGGCGTACTTCCCCCTGCCCAGCCCTTACGAGAAGCCGGCACAGCGGTGAAGATCGACTTCCTGGTCCAGAACGCCTACGCCGCGGACGGGGCGACCCGCGCCGTCCTCAACCTCGCGGCGGCGCTGGCCGACACCCACGAGGTACGGGTCGTCTCGGTGTTCCGCTGGCTGGACCGGCCGGCGATCGCCCCCGCCCACGGTGTGCGCACCCTCGCGCTGCTGGACCTGCGGGAGGGCCGGCGCCCGGACAAGCAGGACATCCGCAGGCTCAGCCCGTCGGGCGTCATCCCGCGCACGCAGGAGATGTCCTGGCGCTACAGCCGGCTGACGGACGACAAGGTCGAGGAGTACCTCGGGGGGACCCAGGCCCAGGTGGTCGTGGGCACCAGCCTGGAGCTGGCCGCCTACGTCTCGCGCTGGGGGCGCCCGAGGGCGCTGCGGCTGGGTCAGCTGCACCTGCTGAGCACGGTGCTGTCGCCTCAGGAGCAGAGCCGTGCCTGGGCCGGGCTCGGCCGGCTGGACGCGGTGATCGTACCGAGCGCCGCCGAGGCCTCGGCGGTCACCGAGGCGGGTCTGCCGGGTGGTGTCGCGGTGTACGCGCACCCCGACTGCGTACCCGATGTGCGGGTGCGTCCGGCTGACGGCCGGTCCCGGACCGTGATGGCTGCCGGACGGCTGATTCCCGAGAAGCGCTTCGACCTGCTGGTCCAGGCCTTCGCCAAGGTGTCGGAACGGCACCCCGACTGGCGGCTGCGGATCTTCGGCACCGGCCCCGAGTACGGGGCGCTGCGCGCCCTGGTCGCGGACCTCGACCTGTACAACCACGTGTTCCTGATGATGGAGGAGCCCAGGCTGGAGGCGCAGTGGGCGGCCTCCGCGATCGCGGCCGGCACCTCGGACCGCGAATCCTTCGGGATCGCCCTGGCCGAGGCGATGCGCTGCGGTCTGCCCGTCGTCTCCACCGACTGCCCCGGCGGCCCGTCGGAGATGGTCCGCCACGAGATCAACGGCCTTCTCACCCCCGTCGACGACGTCGACTCGTTCGCCGACGCGCTGCTGCGTCTTGTCGAGGACGAGGCGGGCCGGGCGAAGATGGGCCGCCAGGCCCTCGAGGACTCCTTCCGATACGGGCCTGAGGCGGCGGCCGGGCGTTTCGAGAAGGTCATCAGGATGTCCCGGCGCGCCCGCCGCGAGTCCCGCCCCGCCGCGGAGATCACCGTGGGGTGCTCGGTGGAGCCCGACGGCCTCGTCGGCCTGCATCTGGCGGGCGTCCGCGAGGGCCACGAGGGGCTCGCGCTGGTGCTGCGCAGGCGCAAGGCGGCACGCGGCGAACGGCCCGTCAGGCTGCCCCTGGCCGCTGCCCCGCACCTGGGACCGCACCTCTACACCGCGGTGGTCCCCCCTGACCCCGCGGTGCTGCCGGAAGGCCGCTGGGACGTCCATTTGGACACGGGCGAGGGCAAGCCCGCGAAGGTGCGTCCGGGCGCACTCGACCTGCGTGGCTTCGGCCCGGTGGCCACCGGCCCCGGGTCCACGGTCGTCCACCTCCCCTACGCCACCGAGAGCGGTCACCTGGCCCTGCGTACCTGGACGCGCGAGCGCCACGCCGAGGCGACCGAGGTCTGGGTCACCGAGGGCGTGCTCCACATCCGGGGCTTCCTGTACGGCTGCGACTTCGGCGACGCCGAGCCGTTGCTGCTGATGCGCCGGCGCGGGAGCGGGGATCACAGCTTCTGGCTCTCCGGTGGCTCGTCGGGCGCCGGGGACTTCTCCTTCGCGCTGCCCGCCGCCGATCTCGCCGAACAACTGGTCGACCGGCACGAGCTGTGGGACCTGTGGGTGGGCAGGCGGTACGACCCCGTGGTCGCGCGGCTGGGGCGTTTCCTCACCGACGTGGTGGACGTGAAGGGCGTCTTCACCTATCCGAACGCGGTGGTGCAGGCCGGCGACGGTCCGGACGTCCTGGTCAAGCCCTACTACACCGCCAACACCGAGCTCTCCGTCCGGGTGTCCGAGAGGGACGGGTAGCGGCCCGTGTACCCGAAGCCCCCTCCGGAGACGGGCCCCGCCCGTCCTCCGCGCCGCGCCTCGCGGGCGGTCCGCTCAGAGCCGGAGCCAGGCCTCGAGCGCCAGGCCCTGCCGGTCGGCCCGCTGCCTGCTCACACTCAGCCGGCCCTCCCCGCCGATCACGGCGACGACGAGCCGGCCGGCACGGTCGCGGGCGAGTGCGGGCACGCCCTCGCAGCGCTCGCGGGTGTCGGCCCACCACGCGCCCGCGGATTCGGTCTCGGTCGGGTAGGCGGTCACCGCGAGGGTGCCCGTCTCCTCGGTCTGGGCGAGCACGGTGCAGTCGTATCCGTCCACGGCGCAGCGGGAGAGGGCGAGGGGGCCGCGCCCCGAACGCCCCTGCAGCGGAGCCGGGGCGACGTCCGCACCGCCGGGCTCCGGCACCCGGTAGGCGACGACCTCTCCGCTGGCGTCGTCACGCCAGAAGTGGGTCACCCTGTCGTCGTAGGACTCGGTGCCGGAGGCCGTCTCGGGGCGCGCGATGAAGACGAGGTTGGGCGAACGGTCCAGGGAACCGCCGGGCTTCTCCTGGCGCCACACGTACACGCCCTTGTCCGCCGGCATGAAGAGCTCGACCCGGCCGGACCGGGTGACGACCGCGGAGATGCCCTCCCGCACGCGCTTGCACGGCATCGCCGTCCACTTGCCCCAGGTCCCCTCGCCGCTGCGGCGACGGGTGAACACCCCACCGGTGGCGCTGCGGACGAAGACGTGGACCGCGCCGTCGCCGTCGGCCACGGCCACCGGGGCACCGATGGCCGCCGCCTGGGCCGGATCCGTGTGCGGGTTTCCGATCGAGTGCCAGCCTGTCACCGGACGGCCGGTCTGGTACTGGGAGGCGAAGACGATCTCGACGGGCGTCCGGGCGCCTCCGCGGCGCACGGCGAACAGGTCGACATAGCCCTGCGGACCGGGAGCGACACAGAGATACGGCAGCAGGTCCGTTCCGGGCAGGACGAGTTCAGGACCGGACCAGTCGTAGGAGTGCGCGGACTCCGTCCAGCGCACGAGCCCGCCGTCGCTGCCGACCGCGTAGGCGGTGAGGCGGCCGCCGGCATCCGGCACCAGCCATCCGGCTCTGCGCGGCGCGACTGCCGCCGGGTGGTGTGCCGGGGCGGACAGCCCGTCGGCCGCGGGAGGGGTCCTCCCGTCGGAGTGACCGGCACGCCTGCGTCCTGAGCGCAACCCCATTGCTCCCCGCCCGTTCTTCACCGAGTACTTCCTCCGGTGCCGAACGGCGATGGGCGGAGTCCCGTGGTTTTTCTTCGAATGACCGTTTTCGCTTTCAAAGCGTCAACTGGTGTCACAATAATACTCGACAGAGGTCGATTTCAGGGTGCTTCCTATCACAGAATGCGACTTCGAGGCGTGCACGCCGCCCGGCCGAAACGTGACACAGGGACGATCCCGGCACACACCCACCGAGCTGTCCGCCCTCCTTCTCCTCCCCTCTCGCACGCGCCGAGCGCGTCCCGACGGAAGAACCAGACGAGCCCATGACTGACCAGACCACCGGTACCGGATCACGGACGCCCGACGAGCCCCGCTCCCGGCGCGCGCCCAAGCCCCGCAAGCGCCGCCGCGGCCTCAAGATCACGCTCGGGGTGCTGCTGGTGCTCCTGCTCGCGGGCGGCGGCACGGCGTACTGGATGTACCAGGACCTCGACGGCAACATCAAGGGTGTCGACATCGACAAGGCCCTCGGAGAGGACCGCCCCGAGAAGCTGCCCACCAGCGGCCAGAACCTGCTCGTCCTCGGCTCGGACTCGCGTGCGGGCGCGGAGAACAAGGAACTGGGCGGGGGCGGCGCGGTCAGCGGCGCGCGCTCGGACACGGCGCTGGTGGTGCACATACCCGAGGGCCGCACCGAGGCGACCGCCGTCTCCATTCCGCGTGACACCCTGGTGACCCGGCCCGAGTGCGTCAAGGCCGACGGGTCGAAGACGGCGTCCGCCGAGCGGGTCATGTTCAACTCCGTCTACTCACAGGTCGGTCCGGCCTGTGTGGTCAAGACCGTGGAGAAGATGTCCGGGGTCAGGATCGACCACTACCTGGAGATCAACTTCGCCGGCTTCAAGGACCTGGTGGACGCCATCGGCGGGGTCACGGTGAAGGTGGAGGAACCGATCCACGACAAGTCCTCCGGCCTCGACCTGACCGCCGGCACGCACAAGCTGGACGGCACACAGTCGCTGGCCTACGTACGCACCCGGCACGGCATCGGGGACGGCAGCGACCTCGGCCGCATCGGGCTCCAGCAGCAGTTCCTGATGGCCCTGCTGACGGAGATCAAGTCGCAGGACCTGCTGGGCAGTCCGACCGACACGTACAAGATCGCCAACTCCGCGACCAAGTCGCTCACCACCGACGAGGGGCTCGCCTCGCTGACGTCGCTGGCCGAGTTCGCGCGCTCCATGAACGGGGTCGACCCCTCGTCCATGGAGACGATCATGCTGCCGGTCGCCTACGACAAGCAGGATCCGAACCGCGTGGTCGCCGCCGAGCCGCAGGCCGGCACCCTCTGGAAGGCGATCCGTACCGACGGCACGATCCCGGAGTCCGCCAAGAAGTCCCCGGCCACCGGCGGCTGATCCGGCATCCTTCGAGGATGGACGAGCGGATGGCGGCGGACGGCCGGACCCTGGTGATCGTCGACGCGGCCAACGTCGTCGGATCGGTACCCGACAAGTGGTGGCGCGACCGGCGCGGGGCGACCGAGCGGCTACGGGACTCCCTGGTCCCGTACGCCGCCACCGGGCTGCCCGGCCACCCGGGCCCGGTCGAACTGGTCCTGGTCGTGGAGGGAGCGGCCCGCGAGGTCGCGTCCGTCCCGGAGGTCCGCGCCGAGCCCGCGCCGGGCAGCGGGGACGACCTGATCACCGAACTGGCCGCCGTGGCACACCGGGCACGGCGGCCCTGCGTGGTCGTCACCGCCGACCGGGAACTGCGGCGGCGGGCCGAGGCGTACGGGGCCCTCTGCGTGGGCCCGCGCACGGTGCGCCCGCTGCCGCCGCCGAGTGGCTGACCGGGTCAACGAGCCTTCGCCATACGGCTGTTCCTGCGGCCGTAGAGGAAGTAGACGAGCACCCCGATCACCATCCAGATCCCGAACCTCAGCCAGGTCTCCGCGGGAAGGTTGAGCATCAGCCAGACCGAGGCGGCCACCGAGAGGATCGGCAGCACCGGCACCCACGGGGTGCGGAAGGCGCGGTGCAGCTCGGGGCGGGTACGGCGCAGGACGATGACGCCGAGCGCCACGACCACGAACGCGAAGAGCGTGCCGATGTTCACCAGGGTCGCCAGTTCGTTGATGCTGGTGAAACCGGCCACGATCGCGATGATCACGCCGAGGAGGATCGTCGGGCGGTACGGGGTGCCGAACCGGGGGTGCGTCCTGGAGAAGAACCGCGGGAGCAGGCCGTCGCGGCTCATCGCGAAGAACACGCGGGTCTGGCCGAGCAGCAGGATCATGCAGACGGTGGTGAGTCCGACCGCGGCGCCGAAGCTGATCACACCCGCGTAGAAGGGGTGCCCCACGGCCTTGAAGGCGTCGGCCAGCGGGGCGCTGACGGAGAGTTCGGAGTAGTTCTGCATCCCGGTGACGACGATCGACACGGCGACGTAGAGCAGCGTGCAGATCACCAGCGAGGCGAGGATACCGCGCGGCATGTCCCGCTGCGGGAGCTTGGTCTCCTCCGCCGCGGTCGCCACGACGTCGAAGCCGATGAAGGCGAAGAAGACGATGGAGGCGGCGGTGAAGATGCCCATGACGCCGAAGTTCGTCGGTTCGTAGCCGAAGATCAGCTGGACCATGGGGGCGTCCAGACCTGATCCGCCCTCCTGCTTCCGGGCCTCGGGGATGAACGGCGACCAGTTGGACGCGTCGATGAAGAACAGCCCCGCGACGATGACGATCAGCACCACGGCGATCTTGATCGCCACGACGACCGTGGTCACCCTCGCGGAGAGCTTCATCCCGAGCACCAGGATGACCGTCAGCAGCAGCACCAGGGCGAACGCCAGGATGTCGAAGCCGAAGCCGCTCGCCACGTCGGGACCGGAGAGCACCTCGGGCATCGTCCAGCCGATGTTGTCCATGAGCGAGCGGACGTAGCCGGACCAGCCGACCGCCACCACCGCCGTGCCGAGGGCGAACTCCAGCACCAGGTCCCAGCCGATGATCCACGCGACCAGCTCACCGAGGGAGGCGTAGGCGAAGGTGTACGCCGACCCGGCCACCGGGACGGTGGAGGCGAACTCCGCGTAGCAGAGCGCGGCGAGGGCACAGACGATGCCGGCGGCGACGAAGGCGAGGGCGGTGGCGGGGCCTGCGGTCTCCTTGGCCACCTTGCCGGTGAGGACGAAGATCCCGGTGCCGATGATGACACCCACGCCGAAGACCGTGAGGTCGAGCGCGGAGAGGGACTTCTTGAGCGCGTGCTCCGGTTCTTCCGTGTCGCGGATGGACTGTTCGACCGTCTTGGTCCGGAACAGCCCCTTTCCGCTGGGGGGCGTGTCCTGCTGCGTGCTCACCGGCGTACCTCCACGCACTCGTCGTGCACGCCATGATTCGGAACCGGCGGCCCCGGAACGCCCGCGAAGGCGTGATGCGCCCGGATTTCACGCGAATGGGCCGGGGGGGGCCCCCCGGGGGGGGGGGGGGGCCCCCCCCCCCGGCGAGGGGCGGCTCGATAAGCCTCCCGCTCAACTGGTGGTCTCGCGTCAGCTCCGC